>NZ_JAVRCS010000003.1:0-285422 GCF_034530635.1 Nostoc sp. EspVER01
GCAGACTGCTCAGTTGATTACTGCCCAGGTCGAGGGTTTGCAGGTTGGTGAGTTGGCCAATTTTCGATGGCAGACTGCTCAGTTGATTGTAGCGGAGGTCGAGGGTTTGCAGGTTGGTGAGTTGGCCAATTGCCGGTGGCAGACTGCTCAGTTGATTACTGCGGAGGTAGAGCGATCGCAGGTTGGTGAGTTTGACAATTTCCGGTGGCAGGGTTGTTAAGCCTTTGCCAGAAAGGTTTAATTTTGTCAGCTTTTCTCTGGCAGCTTGTTCAATAATTTCCAGCAGTTTTTCGTTAGTCATTTCAGGTTTTACAGAGGCGATGCCTGACGACGAGTTGCTGCTTAGACGCGCAGCAGGAAAATTAAACTAATTAATAATTTAGCCTGTATCAAGGATTGGATTGTGGCGATCGCAGGTTCCCACGCTTCTAGACTCGACCTCAAAACTTCACCATTCCACCTTTGAACACCAACTGTCGAGCAAAAACAGCGATCGTTCCACCTTTGAACACCAACTGTCGAGTAAAAACAGCGATCGCTCCACCTGTGAACACCAACTGTCGAGTAAAAACAGCGACCGCTCCACCTGTGAACATTAACTAAGGTAATTTTCTCTGGTGATATACTAAACACCTAAGTATGATTCCTTACAAAAAGTTTTTGTGCAGAAGATTTAGTAGATGGGAACTCTAGCTAATAAGCTTAATTACAGTATCCCACCGAACACTGCTAATCATGTCCAACTTTGCTCATTCCACATTGGGCCAATCTTCTTACCCTCGCTTAACTAGAAGCTTGAGTGCTGTTGAAAGTTGGGGCTTTGGTTTGACAGCTCATATTTCTTGGACAGCATTGGTTCCAGCGATTCATGCTGCTCTAGGTTCCCAAGCTATTTTTGTTTGGATACCTGCGGTGATTTTTGGAATGCTGCTTAATTATCAGGTAAAACGCTTAGGTATGCATTTCATCAATGTAGCTGGAGGAACACCTAACTATGCTACCAAGCTACTGCAAAATTACCCAGGACTAGCTCGTTATGCAGCAATTGGATATCTCCTCAATTGGGTTTCCTACCTCTCAGTTAATACAATCGTACTCAGAGACTTAATTAAAGTAAATTTGGAGCCGCTGGGTATTGCCTGTCCAGAGATATTTCTAGATATTAGCTTTACACTGTTACCCTTTATCGTGGCGTTTAGTGGGACTCGCGCCCTGAGTATTTTACATTTGTTTTTTGTCATTCCAGCCTTTGGATTGCTAATGACCTTCTGTGTGCAAGGTCTTGGCTGGTTAACATTTTCTCCCGTTAGTCCTGGGTTTTTTCCTAGCAGTTGGTCATCTTTGAGCTTCGTGGATTGGGCAAAGTGGTTCTTTTTTGTCACTTATGCAACCTACAGCTGTGAAACAGCTTCTTCCTTTGTTGCCGATAGCCGCAACCCAACTCAAACGCTGCGCTTTCTAGACATTGCCGCTTGGATGATGCCACCCATCTTTTTGGGGGGTTCTTGGGTAGTAATGCGATTAGCAACAAATCCGAATCTTAAAGACAATGCTTTTTTGAATCTTGTGGCTGCTTCCCAGCCCTTTTGGGGAAGATTCGCTGGTATCAGTATTTCTTTTTTGCTAGTAGCAGCTTGTCTACTCGGTTCGGCAACGGTGGTTTCTAATTGCCCGCGAATTTTGTATCAACTGGCTTTAGATAACCATATTTCGCCAGTATTTTCCGTTGTCTCCCATCGGGGTGTGTTTGTCCCAGCATTGACATTGACACTGGTATTGTGCTTAATCTATCTGATTTGGGGAGATGTGGCGCGAATCGTCGCTGTTGGTAACATCGGTTGGTTTGTCTCATTTATGTTACTGCATCTGGGGCTTTGGCTGCGGCGCGATCGCCCGGAAGTTTTGTTCCCCCGCATATCTCTAGCCATTCTGCTGTTAGAAGTTGTAGTGCTGTTGGTAGGCGGATTTGCCTGGGGTTGGCTTAACTTGCTAATTGGGTTATTATCTCCCATTGCTGTCATGGGCATAGATGCAGTGATTCGCCGTGTAGACTTCCCTGCATTCCATCCTAGTTGGTGGATGCGACGATATCGTACCCGCCCTGTAGTCATTATCAAAGATTCAGTAATTCTTCAAGTGAGCATCCTGATTTTTTTACTGTGCAGCGCCGTGGGAGTTGGCTGGTTATTTGGCGTCAAACTTAATAATGTGGGAACTGCGGGCGGTGAGAATATATTTGTAGTGCTACTGATGAGCGTGGCATTTGTGGGAGTAGCGATCGCTTGTTGGACAAGTTTACCGCAAGTGGTGGCGATCGCAGAAGCCAGAGAAGCTGCCGAACACTTGTTTACTGTTGCCCAAGATGGGATTTTAGTCGTAGATAATCAAGGCATTATCCGGCAAGCTAACCCAGCCACCGAATCGTTTTTTGGTGTTAACCCATCTGAGTTGCGGGGAAATCACCTTAACAAATGGCTACCTGCATTAGTATCCTATCCAGAGCAGTGGACAAAGCGTAGCGAACAAATTTTAATCGGCAATGGGAAAAACAGAACTCTGGAAGTTTCCATCTCAGATAGACCTCATCAAGATTTTCAGGAATATGTCGTCATTCTCCACGATATTACCCAGCGCAAACAAGCAGAGCAGATATTGCGATATTCAGAAGCACAATTGCGTCAAGAAGCAAAGCAGCTAGTATCTCAATTGGTGCATAGTGAAAAAATGTCGAGTTTGGGGCAGTTAGTAGCAGGTGTAGCGCACGAAATCAACAACCCAATCAATTTTATTTCTGGCAATGTCGGCTATGCCAATCAATATATCCAAGACTTGTTGAGACTGTTGCAACTATACCAGCAAAACTATCCTAATCCAGTAACGGAAATTCAAAAACAAACAGAAGCAATCGACTTAGATTTTCTGATTGCAGACTTGCCCAACTTGCTAACTTCTATGAAAGTTGGTGCGGAACGAATCACAGAAATTGTCTTATCTCTGCGAAACTTTTCCCGCTTAGATGATACAGAGATGAAAGCTGTGAATATCCATGAGGGTATAGATAATACATTAATGATTTTGGAACATCGCCTCAAACCTAAATCTTCTACCAATCTAGCAATTGAGGTGATTAAAGAATATGGCGACCTGCCATTAGTAGAATGTTATGCTGGACAACTGAATCAAGTATTTATGAATCTTTTAGCAAATGCGATCGATGCTTTAGAAGAGGCTGTAGAAAATGGGCTTGCCGTGAGCGAAGCCGAACGGGAGCGGGAAGTAGGGGAAAAAGCGCTTTCTACTCCCCAGATACACATTCAGACTAAACTTACTAACGACAATCAGGTAGTTATTTGCATTGGCGACAATGGGATAGGCATTCCCGAAAAGGTACAAAAACAATTATTTGAACCATTTTTTACTACTAAACCAGTTAATAAAGGTACTGGGTTAGGTTTATCTATTAGTCATCAGATTATCACTCAAAAACATCAGGGAAAATTAGAATGTATTTCTGCTCTTGGAAAAGGAACAGAATTTGTAATTGTAATTCCGTTAAATCAACAACCTATCTAATTGTCAATATTATTTGACGTGGTTAAATTTTCACCCTTAGCGTTGCTAGAATGTTAGGCTGAGATTTTCTGGCTAAACCACCTGTATAGGCTGTTACCTAGAAAAAGTCTGGCTATTACTCCGATTTTGGTAGTGAGAAAAAGGATTTGGTCATGGCAAGAGATAGAGCTTATTGGGAAGCAGAACAGTGTATTGAACAGGCACGGCAAGAGGGAGCAATAGAACTTGATCTCAGCAACATGGAACTGACAGCACTGCCAGAGGCGATCGCATCCCTGACTCAGTTGCAAAAGCTTAATCTCTCCCACAACCAACTGAGCGAACTACCAGAGGCGATCGCATCCCTGACTCAGTTGCAACGGCTTTACCTCGACAACAACCAATTGACGGAACTGCCAGAAGTGATCGCATCCCTGACTCAGTTGCAAAAGCTTAACCTCTCCCACAACCAACTGAGCGAACTACCAGAGGCGATCGCATCCCTGACTCAGTTGCAACGGCTTTACCTCGACAACAACCAATTGACGGAACTGCCAGAAGCGATCGCATCCCTGACGCAGTTGCAACAGCTTAATCTCTCCAACAACCGACTGACCCAATTGCCAGAAGCGATCGCATCCCTGACTCAGTTGCAACAGCTTTACCTCGACAACAACCAATTAACGACATTGCCAGAAGCGATCGCATCCCTGACTCAGTTGCAAAAGCTTAACCTTTCGGATAACCAACTGAGCGAACTGCCAGAGGCGATCGCATCCCTGACTCAGTTGCAAACGCTTAACCTCTCCAATAATCAATTGACGGCATTGCCAGAGGCGATCGCATCTCTGACTCAGTTGCAACAGCTTTACCTTTCCAACAACGAACTGACCCAACTGCCAAAAGCGATCGCATCCCTGACTCAGTTGCAAAATCTTGACCTTTCCAGTAACAATTTGACGGTATTACCAGAGGCGCTCGCATCCCTGACCCAGTTGCAAAATCTTGACCTTTCCAGTAACAATTTGACGGTATTACCAGAGGCGATCGCATTTCTGAACCAGTTGTACGAGCTTAACCTTTCCAGCAACCAATTGACGGAACTGCCAGAATCAATCAAGAATCTAACAAAACTAACTTCACTATCATTTTCTGAAAATAAATTTGTCTCGTTTCCAAACGTAATCACGAGCTTAGAAGGTTTGAGAGAACTCTATGCGATCAACAATAAAATTGAGCAGCTTCCCAATGAAATCGGTAATTTAACACAGTTAAGAAAACTCTACTTAGGAGGAAAGCGAATTTCCTCTTACCAAATTTTTATAGCAAACATTCATGGAAATCATCTGACATCACTGCCTCACAGTTTTACTAAACTAACTCAGTTAGTTGAACTTAATCTTGACCAAAATCCCTTGAACGCTGAACTAGCTGCGGCATATGAACAGGGACTTGATGCTGTCTTGCAATACCTGCGGGCAAAAGCAGAGGAGCAGTTAACGCTAAATGAAGCCAAGCTGATTTTAATCGGTGAGGGTGAGGTCGGCAAGAGTTGTCTGTTAGGAGCGTTGCGGGAGGATAAATGGGTGGACGATCGCCCCACGACTCACGGAATTGAGATTAAGCCTGTAACCGTCACTGCTCCTGACAGTGGCATAGAAATCACGTTGAATGGTTGGGATTTTGGCGGTCAACGAGTTTATCGACCGACGCACCAGTTGTTTTTCAGTGCGCCAGCCGTGTATCTAGTGGTGTGGAAACCACGAGAAGGCCCCCAGCAGGGCTTCGTCAAAGAGTGGATTACGCTGATCAAAAATCGAGAACCAGATGCAAAGGTGTTGGTCGTCGCAACCCACGGCGGCCCCGGACAGCGACAACCGGATATTAACAGACAAGAAATTCTCGATCAATTCGGCAAAGATACGGTAATTGATTTCTTCCATATAGACAGCAAACCCAACCAAGATACGACACATTGCACTGGGCTTGCAGAATTAAAAGATACTATTGCTCGTGTCGCTGCATCTCTTCCCGAAATGGGGCGTTCCGTTCCAGCAAAGTGGCAACGGGTGCGGGAAACCTTACAGACAAGTGACAAAGCCTATCTTCCCTACGATGATGTTATTGCCATCTGCGCTGAACAGGGAATCGATGATGAGCAAGCAGAACTGTTCCTTCGCATCTCCCATATATTAGGGCATTTCATCCATTACCATTACGACCCAACACTACGCGATATCGTCATCCTCAAACCCGACTGGTTGGCAAAAGCGATCAGCTTCGTGCTAGATGATGAAACGACACGCAAACGCAACGGTTTGGTGGAATTTGAGCATCTGGGCCAGTTGTGGAGCCATCCCCCATTTGCAGGCGAAGAAGGCTACCCCTCAAAATTGCATCCAATCTTTCTGCGGCTGATGAAACGCTTTGATCTATCCTACAAAGTGGTTTTCGATCCATCAGAAACTAGCAATACCAGCCTCATTGCTCAACTCGTTCCCGACACACGCCCGGAGCGATTACCCAATTGGGAAGAACAACCGGAAGCGGGAGACAGACAACAGGTGCAAATCTGCCGCATTGTGGATAGTCGTGGACAGTTTGCAGTTGCAGAAGGATTATTTTACCAGTTGATTGTCCGGTTGCACAAATACTCACTGGGGCGGGCTAATTACGAAAACAGCATCCACTGGCAACGGGGCTTAATGCTTGACAACGATTACAACGGTCGGGCATTGCTGGAGTATGTTGGCACTGATGTAAAAATTACAGTACGGGCAGCTTATCCCGAAAGGTTTCTGTCCTATCTTACAGAAGAGATTAAATGGCTAGTCGAGAATTTCTGGGAAGGATTGCGTTGTAACGTCATGGTTCCCTGCATTGAAACTTGCGGTATGAATGCCCCTGGAAACGGACTGTTTGAGGTACAAAAACTAATTGAAAGCAAAAAGAAAAATCGCCATGAGTTCCCGTGTCCCATTTCCGGGTGTGGCGAATGGCAAAACATCGATCAATTGCTGAATAATGCGCCAACTGCTCAACCCCCATCCCAAGAAATTGGCATTGAGCAGTTCCGATACATTGTGAAAGACGAGTTAAACGTCATCCGCAAAGATTTGGTTATGTACGATCGCCTAGATCAAGCACGTTTTCAGGTATTATCTCAAGAGCAACGTACCATTTTAAGCCAGGTCGATCAGCAGTTTGCAGAACTAATGCAGATGCTCACCGATGAAGCAAAAGACGGCCCGCGCCTGTTTAGCTTTAAGCCTATCGATCCGAAATTTTTCGATCGCCCCAAATGGATGAGTGCTAAGTTTCAACTCACCCTTTGGTGCGAACACGCACGTCAGCCACTTCCAGCCTTAAATCCCAATGACAAGAAAAAGGGAGTCTATGAATTGGACTTGCCGCGTGAGTGGTTCACCAAGGCAGTCCCCTATCTCAGAATTTTGACCGGAACTTTGAGCTTAGTTTTACCTGTGGCAGGTTCGGCAACTAAATTTATACTGGATGATACTACCTACAAAGCCATTGAAGAACAACTCGATTTGGGACAAAAAAGCATCGAGTCTACTTTGAAGGGAAGTGATATGGCTTTGGCTGGAAAGTCCAAGAGCGATGCCTCATTCTTGGAAGGCGATGCAATCCGCGCCCAAGGCTCGATTTTGCGAGAATTACACGCCTTATTGAAAGAAAAAGATCCTAGTTTTGGTGGTCTAGTGCGGGTGCAGAACAAACGCCGTGAATTTCTCTGGGTTCATCCTCAATTTGTAGATGAATATTAATTGACAACAGATATTTAGAGCTATTTCCTAATTTTTTATGATTATACAGGAAACAGAGTAATGTTGAAAATTTTTGCTGACCGTGGTGGTACATTCACAGATATTGTTGCTGTTACTAATAATCAAGCAATTATCGATAGACTTTCAAAACATACCGAACGTTTTTTAATTGTCCCTCTGCCTAATCAGCAATGGATTATAGTCTACAAACTACTTTCAGAAAATCCCGAACAATATCAAGATCCAGCTATCCAAGGTATTCGAGATATCATGGGTATTGCTAGCAACGAACCCATTCCTACTGAAGCCATAGAAGTGGTAAAAATGGGGACAACAGTAGCAACAAATGCGCTATTAGAAAGGAAAGGAGACAGAGTTGTTCTTCTGATAACTAAAGGATTTAAAGATGCACTGCGAATTGGCTACCAAAACCGTCCTAACATCTTTGCCCGTCATATAGTTTTACCAACCATGCTTTATGAGCAGGTTGTTGAGATAAACGAACGCTACGATGCTTATGGAAATGAATTAATACCGATAAATATTGAACAAGCCAAAAGTGACTTACAAGCAGTTTACCATACAGGAATTCGGAGTTGTGCTATTGTTTTTATGCACAGCGATCGCTATCCTAAACACGAACAACAAATAGCCCAGCTTGCCCAAGAAATCGGCTTTACCCAAATATCTGTATCCCATCAAGTTAGTCCCTTAATGAAGTTGGTTAGCCGGGGAGATACAACAGTAGTCGATGCTTATTTAACTCCTATTCTGCGCCGCTATGTAAACCAAGTAGCGAGCCAGTTACCCAACGTCAAATTAATGTTTATGAAATCTGACGGGGGGTTAGTTGCAGCTGAACAATTTCAAGGCAAAGATAGTATTTTAAGCGGCCCGGCTGGCGGGATTGTCGGCGCAGTACAAACTAGTAAAAGGGCAGGTTTTGAGTTAGTTATTACCTTTGATATGGGAGGGACAAGTACAGATGTTGCCCACTTTAAAGGAGAGTACGAACGACAACTAGATTCGGAAATCGCTGGGGCGCGAATGCGAGTTCCTGTATTAGCAATTAATACTATTGCTGCTGGTGGTGGTTCAGTTCTCTTTTTTGATGGTTCTAGTTATCGTGTTGGCCCTAAATCTGCTGGTTCAAATCCTGGCCCTGCTTGTTATCAACGTGGCGGGCCATTAACGGTTACTGATGCCAATGTAATGTTAGGTAAAATTCACCCACAATATTTTCCCTCAGTTTTTGGCATTGATGGCAATTTACCTTTAGATAAAGATATTGTTATTCAAAAATTTACCCAATTAACCCAAGACATTCAAGCCGCTACATTAAATCATTGTACTCCCGAACAAGTAGCCGCAGGATTTATTGCGATCGCAGTGGAAAATATGGCAAACGCAATTAAAAAAATCAGTCTGCAACGGGGTTATGATGTCAGCCAATATGTGCTTTGTTGTTTTGGCGGTGCAGGTGGGCAAGTTGCTTGTTTAATTGCCGATACTTTGGGAATGAAAACAATATTTTTACATCCTTATGCGGGAGTTCTCTCTGCTTACGGAATGGGATTAGCTGATGTGCGAGCAATTAGAGAAGGAGGAGTTGAACAACCTTTAACTCAAGCATTAATTCCTAAATTACACCAGTTAATGGAATATTTAGAAACTCAAGCTAGAAGTGAAATAAATGAAGCTAATACTCAAACAGAAATAGTCCAAAAAGTCAACTTGAAATATGAAGGGACTAACTCTACTTTGACCATTAGCTTTGCCGATAATGTGGGACTTATGCGACAAGAATTTGAGGTTGAACATAAATCCCGTTATGGTTTCATTCAATTAGAGAAAACTTTAATTGTCGAATCCGCTTCAGTGGAAGTAATTCAGAAGATGGAAACTCCCGAAGAATCCTTAATTACTCGTACACGTTCTATAGATGAAGCGCCCGAAGCTGTTGAGATAGTAAAGATGTTTACTGCTGACAGATGGTATGATACGCCTGTTTATCGGCGAGAAGATTTACAACCAGAAGATAGTATTAATGGGCCTGCGATCGTTGTCGAAAAAATTAGTACAATTGTAGTTGAGCCTAACTGGCAAGCGAGATTAACTGAGGACAATCATTTAATTCTACAGCATCTATAAACCGCTTATACAATAAGTATTTGTGGTGTCCATGTTAAAAAACAGCGATTACCTTTTTGCTCCGTAATTTTTGCACCTAGCTTATTATAAAAACAAAGTCCGCGGATGTTGCGAACATCAGCATTCCAAGCAAGATGAGTGCAGTTAAGATCCTTTGCAACTTGAGCTAAATAACTCATTAACGCGGCTCCTGCTCCCTGACTTCTCATATCTTCATCCACATATAAATCATCAAGCCAGATACTTGGTTGTCCTACAAAAGAGGAGTATCTAAATCCATATAAAGCGAACCCAACCACACGCTCTGAGGTTTCTGCAAATAAAACGTAAGAGAAAGGTACTGTTCCAAAAATTGTTTTACGTATTTTATCTTCAGTAACTTGAAGTACACCAGAATAAGCACCAATGTTTCTATCAAACTCAGACTTTTTTTGGATAAAGGAAAAAATTAGTAATACGTCATCAGGTGTAGCAGAGCGAATCTTCATTGGACTACTTGAAATCACTTTGGTAGATAATGATAGCAAAGAATAAGAGTAAAATATGTACACAGCAATGCAACCAGATCCCGTCCGTTTAGAAATATTCAAAAATCTCTATCAATTTATCGCCGAACAAATGGGTATTGTGTTACAAAACACAGCCACATCCGTGAATATCAAAGAGAGACTGGATTTCTCCTGTGCTATTTTTGACTCTTCTGGGTTATTAGTAGCAAATGCCCCCCATATTCCTGTACATTTAGGCTCAATGAGTGAAAGTGTTCGCAGTTTAATTAATGATAAAGGCGAGACTCTAAAATCAGGAAATGTCTATCTATCTAATAACCCCTATAATGGCGGAACCCACCTTCCTGATGTAACTGCAATTACTCCTGTATTTTTGGAAAGTAGTGAAAATACTCTATTCCCTACCCCCCTATTTTTTGTTGCTTCTCGCGGACACCAAGCAGATATTGGTGGAATTACTCCCGGTTCTATGCCTCCACACAGTACCACAGTAGAAGAGGAAGGAATTCTCTTTGATAATTTTCTCTTAGTTGAAGAGGGAAATTTTCGAGAATCAGCAGTCAAACAGCATCTCTCAAATCATACTTATCCGGCTCGGAACCCTGACCAAAATCTATCTGATTTAAAAGCACAAATTGCCGCCAATGAACGAGGAGTTCAAGAACTGCGGAAAATGGTTTCACAATACAGCCTTGATACTGTTCAAGCTTATATGAAATTTGTGCAAGCTAATGCTGAGGAGTCGGTTAGACGTGCGATCGCAGTTCTCAAGGATGGCTCGTTTACTTATAAAATGGACGATGATGCACAAATTCAAGTTAAAGTAACGATTCACCCAGAAAACCGCAGTGCTACCATCGATTTTACAGGAACTTCTCTACAACTAAATAGTAATTTCAATGCTCCCAAAGCTGTAACTCAAGCAGCAGTCTTATATGTATTTCGTACTTTAGTTGATGATAATATTCCTCTCAAT
This sequence comes from Nostoc sp. EspVER01, assembly GCF_034530635.1. NCBI lineage: Bacteria > Bacillati > Cyanobacteriota > Cyanophyceae > Nostocales > Nostocaceae > Nostoc > Nostoc sp. EspVER01. The sequence goes on from NZ_JAVRCS010000003.1 coordinate 10,977, forward strand.
GCCGGGTGTCTTAATCCTTTAGAAATTATTATCCCGGTTGGCTGTATGCTCAACCCAACCTATCCAGCCGCAGTAGTCGCGGGTAATGTAGAGACTTCTCAAACTATTGTTGATGCTTTATATGGTGCTTTGGGTGTTATGGCTGCTTCTCAAGGAACTATGAATAATTTTACTTTTGGTAATCAGCAATATCAATATTATGAAACTATCTGCGGCGGCTCTGGTGCAGGAATTAATTTTGATGGTACTGATGGTGTTCATTCTCACATGACTAACTCCCGCTTGACCGATCCAGAAGTTTTAGAAACCCGTTATCCTGTACTATTAGAAAGCTTTAGTCTTCGCCCTGACAGCGGTGGCAAAGGAAAATATTCGGGTGGTAATGGAGTTGTCCGCCGCATTCGATTTCTAGAACCGATGACAGCTAATATTCTCTCTGGTCATCGGCTTGTTCCTCCCTTTGGATTAAATGGCGGGGAAGCAGGAAAAGTAGGACGAAACTGGATACAACGTCAGAATGGAATTGAAGAGAATTTAAACAGCACAGCAACAGTAGAGATGAAAACGGGAGATATTTTTGTCATAGAAACTCCTGGCGGTGGAGGCTTTGGTAAATTCTCTTAAGAATCAAAAATTGCTATAAGCTGGCTTCAATTTCCCCAGAAAATTGAGCATGGCTGCAACCACAGCATCCGGCGACTCAATCAAGAAGCCGTGACCACCACGTTCGATGACTACAAGTTCGGCATTGGGAATACCTTGAGCAAGTTGTTGAGAAAACTTTAGCGGAGTGAGAATATCTTGTTTACCAACCATAACTAAGGTAGGACAATGAATTTGTTGGAGGCGGTTTATTGTGTCACTACTAAGGATGGCTTGGCTGTGATGATAGAGTGAATGAGTTGCAGGTGGGAAAGGATATCTGATCGCAAATTCAATCAGACCTTCAATCATGTCAGGAATTGAGTAGAACGCATCTGTAAATATCCAGGGCAATATGACTTTTTCATAAAGTTTTAGGTCTACATTACTAGGAAGTTCGCCCCAAGTCTCGATGATGCTGTTGAATAATGCATCACCTTTTGCTAAAGATGAGAGTAGCATCAGACTTTTTACCTTTTCAGGGTGTGCTAACACTAGTTCTTGGGCTATCTGACTACCCATTGAATGACCTGCTAGATGCACCCGATCAATTCCGATGCGATCGAGCAATGCTGCAACGTCACTAGCCATCTGCTTCAGACTATAGGGGTTTTCGGGAGCAGAACTTCTCCCCATACCTCGGTTATCCAAGCGAATGACTTGATACTGCGAAACCAGCGATGGCATAATCAGCGACCAATAAGCATGATCGCAAAGAAAGCCAGCTATTAATAGTAAAGGCTCACCCGTTCCCTTAATATCGTAGAACAAATCAATCCCGTTAATCTGAACCTTGGGCATAGTAAATGATTCTGCTAAACCTTATTTTTAAGTAGGGATAGACAAGACTAAACTCCTACGTCTTGAATTTCTCGTCCACCGGAATCTGATAGCCATTGGCGAGGCGATTGGTCATATTGGCAGTAGCTGCGATCGCCATTAGTTCCCCGAACATAGTATCATTCATACCCTTGGCACGCGCTGCTGCTGTGTGCGAGGCAACGCAATATTCACAGCCATTCGTCGCACTCACAGCAATATAAATCAGTTCGCGCATCAGTGGATCGATCTCACCAGGGCTAACCATCACTTCTTTTAACGCTTGCCACGTTCGTTGCAGAGTGGGAGGATGGTTGGCTATGGCTTTCCAAAAGTTATTAATGTAGTCATTCTGACGTGTAACGCGGATGTCGTCATACACTGCACGTACTTCGTCGCTGGCTTCTTCGTATTCAATCAGCTTAGTCATATTTTAATTCCATGTAGTTTCCCCAGCGAGTGGGAACCCCTAGATTGTAATACTGAGTTGCAATTAAAGATAGTAAGATCATGTCCCCTTGGCGTCTATAGGTGAAAATTCTACATCCCCTACAAACGACTTGGCATAGACTAGCATTTCTTGGGCGATCTACTAGAACAGACTAAACAGGAAATTTACACTATCTTGTCAGATAAATAGGTAGGGTAGTCCATGAAAAAATTCCTACAGCGTATTAAAGCATTATTCAAACGTATCCTTAAGAGGTCTGCATCCAATTCTCAGCAACCATCGCCTCTAATAAATACTCGATTAGAAACTTCTATTCCAACCGTTTCTCCCCGATGGAAGTCTGGTTTGGTGCTTGTGTGTTCGCAATGTGCAAACGAGCAGTTAGGCTCAACTGCTTCCGAAGCCTTAGAGAATTGGTTGAAATCTCGTTTAAAGTTTGAGGGATTATGGGGTGATTTTCGAGTAGTTAGCACCAGTTGTTTAGGAGTTTGTCCCCGTATGGGCATTACTGTAGTTATTGTAAGTAATCGAAGTCACGGGAATAGTCCATGCTTAATTGTAAATCCTCGGAGCGATCGCGAACTTCTCTATTCATATATCAAGCAGAATAAAGACTGACTGCAAAGGTTGTTTATCTTGCACTATATTTTACTCAAGTGGCAAATAAAAAAGGGTGTGAATATTTTAATTCACCCCTTTTTTCCGGTCATAAGGGAGGTAAAGAATACTTATCCAACCCGTATTAGTGTTATTCCAATCTCAAGAATTATTCTTTTAAACGAGGTATATTTGGTCTGACAAAGGTAGCTGAGGAGTTAGCACTTCGGGCATTAGTGCTTGAAGAAGCAGTAGTTGGCGAACTGAGATTCAAGAAATCGATGAGTTTAAGGGTACGATTACGAATTTTCCAGCGTCCATTTCTATTGACGACTTGATCTTCATAAGTGCCATTAGCAACATCAATGCTGGTTTCCGAGCGTTTGTGAGTCGCATGGAGGTAAGAAGTCATCGTTGCTTGATTATTTTGAACTGAAATGTTTATTGTACCCATCAAGTGTTGAGTAGCTGTATAACCATTTCCTTGAAATACTGAATAGACAAAATCTGCCCAAGAATCTGTCCCATAATTTGTTTGAGTTGCCCCATCAGGAAAAATGGCGGTGAGGACTGAATCTTGAGTAAAACAATCCCGATAAATATTTTTTCCTTCTTGGAGATTTCCTCTACCAATAGCGTCAGTTCCCAGAGCGTAACAGGATGTTAATTTTTGAATTTCTAGTTCTGCGTTAGGTTGAGCCGCACTTGCTAGTTCAAACTTACCTCCAACAAACAACACAAGAGTGACTGCAAGCACAATCAAGGTTATACGATTTAACAGGAACGAAATAGCCTTTGAAACTATTCCCCCATTTTCTCTTCTTTTTTCCACAAGATGACTTCCTTAATTATTTATGATTTTCGCATCTTGTACTTTCCCACAAACTAAAGTTTAGGCTAATAATTTTTAGCTTATGAAAACTGGCAATATGCTTGCATATTTTGCTAGCAATTATGTTTTATATCTGCTAGAAAAGCTCTTTTCTAGTAAATTACAAAGCTAGTATGTACAAGAATTGATGTATACAATTAGTTATAACAGTTAATCAATGAGATACAAGTGTTAATTGTAACTAAGTTTGTGTTGATTTGATTAAGTAATAAAGTTAGCACTTACATACTTCGATTAACAGCAAAATGAATTTCAGTTTGCCAATTTTCAGAAATTAAATAAAATTACTCTAGCAATCCTACAAAATTTGTGATATGCTCCTCAACTGCTTGGAGAAGGTGAGATTCTGCGGCTACAACTATCAAAAGTTCCTTATTCTCCCAAAATGGGAATAGAAATTATAAATTGTGTCCCTTGTCCCAAAACTGATTCACAAGTCAAATTTCCACCATGATTTTCAACTATAATTTGCCGACTAATAGATAATCCTAATCCCGTACCTTTTCCTACACATTTGGTAGTAAATAAATTCTCAAAAATACAGGATTTTACTTCTTCAGGCATTCCTTTGGCATTATCTTGAATCTTAATTACCACCATGTCATTATCTACTTGTAGATAAGTCTCAATAGTAATAATATTAGGATGCTTTTCTTCAATTTCTAAAAAATCACGGCCGATATTTGCTTCTTCTAAAGCATCGATTGCATTAGCAATAATATTCATAAATACCTGATTTAATTGTCCCAAATAGCATTTTACTAATGGGATATCTGCATAATTCTTAATAATTTTAATTGCTGGACGATTATGATCAGCTTTCAGACGATGTTGTAAAATCATCAAAGTACTATCAATACCTTCATGGATATTAGCTAACACTTTAGAGGTAGTATCAGCACGAGAAAAAGTACGGAGAGAGGTACTAATATTACGAATGCGCTGTGTCCCCACTGTCATACCATCAATCATTTTAGGTAAATCTTTTATCAGGAAATCTATATCTATCTCTTCGGCTTTTTCTTCAATTTCAGCGCCAGGATTGGGGAATTTTTCTCGGTACAGTTGCAGATAGTCTATTAAATCTTTAACAATATCTTTTGCTTGGGCAATACTACCTGTAATAAAACTGATGGGGTTATTTATTTCATGTGCTACACCTGCAACTAAATTACCCAGAGAAGACATTTTTTCACTTTGGATAAGTTGTAGTTGTGCCTCTTGTAAATCTTTTATCGATTCTTCTAATTCCTTAGATTTGTCTTGCGACTTTGTGTACAAGCTGGCATTTTCTATGGCAATAGCCATTTGAGAAACTAAGACTTTTAATACCTCTACCCTTTCTAGAACAAAAGCTCCTGATGATAACTGGTTTTCTAAATAAATAATACCAGTCAGCTGTGATTGGTACATAATGGGCAAACAAAAGATTGATTTTGTTTGAGATTTTTGGATATAGATGTCAAAATTAAAAGGCTCTGTAACTATTGCATCATTTAACACAATATATTGCTGAGTTCTAAGAACATAATTAATTACAGACAGCGGTAAATCTTGATAGGTTTCAACAGGAATAGAATGTAAAACCGTCACTACATCGTCAGTAGCATTTCCAGAAGCTTCAATATACAGGTGATTCTCTTTAAGTAAGAGTAGCACTGCTTTTTGTGCGGCAGCATTTTCTAGTAAAATTTGGATCAACTTACCCAGTAGATTTTCTAAAACAATTTCATTAGTAATCGCTTGTGAAAACTTGATGAATGCATTAAAATCTAGAAAATCGCTCAAGCTGCTATTGGTAGTAGTGTTAGTGGTAATATGAGTTGTATCAATTTTTGAGCTAGTGTTTTCTATGGTAGTAGTTTGTCCTACTAGAAAAACATACTTTGATTCTAAGTGTTTAACTTTAGCGATCGCACCCCAACGAATATAGGCATAATAGGCTTTAGTTATATAAGTTTGATGAATTAATTCTTTACCTAAAGACTGATAGAATTTTCCAGCTAACTCATAGGCTAAAGCTTCTTCTTGGAGAAAACCGTTTGCTTGAGATTTGGCAATCGAGTTTTCATAATAGTCCATTGCTTCAAGCTTTTGACCCAAAACCTGATACCGTTCTGCCTCGACGAGATAAAATCTGTGTAAGTGATTGGTGGGAGCATGAATAGCCCAGAGTTCCATCTTTTGCTGATTAGCTTGGACTTTTTCTAGAATAGCTTGCTTCTCAGACTCTTTAGCAGTATGATATACTGCTAAGTGGGCTAAAGAATCGTAAAAATAAAACACTGGAACAACAAACAAGCCTGTAACACCACCTAAAGATTTTTCTGCGATCGCAGCATTTTCCACAGCTTTAAAATACTCCCCAAATATGTAAGAGAGCATTAGCTTATTAACAAATAAGTGGTTAATTGTGTAAAGGTCATTTACTTGCTGATGAATTGGCAGCATACTTTCCTCGTCGTAAGCTTCTCCAATTAAACAGTCCACATTTTCAAAACTTCCTTTCAAGTTCAGAACTGTTTGCAAATACACTGAGTTCCAAGTGAAAGCTACTTGTTGCTTGATTTTTTTCAGCGAATCACAATAAGCTATCAGTTCTTTTTCTAGAACCCAAAGTTCCTTACCCAGCCAAAATGAATGATAGGGATAAATGTAACCACAATAACCAGCATATTCTAAATCTCCAGTCTCCAGACCACTAGAATATCCTGACATTGATGATGTTAATGTCTCTCTAATATGCTCTTTCCAATGCATAACATGGGCACTAACAACCGTCAGAATTTTCGCCTTGAGTTCTTCAGCATTAAATTGTGACACCAGACGTGAAGCTAATTTTCCAAATTTATAGCCAGAATCAATTTCTCCTTGAACTCCACAAAGAAGTAATCCATAAAGACTATAACCATAAGCAGATACAGCTGTATTTCCATACCTTAAGGACAAATTGACCATTTTACAAACAATAATTGGCATCATTGCCGGAGCAGTTTGAAAAGCCGCAGGGAGAACTCCCATTAATATTCTCATAGCTGCAATCTTGTTAGGATCGGTCATTAATGGTAAATTAATTAAATCTGCGATGGCTTTCCCTTTCAAAGAAACAGCAATTTCATCCATCCCCTGTTGAATATCAGTTGATGTCGGTTCGTCTGGAAAACTTATTCCTAACAATTGCAGAATTGATACTGCGGTTTGAATAGCTTTCAATTGCTTGCTTTGAATGATAGAAGCGATAATCTGTACTTCATAGACTTTCACTTTATCTAAAAGAATTTTTGCTTCTTGCTGCACCACCTCAGCCCATTTTTGCATCTGCTCAAAATCACCGCCCAGATAGGCTGCCTCTGCGGCTCCTTCATATAAACCAATGGTTAAGGTATATTCCGTTTGCCAAGCGTCTATATTTAAAAGCTCTATCCCATTTGTGAAGTATTTAAGAGCAGCTTCGTAAGCTGTAGAAGCTTTAGCTTTTCGCCCTGCAATTAAATTTAATCGTGCCAATTCAGTTTTTTCAGACTGCTCTATCAGGTTAACAATACCTACATTTAACTGATTGACGATATCAAAAATATTAGCTTCTATTTCCTCTTTAGGTATATTTTTAAGAAGCAATTGCCCAATTCTCAGGTGAGTAGATTTCTTAAGTTCTTCTGGAATTAAGGAATATGCTGCTTGCTGTACTCTATCATGCAAGAACTTGTAACCCACCCGTGAAGTGTCGAAATTTAAATTAACCGCTTCTTCTTGATTAAAAACTAAAGGAATGCGGTAAGCTTCACTTAAAGGCAGAATTAATCCCGCTTGCAAAGCTGAGTGTAAATCATTTGCTGTCAAAGAAGGTGATTTTTCATTGACTATCGATAAAACATCCAAACTAAATCTGTCACCCACACAAGCTGCTAATTTTAAAACATCTTGAGTGAACTGTGGTAGTTTTTCAACTCGGCTGGCAACTAATTCAACTACATTCTTATCGGTGATTCCAATTGCTTGAATATCCTCTAGACTCCATTGCCATTTAGCATTAGCAAAGTCAAACGTTAACAGTTTTTCTTGATGAAGTGCCTGAATTAGTTGTGTTATGAAAAATGGATTTCCACCTGTTTTATTACAAATTAACTCAGCTAGTTTAATAATTTCTTGATTAAAGACTTCTGTTTGTTCATCCTGCTTCACCTCTATTTTTTGAAGAGTTTCGGCAACTAGCTGAGTTACATTGCCTAAATTTAAGGGTTGCAATACAAGATTATTAACAACCATGCCACTATTCTTAATCTCTTCTATCTTTTGGATTAAAGGATGTGCTGAACTAACTTCATTATCCCTATATGCCCCAATAAATAAAAAATATTTGCTGTCTGTATCAGTTATGAGCAGTTGAATTAGATTTAAAGTAGCTGAATCTGCCCATTGCAAATCATCTAAAAAGATGACTAATGGGTGTTCTTTTTGAGTAAAAACTTGGATAAATTCTTTAAAAACATGATTGAAACGATTTTGTGATTCTGTTGCCCCAATTTGGGCAACTTCCGGCTGTGTCCCGATGATCAATTCTACTTCTGGAATTACGTCAGTAATAACTTTTCCATTTGTCCCTAAAGCTGATAATATTTTACTACGCCATATTTCTATTTTTTCATTATTCTCGGTCAGCAAATACCGCATTAAATATGCAAAGGCTTGAATTAAAGAAGCATAAGGTATATTCCGTTTTAACTGGTCAAATTTACCAGAAATAAAGTACCCTTGTCTGCGAGTAATGGGTTTATTAACTTCATTGACTAGAACTGATTTGCCAATCCCAGAATAGCCAGAAACTAGCATCATTTCACTAGTTCCAGATGTCACTCGCTCAAATGCAGCTAAAAGTTCATTAACTTGTTCTTCACGACCATATAATTTTTGAGGTATTAATAACTGGCTCAATATATCCAAACGACCTGGCACAAAATCAGTGATAATTCCCTTAGTTTCTAACTGCTTAATACATAATTCTAAATCTGCTAATAATCCTGTAGCACTTTGATATCTGTCTTCCGCATTTTTTGCCATCAGCTTCATCACAATCTCAGAGATGGCGGTAGGAATTTGTGAATTTAATGATTGTGGGTTTCTCGCTTGAACTGCAATGTGACTATAAACTACTTCTAGGGGGTCTTGGCTAACAAATGGTGTTTTATCAGTGAGCATTTCATATAAAGTCACACCAAGAGAATAAAAGTCAGTACGATAATCAAGAATGCGATTCATTCTCCCAGTTTGTTCAGGAGACATATAGGCAAGTGTGCCTTCAACGCAGTTCGGGTTATTAAATTGGGGATTTTCCTTATTGAGACGGGAGGCTATACCAAAGTCAGCGAGTTTAACAATACCTGTCTGGGAGTTAATTATGATGTTATTAGGTTTGATATCTTTATGAATAATCTGATTATTATGCAAATAATCTAAAGCTTTAGTCAGTTGAATAGCAATCTTTAAATGGTTAATTAAGTCAAGTTTTTTTGTTTGAAGCAGTTGAGATAAAGACTGACCACCAAAGTCTTCTAACAATAATCCCACACGGTTTTCAAAGGTTTCTAGACTGATAGCTTTAACTATATTGGGATGGTCTAAACCTTGCTGAATTTGATACTCATTTTTAAGGCGAGTAAAGGCTTCAAGAGTCGGATATTCATTTTTAAGCAGCTTGAGGATAACTCGCTGTTGCGTCTTTGGCGTTTGTGCTTGATAAATAATTGTTTGGATTCCTTCGTGGAGAGTCGAGTTGATTTGGTATCCAGTAAGATTTGGCATTGATTTTTGCCTGTAAAGTTATAAAATTAGCATCATCCCTGTTCTATCGTGAAAGGGGTTCTAGTTTAATTATTCCCAGTACTTAGAAAATTATTAACATTGCGCTTCAGTATCAAAGGGTTGTAAATTAAAAAGCGATTATTTCCTGGTAATGGAAACTAGCGGTTAAAATCTGACTGTAACTTTTACGCCAACCGCAGATAAGGACACTTCTGTAAAAATCCAGATGCCTTATTATGGGCATCCAAATTATGAGTATGCGTTGGCGTAGGTCGAATAATGCCACCAAATAGGTCATCCAACCCGTAAGGTGTGAAAAATTGCCATTGTCCTTGAGCATTTAGTCGAACTCCCACAGCAGTAGCGGTGTGCAGCCAATCTGCGATGCCATCCTCTGTACTAGTATAAGGTCTGCTACCAAGACGCCAACGAGCAAAACTGGCTTGATTTTTGACATCAAACTCGTCATCAGGAAATTGTTCTGTGAGAGTCGCCTTTGCCACTAGTTCTTGAGAACGGTTCCCCTCTATATCAAAGAATGCAATATCGAAATCTTTAATAATTAATCCACAGTCATTGCCAAAAATTGAAGACCAAACGGTGTTTCGGACTGCACCCCCGGCTAACCACCAGTTAGGTAGATTTAGTTGAGCGATCGCAGGTAATACTGTATTAATACGTGTATCAGCTAAAATCATCTGTAGGCGAGTGTTACTATTCATATCAAATTTCTGGGATTGTCAAGTAGAAGGTGAAAATATTATCATTCACATTTCATTAAACTTACGGTGTTAATAGTCCTGTTGTGACACTTGGCAGGTCAATGTTTATCAGGAGAACTTCGTAGTCATAGTATAAAGAAAACAGGTTAAACAGAAGGTTAAATTGTGAATTGAGAATTTAGAATTTTTATTTATGGAAGATTTATTTGCGCGACTAGAACGCACACTCAATCCTGAACTGCCTTCCTTAACAGAGTCACAACAAAAACTCCTACAAGAACTCAGTATTGATGAAAATCAACCCGGTACGATTTTGCATGACTTTCAAACTCTGATAGATTTCTTGCAACCAAACGGAGTGGAAGTTAGTAGTATTAATAACCTTCTACCGCTAAAAGTCCTATCAGAAGTTAATTCTCGGTTAAGTCACCCAATTGAAACTAAACTCAAACGCCCCCTACAGAAATCATACCCCTACATTAATGGACTATATCTGTTATTACGCAGTTCTGGAATAGCCCAAATTAGATCCCAAGGGAAGAAGCAGGTTTTAGTTTTAGATGCAGCAACTTTGCAATCATGGTCAAGCCTCAATCTAACAGAACGTTATTTCAACTTATTAGAAGCTTGGTTGATTTGGGGAAATAACGAAGTTTTGGGTGAACATCAAGATTCATTAGGTAATTTATTTAGATGTATTCAACTTTGGCCCCGCGTTCCAGATAAAGGTTTAAAATTTCCTAAATATGAAGATCAAAACAATATTAGTTATTACCCCGGACTGCATAATGTTGCCCTGTTAGAGTTATTTGGATTTTTATTTATCAAACATGGTAAACCACAAGAAGGCAAGGGGTGGCGTATTACTAGTTTACAACGCTTACCCTTTGGTGATGCTCTGTTGCAATTCCTTTTTCCATTGGGGATACGAGGAGAATTACAGGATGATGTGAATGTGAGTTTTGGAAAATTACAGTCACATTTTCAACCATTTTTTCCAGAATGGAAGCATAATTTACTTGTTCCTAAGCAAGGCTTCACCGATGGTATTTATATTTTCAAAGTATCTCTTTTTAAGGCTTGGCGACGCATTGCCATACCAGCAAAAAAACCATTAAGCTGGCTAGCAGAGATAATTCTTGATGCTTTTGACTTTGATTACGATCACCTGTATGAGTTTAGTTATAAAGACCATTTTGGGCGCATCATAAAAATCGGTCATGCCTACATGGAAACACCCCCATTTGCCGACCAAGTGCAGATTGGTGATTTATCTCTAGAACCGGGTGGTAAAATGACCTATCTTTATGATTTTGGCGACAATTGGAAATTTGATGTGCAGTTAGAAGCAATTAATCCACCTGATAACAAAATCAAAAAACCGAAGATTTTAGAAGTTCACGGAAATGCACCTCAACAGTATTGGAGTGAGGATGATGAATCGGATGAATATGAAGAATGAGAAAGATTTAGGAAAGTTTAGATAATGAAAAGTTTCTCGTATTCTCATATTTTCTGTTTCTGTCTATTAAAACCCGCTTTAAGATTGAGATAGTTTTAGTTACAATAAGGTGATACAAATTGTTAGGAGATAAAACCTGTGAGCCTTCCATATACTGGAGGTTGTCAATGTGGACAGATTCGTTATGAAATTAATGCTGAACCGTTAACACTTTACCTATGTCACTGTCAGGAGTGTCAAAAACAATCCTCTAGTGCCTTTGGTATGTCTCTTACAGTACTACGAGATGCTGTTGTAATTGTTCAGGGAAAACCGAAATCTTGGACTCGGAAAAATGATAGCGGACGTGAGGTAAATAACCTATTCTGTGGCGACTGCGGAACGCGATTGTTCCATGAAAGGACTTACAATCCAAATACTATCAATGTCAAAGCTGGAACCTTAGATGATACCAGTTGGTTACGCCCAGTAGGTAACATTTGGACACGCAGTGCCCAGTCATGGGTGATAATTTCAGACCAATTGCTCAACTATGACGGGCAACCAGAAGATACGCAGGCTTTATGGGAAAAATGGAAATAACAACATCCATAAATGCATAACTCATGATATTAGACATCATACTTATGATACTTAAAGTATCTAACTCATTACTGTACTAAAGAAGATAATAATCATAAAATTTTACTGGTAAAATGCTTTAATGAACATATTAGATTATTTAAAACAGTAATAGTAAACTCAAATTATAAGTTCAGTTTGTGTATCATATATAGTTCCACTTGTCTGCAAATCATTAATAAAGCTAACACACTATTAATATTTCACATGAAAAATTACTGGATATTTTCAATCAAGTAATGTAAGTGAAATTGGATAAGTAAGGCGATTTTGGTTCATTTTCAACACTTTTAACAGTTATTTCTAGACAAGCTTGATGAAAAACGATACACCGCGAGAATTGAACCCAGACCAAGAAATTGGACGCTTGATTGATGAGGTAATGTCTTCATCTCTGACTGATGAACAGTACCGCAAAAAAATGCAGCGACGCAAAGAAGTGCAAGACAGGCGCATAGCAGAAGCTGTACCAGAAAAAGGATTAATTATTGTAAATACTGGTAACGGTAAGGGTAAAACCACTGCGGCTTTGGGGATGGTGTTGCGATCGCTCGGTCATGGGTATAAAGTAGCGATCGTTCAATTCATCAAAGGTAGCTGGGAACCTTCCGAAAAAAGGGTTTTCAGCTATTGGGAAGACCAGATAGAATTTCACGCAATGGGCGAAGGCTTTACTTGGGAGACTCAAGACCGCGATCGCGATCTTGACAAAGCTAGCGCCGCTTGGGAAAAATCATTAGAATACATCCGCAACCCAGACTTTCATCTAGTGTTGTTAGACGAAATCAATATCGCCCTTAAAATGGCTTACTTACCTGTAGAAGACGTTTTAGCCGGTTTGGCACAAAAACCCGCTAACAAACACGTTATTCTCACAGGTAGAGGCGCACCACCTGCTTTAATTGAGCGTGCTGATTTAGTAACTGAAATGACCCTAGTTAAGCACCCTTTCCGCGATCAAGGTGTCAAAGCACAACCGGGAATTGAATATTAAATCAGAATTCAGAATTCAGAATTCAGAACTCAGAACTCAGAATTGTTAAAAAACCAGGTTTCCGACTCAGCAGAGATTCAGAAACCTGGTTTTTAATTCTCGTATGTCATACCAATTTGAAAAAAGAATGCAACAGATAATAGATATCACCAACCCTGCTGCCTTACTAAGGGGTGCGCTATCAGCGCAGGTGAGCTTATGTGTCGTAAACATTTTTTGAATTGGTATCAGATGTGGAAAAGCAGATTACGCCTATACACAGCAGATTTCAAGTTGGAGATACAAAGTTTTAGTTCTGAATTCTGCTGTAAGTCCCATTTGTTACTTCTTATTCCAAAGACTTAAAAATGCTTGAGATATGGCTGGGGTAATCTGACTTTGTAAGTGATTTAGTGCATCACGATGGTTTGCATTATTGTCATCATAATAAGTAAAAAGATTCGTCAGCTTAACAATCTCAGGATTTTGATCGTTTGTCCCCCTCCATTTGTTAGTAACTTTGTGTAAAACGTCCTTGGGTAAATTTTGTTGTAAGTTATTTAACGCTGCAATGAAAGAAGGATTTTGAGGATTTTTTTTGAATTGAAAGCACAAATCTATCAGCTTTAGTTGTGACTGAGGCGGAGTCTGGGGTTTATCTGTGAGACTTGGTTGCTGTAGAATTTGCCGCTGTTCAATAGTAGCAATCCCATTTTCAGTTAAACCCTGAGATTTCTGAAATTTCTTGACTGCTGTATAAGTAGCTGGTCCATAAAAAGGCTTGTTTGGAGGAATTTCGGCATTGGTTGCAAAACCGTGAAACTTCAATCTATTCTGAAGCCCTTTGACTGTTTCTTCCATGACAGTTCGAGTCTCTGCATCAGCATTACCATTAACCACAAGTTTTTGTGAATACTGTTTCTGAAACTTTTTAATAGCTTCTTCAGTAGGATCGTCTGTCAAAGAGTTGTTATTCCGCTTCCAGGGAGCAAATTTAGTGAGATCCGGCTTAGGATCAATCTCAGGAGCTAAATATCCCAATCCGATCAATATATGACGGATGACTTCAGGGCTACTAACGGCCATACTTTTTGGTTCCTTTGCGATTAAACTACCATTTAATGTATCTGGTTTTACAAAAATTAGGTAAGTAGAAATAAATAAATCTAACATTTCTTATTTGCAAGGCGTTCTAAAAGTTAAGCGATGTGTGACGACAAGCTGCAACTCTTTGAGACGTTCGATGTATGCGACTACAGAGAGTGAAAAAGAAAGAGATGCGATCGCTTATTCTCAACTATTAATGATACTACGTGTTACGGACACACAGATGTGCGCAGACAATTTTACAAAAGGCTTCAGGTAAATATTAGACCTCTTGCAAAAGTGCTTTTTGCAAGAGGGGGAAAAGGGTAAAGGTTAAAGGGGAAGGGGACAATACAGAACCTTTTCCCCTTCCCCCTTACCCTTTTCCCGACTTATGCAAGAAGTCTATTGGATATTATCGTCAAGGTAGCTTCAATATCAAACAGCGCCAGCGGCCATCGCAAAAACATCGCTCAATTACTACCAGAGAAAAAAGCAAACTCCCGTTTAATATTCCAGCGCTTCCCGTCGTGAAGCAGCAAGGTTAATTTGTCAGCAGTAAACTCAAAATGCAACTGACGATTTTCAAATTCTGGCCAAGCAGCTTTGAAATTCTGCTTTGTTAAATCCCGAAATGCAACCGTTAAATGGGGTGCAAAAGGGCGGGTTTTAGAAACCTTGTCAACAATTTGCAAGTTGCTTTCTGTATAAGCCATTAAATCAGCTTGCAAAGTTAAAAGCTCTTGACTTCTGATGACATTAATGTATATGACACGAGGTGCAAAGGCATCAAACCCTTTGAGTGTAATTGCTACTGGCTGTTGTCCACTGGCAAACTCCTTCAAGGATGCTTCTAACAATGGTAAGTTAGCATCTGCCCATTCAAAGGGCGGTTGCAGGGTAATATGAGGCGGAGACTTTAGCGCCCCGCTACTAGTATAGCGATCGGCAAAATACTGCTTAATCTCGTTGGCGTAGTCTTGAATATCTTGCGGTGGTATGAGGGCGACAAAAAAACGACTCATATATCTATATTAATTAGTAAATCGTTATAGTTCGTGTATATTGCTACTCAAATGCTACTCAAAAATAGTCATAACTAAAGCAGGATGTTGTTGTAACTGGAGTTAAGAAGCCAATGCCGTGGTTTGTAAAAATTGAAGAAGGGAAAGTTGATAAACCTACCTTTGACCAATATGTACCTGCTCACAAAGCCTACATTCGGGAACTGATTACTAAAGGACACAAAGCGCGAACAGGCTATTGGGTAGAACAAAGAGGTGGAATGTTGCTATTTGAGGCTGCCTCAAAGGAGGAAGCAGAAGCGATTGTAGCTGATGACCCCTTGGTAAAACACGGCTGCGTCAACTATCAGCTTTATGAATGGCGAATTGTTATGGAATGACACACACTTACTGAATTTTAATGTTATGCTTATTGAAGACCTGGATCTATGCGATCGCAACACCCAAATCTTGTCAGAACCGGAAGGTAGCAGCAACACGGGAGGCTTGTGGTAGGCGTAGTCTCCGGGTCGCCCTATTTTTAGGAGCGGTCAGCAACCATGCCTGGTTTTGGAGATATTGTTCAAAAAGCTTTTTACCTCGGTGTTGGGTTAGCTTCTTACGCAGGTGAGAAAGCGGGGGGAAAATTAGCCGAAGTGCGATCGCAAGTCCAAAAACTGGCAGATGAAATGGTGGCAAAGGGCGAAATGAACACAGAAGAAGCCCGCCGCTTCGTTGAGGACATGATGAAGCAAGCCCAACAAGCCCAACCATCTGTTGAAACCTCGTCAGAAACGCCCCCTTCTCAACCTCGCCGCATTGAAATTTTAGAGGAAGATGAAGAGCCAACGGTAAAAGAGGCGTCAAATGATCAGAATGTAGATAAATTGCGCGATGAAGTGCTAAAGCTGCAAGACGAGTTAAAACGATTGCAACGCGATCGATAAAAAGCATTGTTTGAGCGCAATATTAAGTAATAAGTGGCATTTTGACATGACACTTCGGATAAAAACTTGATAAGATACATTGCCTAGTGTGTATTTTAGTGCTTCAAGCCAGATAACACAAAGCGTCCTGTTTATAGCCTGCAAAGGTGTCAAGTTTATGGAACAGTGGCAAAAAGATTTAGTAGAAATCGTCGAAACGGTGGCTGATGAAGTAGAGCGCTTCTTCCTGGGAATGAGTGAAGTAGTAGACGCATTTTTTGAGCTAACGGAAGAAGTCAGCGAGCAAGTACACAATAATATTGTTACGGAAGTCGATCAGTATCTACAGGATTTGGCTGAACCGATGTTAGAAGCTTACTGGGAACTGGAAGACATTGTAGCAGATGTAGATCCGGGTTTTCCTTATTCAGTTGAACCTACATCTGAAAAAAATCCTGCCTGTATCGGTTGTAGTCACTACCACGGTCAAGTTTATGGTGGTAATTTATTAGTTTGTGCTATGCATCCCCACGGTTGTGAAGATGAGAATTGTCCAGACTGGCAGAAGGAAGAGTATTGAGGGGGAGTTAGGAGTTAGGAGTTAGGAGTTAACAAGCTACAAAATTACTAAAAGGACGTAAAGATAAGTAGAATAACTAATGACAAATGACAAATGACAAATGACAAATGACAAACCAAGAAATGAAGTATGGCGAACGCGACATTGCAGAAGGTAAACTAATTACCTTTCTGAATCCGCGCGTGGGGAGGCGATATAACATTAACATTACTTTGCCGGAATTTACTTGTAAATGTCCCTTTTCCGGTTATCCTGACTTTGCGACAATTTATGTTAGCTATGTGCCTGATGAACGGGTAGTGGAATTGAAGGCACTCAAACTTTATATTAATAGTTACCGCGATCGCTATATTTCCCACGAAGAATCTGCCAATCAAATTTTAGATGATTTTGTGGCTGCTTGCGATCCGTTGGAAGTCACGGTGAAAGCAGATTTCACGCCTCGCGGTAATGTACATACTGTAGTTGAAGTGCGTCACCAAAAGTAACATCATTGCTGATGAGTGCAGATGGCATTAATCGGCTTCATTCAGCAATTTTCTTCACGGCAGATTGCACTTGAAGCACAACTTTTTTTGATAAAGGAATATATCCAAGTTCCAAACTGGATTTTTGCCCGTCAATCACAGCCCAATTCACAAAGTTTTTCAGTGCTTGAGCTTTGACTCGGTTGGGATATTGGTGATAAGTTAAAAGCCAGCTGTAAGTGACAATGGGATAGGACTCGGCACCTGTAGGATCGGTGATAAAAGCAATCAAGTTATCACCTGGTAATTTCACTGCTTCTAAAGTTTGTGCTACAGATTCTGGTGTCGGCGCAATATAATTACCAGATTTATTTTCTAAAGTAGCCACAGGAAGCTTATTTTGTTTGGCGTAAATGTATTCTACATAGCCAATAGCTCCTGGTATCTGTTGAATCAGGGCGGTAACACCTTCGTTACCCTTTCCACCAACTCCCACTTGCCATGCTATCGATTTACCAGCCCCAATTTTGCTTTTCCATTCTGGACTTATGGCGCTTAGGTGTTGCGTAAACACGCTTGTAGTTCCACTACCATCAGTTCGGTGTACAACCTGAATTGGTAAATCGGGCAAACTTACACCTGGATTAGCTGCGGCTATTCTAGGATGATTCCAATTCGTAATTTTTCCGAGAAAGATATCTACGTAAACTTGGCGTGGTAGCCTGAGAGCAGGTGGCACATTGACTTGAGGCGACTGCTGTGAAACTGTTGTGAGGTTATAAGCCAGCACAATAGAACCGGCAGTTATTGGCAAAGCGATTACTCCCCGTTTTATCTTGGCTGCTTGTTCCTTTGTAATTCCCACATCACTAGCTGCAAAATCTACAGTACCGTCGATGAGCTGTTGCACTCCAGCGCTGCTTCCTATAGCTTGATAGTTAATTTCTATATTGGGATTTTGCTGGTTGTAATCTGAAAGCCAGCGCTCATACAAAGGTGCGGGAAAACTTGCCCCAGTACCAACAAGGGAAACACGCTTTACGTTTTTCTGCTCGCCAGCGCAAGAAGCAATAGTCAACAAGATAGCGATTAAAGGTAGAAGGCAAACCCGTCCCTGAGATTGAAGTTTAGCAGACATAGAAATTTTTTGTTCCAATTTTTAATAAATACCTCTAGTAATTTCCTAATTTGTAGGCGTGTGGACGTAATTAATTGTAAATAACTTTGAAACGCAGAGGGACGCGGAGGTTAACGCAAAGTTACGCAAAGTAATCTTCTGCGTTCCTCTGCGATTTCCTTCTCTGCGAGACGCTGCGCGAACGCTAATGCGAATGTGCCCCTTTGCGTTTAAACTTCAATCGCTGCCTCTTTCTCTTCACCTTTTGGCTGTGAACTCAGCCGATCTAAAATCTCTAAAACCTCTTGTTCAAAGGCAACTTGAGCGCGATTAGTTTTGCCACCTACATACAAGCGATCGCCTTTTTGCAATGCCCATATTTGCGAATGAGAAAAGTAACTCATCACCACACCCAACATGAGCAAGCCAAACCCTGTGTAAACAATTGGGATGCCTGGATCGGCTTTAATTTGTAAGCCAGTGCTACCAATGACATCCAAAATTTTCAGCTTCACGCCATTAACTTCGGTGAACATCCCCGCGCGGACTGTATCAACAAGTTTGCCAGTGGCATCATAAATTAATACCATCCCTTGCAAATCTTTCGCTAACAGGGAGACACCTTCACTCAAATCTGGTTTAGTCGGAACCCAGGTTCCCCAAATCCGCCCGTTACCGTTGGTGTTCAATTGCGCCATTGGAAGCTGAAAAATCGGGCTGTTGTTAAATTGGACGCGAACACCTGCAATTCCCCAATCAGTTTGATAGAAAGTTATGCCATGATAGCGCAGAGGCTCGTTGACAAAAATCTTCTTGTGGTCAACTTCCTTTCCCTGATTATTCAAGACAGACATATCTGAATAAAATTGATTGATGCCACCAGATGGAGTGTAATCAATCCAAAAACGATTGACGCGCACAGACCAATCTTTCGGGATTTTTGCAGCTAAAGGGCCAGCATCGACAATATTTGTCACTTGAAATGTATCGCCACTGGCAACCATTTCCTGAGCCAGAAACCCAGTCATTGCCCCCCAAATTCCCCCTAGCAAAATACCGACAATGCCAATATGAACGATAATTGGGCCGATGCGTCCAACTATTCCCTTACGGGCGTAAAGGAGATTTTCTTTTTCTTGATTTGGAAAAATTTTATAACGGTGTTTCTGTAATATTTCGCTGAGAGAATTTAGGGAACCAGTATCTAGTTCTGCACTTAAAGCTAATTTTTGAAATTGTCGTGGTTCTTCGTAATATTTCCAGCGCTGGGCAGCTTTTAAGGCTGGCAACTGACGGGTAAATGAACAAGCAGTTAAGCTAGTACCAAATAAGATGAGTAATGCTAGGAACCACCAGGTACGATATACGTGGTCTAATCCAACTACTTGAATTACCTTCCAAGTTAAGAAACCAAATAAAGCTGGATGTTCTGGGTAGTTGGCTTGGTAAAATGCAGGTGACTGACCTTGCTCAATGACAGTACCGGTGGAGCTAAAGATTGCAATCAATAGCAGTAGTGCGATCGCTAGTCGTAAGTTAGTCAGTACGGGCAAAAGCTCTTGACGTAAGAACTGCCCAGGTATCGCCCACCATTTTAATTCTTTGGACGCTGAATCTTCTAAAGTCATTAGGTGTAAAAGCTAACAAAGGTATTGATATTAAAAACTGCCAAGGGGAATCCGAGAAATTAAGGAAAATACACCGAATCCTACCAATAGTGCCCCACTAACTGGATTAATCCAGCCAGACCAGCGACGCAATTCTAGTAATTTTTTAATGGAAGCTGTAAAAGTACCCGCCAAAATCAATGGTGCTACATAACCGGCTGTATAAGAAAGTAGCAAAACAGCACCTAAAATTAAGTCTTGTGTATTGGCAATCCAACCCAGTAAACTAGCTAAAACAGGTGTGCTACAAGGGGATGCGACTAAGCCGAAAGTCAGTCCCAGTAAATAGGAACGCAATCCTGTTGGCAAATCTGGCGAAATCCAATTCGTTTCATTCAAGGATGGAAATTGTATAGGCAGTGCTTCTAATAAGTTCAGCCCCATGAGAATGGCGATAATGCTGACGATAATCGGCAAACCAATTCCCACTTGACCGTAGACTTTTCCAACTAAACCTGCTATGATTCCTAGCCCTGCTAGTGTAGTTGCTAAACCTAAAGCAAACCAAGTTGATTGGGCAGCTGCTTGCAAGCGGCTTTTGGCTTCATAACCACCGATGTAACCAATGGTAATAGGTAACATCGAAAGCATACAGGGTGTGAGACTGGTGAACAAACCAGCGGCAAAGATGATACCAACGCTTACCACGCTAAGGTGTGTTAGTTGGTTAGAAACGACGATGTTGGCAAATTGTTCTAGTTGGTAAATTTGGGTTTGCAGGTTATCAAACATGGGGAGTCTCTGAGCGGGAAATGCTTACTCTGCTTGAATTTTAGCTTACTTTTGGTTTTTGAGTCAGGATAACCAAATTATCCAAACCTAATATCATCTAAATTTCATCTGCCCAAGGAAATGTATTTAAAATACAATTAAGCTCGGATTATCCCTGAAGAAGCACGGCTGGAGTGTTTGGCATGATGATTGCATTACCCGGATTTCAAATTGTCACTTTGTTAAAAGCAGGGGTAAAAGCAGTCATATACCGTGGAATTAAGGTTAAGGATCGGTGTCCGGTAATTATCAAAGGGCTACGTCCAGAACAGTGTACACCCAATAATATCGAACAACTCAAACATGAGTATGCGATCGCACAAAGGTTAAATACCGCAGCAGCAGTCAAAGCCTACGCCTTAGAGATACACCAGGGAATCCCTTATTTAATTATGGAGGATTTTCAGGCGCGATCGCTCGATCAATTGCTAGACCAATTTCAACAGCCTGTGCCGTTTTTGAAGATTGCGATTGAAATTACTAGCAAACTTGCACAAATCCACACTCATCACATTGTCCACAAGGATATTAAGCCGCAAAATATTTTAATTAACCTCGAAACTAATCAGGTCAAAATTGCCGATTTTGGAATTGCTGCCTTCATTCCATACCAACAGCAAATAGTTAGCAGTTCCAGTCGAATTGAAGGCAGTCTACCTTATTTATCACCTGAGCAAACTGGGCGGATGAATCGAGGAATTGACCATCGCAGCGATTTGTATTCTCTGGGAATCACCTTTTATGAGATGCTCACAGGTCAGCTACCATTTCAAGGTAAAGACCCCTTAGAGTGGGTGCATTGTCACATTGCCAAATCTCCACTATTCCCAAGCAAGCTCAACTCTGATATTCCCCAAATGCTATGTGAGATTATCATGAAGTTGCTGTCGAAGGTTGCAGAACAGAGATATCAGAGCGCTTTAGGTTTGCAATTTGATTTGGAAAAATGCTTAAAGCAATTGGAGATAACTGGAGAAATTCCATCCTTTGTTTTGGGTGAGCAAGATATCTCAGAACGCTTTCAAATTCCTCAAAAATTGTATGGGCGAGAACCAGAGATTGCCAAGCTTTTACAAGCATTTGAGCGAGTTGTTAATCAAGGTAAACCAGAAATTGTGTTAGTTTCTGGCTATGCTGGCGTTGGTAAATCAACTCTTGTGAAGGAGATTCACAAGCCCATTGTTAGAGAACGTGGGGTTTTTATCTCTGGTAAGTTTGATCAGTATAAACGAGATATTCCTTATTCCACAATTGTTCAAGCTTTTCAAACACTCGCGCGCCAAATTTTAACTGAGCCGAAAGATCAACTTGCTACCTGGAAAAAGCGCATACAAGCAGCATTAGGGAACAATGGTAAGCTAATCACAGATGTAATTACAGAAGTTGAACTAATTGTTGGAGAACAGTCTCATATACCAGAGTTGGGGCCTGCCGAATCTCAAAATCGCTTTAACTTGGTGTTTCAAAACTTTATTAGCGTCTTTGCTCAAAAAGAGCATCCACTCACTGTTTTCTTAGATGATATGCAGTGGGCAGACACCGCTACTTTGAATTTAATTCAAACTATTATTGCTGGCTCTAATATCCAATATCTCTGCTTCATCTTAGCCTATCGAAATAACGAAGTGGATATTGTACATCCCTTCAATTTGATGATAGAGAAGGTTCGTCAGTATGGAGCAAGAACGACTGAAATTTTGCTTACACCGTTGAATCTTGTCTATGTCAATCAGTTAATTGCTGATACCTTACATAGTTCAGCAGAGCAAGTAGAATCCCTTGCGAAATTAGTTAGCCAAAAAACTGATGGTAATCCTTTCTTTGTCAATGAATTTCTCAAAACGCTGCATCAAGAGAATCTACTGAATTTTGACCATCTTCAATCCCTTAGCAATGGTGGAAGTAAGAGGGGGTGGCAATGGGATATAGCTGAGATTGAAGCCCAAGGTATTACAGATAATATTGTCAATCTAATAATTGAGCGGATGCAAAAACTGCCACTTGCAACTCAACAGGTGCTTAAATTAGCCTCCTGCATCGGTAATCGCTTTGATTTAGAAGTTTTGGCGCTGGTTGGCGAACAATCTATTGAAGAAACGGCAAATGCACTTGTTGAAGCAATTTTAAGAGGATTAATTATTTCTATCGAGTCAGATGAAAGTGTTGATAAAAACTATCGTTTTTACCATGACCGAGTTCAACAAGCGGCTTATGCCTTAATTGCCGATGAATCCAAATCGGCTGTTCATCTGAAGATTGGGCAGCTTTTGCTGAAGAATGCGAATGCTGAACAAGTGAACGAGCAAATTTTTGATCTAGTCAATCAACTAAATCTCGCCGTGGATCTGATTATTGAACAAACAGAAAAAGATCAATTAGTACGATTAAATTTAATCGCTGGCAAAAAGGCAAAAGCTTCCACAGCTTACACTCCTGCGAAAAGATTTTTTAGCGTTGCCATAAATCTTTTGGCTGAAAATGCCTGGATGGAACAATATGACCAAACATTTACTTTATTTAGGGAACAGGCTGAGTGTGAATTTTTAACAGGGAATTTAGAACAAGCGGAAGAATTATTTGAGTTACTATTGCTGAAAGCAAAATCTCATGTAGAAAAATCAAATATTTATATGCTGCAAATCAGACTCTACCAAGTTGCAGGTAGATATGAAGAGGCACTGATATTAGGATTAAAAGCTTTAAAACTTTTTGGGGTGACATTACCTAATACAAATGAGGAAGTGCAAAGTGCGATCGCGATTGAGAAAAACCAGATATTAATAAATTTAAATGATAGACAAGTCTCTGATTTAATTAATGCTCCAGTTATCCAAGATCAAAATATTAAGACACTGATTAGTCTATTAACCACTTTGGGCCCACCTACCTATCTTGGTAAACCCCATATCTTTCCGTTAGTTGTACTTAAAGCTGTTAACTACTCACTCAAGTTTGGGAATACGGAAGATTCCTGTTTTGCTTACAGCATGTACGCCATGTTGTTAGTTTCCATCTTCCATGATATTCCTACAGGTTATGCATTTTCCGAGATGACAATTCAATTGAATGAAAAGTTGCATGACTTGAAACTTCAAGGAGTTGTTCTACACATTCATGGAAGTCATATCAACGTTTGGTGTAAGCATATTGCTAGTGATATTACCTTTTTAGAGCGCGGATTTATCGGCTGTGTAGAAGCAGGTGATGTGACGATGGCAAACTATAACGGCTATCAAGGCTCGTGGCAAATTATCCAGTTAGGCTATCCACTTACAGATACATATAAATCTCTAGAAAAATACACTGCATTCGCTCGTCAGTCTAAACATGATGCCGTCTATCAGACAATCAGGCTAGAGCAAATGCTACTGATGAATCTGCGGGGATTGACTCACCATAATCTGACTCTGAGTAGTGATTATTTTGATGAATCACAGGCGTTGTCTATTATTACAGATGCAGGTTTTGTCAGTGGGATTATTTTTTATCACATTATCAAGTTAATCATATTTTTTACATATCGACAGTATACAGAGGCGCTGAATTGTGCCTTAGAATTAACAAATTTTCCAGTTACGACACTAGCGTTACCAATTGAAACAGATTATGTTTTGTATTACTCACTAAGTCTAACGGCTCTTTATCCAACAGTATCTTTTCAAGAGCAAGAAAAGTTTTTGCAAACCCTAGAATCTCATCAGCAGCAATTGCAATATTGGGCTAATCACTGCCCTGAAAACTTTTTACATAAGTCTCAGTTAGTAGCTGCCGAAATAGCTTGCATCGAAGGTAGAGAATTGGCAGCAATGCGTCTGTATGAACAATCAATTGCTTCAGCCCGTGAGCAGGGATTTGTACAATATGAAGCTTTAGCTAATGAACTAGCTGCTAAGTTTTACTTGGAGCGAGATTTTGAACTAATTGCCAAAACCTACTTGGAAGCAGCTAAAAATGCCTATATGCGTTGGGAGGCATTTGCTAAAGTCAAGCACTTAGAAGAATCCTATCCTCAGCTATTGCTACAACAACAGCTTGTCTCTAACGGAACGTTTATTACCACAGGTGAGCATTTAGACTTTTTGTCAGTAGTTAAAGCCTCTCAAACTATATCTAGTGAAATTGTATTTTCGCGTTTATTGAAGACATTAATGCAAATTGTCATTGAGCAAGCAGGAGCAGAAATTGGTTATTTGTTGCTGGAACACGATCAAAATCTGGTGATTGAAGTAGAAGCTAAAGTTAATCCCCAAGCAGAAAAGCTCAATGTTTCTCGACTTGTATTAGAGGGTGAAATTTCACAGGTAATTCCTCAATCAATGCTGAATTATGTCCAGCGAACTCACGAGATAGTGATTTTGCACAATGCCACTGAGCAAAATTTGTTTTCTAAAGACGAATATGTAATTCAAAAGCAACCTAAATCTGTACTTTGTTTGCCGATTGCCCGTCAGTCAAAATTACTTGGTATTTTATATTTAGAAAACAATCTGATCTCCAGTGCCTTTACAAAAGAAAAACTTTCTGTACTGGAAATATTGACAGTTCAAATTGCCATCTCTCTAGAAAATGCTCGTCTTTATCAAGGTTTAGAAGACAGCCAAGCACAACTCAGCTTGGCATTGAAATCTGCCCAAATTGGTGTTTGGAGTTGGGATATTGCCAGCGATCGCTTTGATTGGGATGAGCAGATTTATCAACTATTTGGGTTAACACCGGAAACCTTTGCTGGCACTTCTGAAGCACTTTTAGCTCGTCTGTATCCAGACGATCGCGGATTGCTGGCTCAATCATTGAGTCGGGCAATTAACGAAGGCGTGGAGCATAATTTAGAATATCGAATTATTCAAGATGACGGCAGTATTCGCTACGCAGCCTGTCGGGGAAAAGCCTTTTTCAATGAAGCGGGTATTGCCACACACATGAGTGGTGTTGTGCTTGATGTCACCGATCGCAAACAATCTGAAGCTGAACGTATTCAACTGATTCAAGAGCAAACCGCCCGGCTCGAAGCAGAAGCCGATCAGCAACGAGCCGGGTTTTTGGCTCAAGTCAGTGCAACCCTCGCCTCTTCCCTGGATTACGAAAGTACATTGGCAAGTGTGGCTAATTTGGTTGTGCCTTACTTTGCCGATTGGTGCGGCGTTGATCTGCTGCAAGACAACCAATCAATTAATCGGGTAGCAGTTGCTCACCGCGATCCAGAGAAAGTGAGACTAGGCTGGGAACTTTATCAACGTTATCCCAGAGATTTAAATGCACAGGAAGGCGTGCCGAAAGTTTTGCGTACTGGACAAGCTGAAATGATAACTGAAATCTCAGATGCATTGCTAGCAAGAGCCATCCCCGATCCAGAACATCTGCATATTATACGTGAACTTGGTTTAAATTCCTGTATAGTTTTACCATTAATGGCACGTGGAAGAATTTTTGGTGCCATTTCCTTTGTAAACGCTGAATCAGAACGTCGTTATGGCACGGCTGACTTGTCATTAGCGGAGGATATTGCCCATCGAGCGGCGATCGCCATTGATAATGCCCGCCTTTACCAAGAAGCGCAACAAGCACAAAAAACCGCAGAAAGAGCATTGGAGCGCATTGCCCGTCTTCAATCCATCACGGCTGCTCTTTCAGAATCCCTAACACCAGCCCAAGTCTCTGATGTGATTGTAGAGCAGAGCATGGCTGCCTTGGGAGCCAGTTCTGCCCTTGTCGCCTTGGTGAATGAAAGTAAAACTAAACTAGAAATTGTGCGGGCGGTTGGCTATAAGCAGGATTTGATAGACGCTTGGCGTACTTTTGCCATCGATTCACCCTCTCCCTTAGCAGAAGCGGTGCGAACTGGGAAACCTATTTGGGCACAACCAACAGAAAATCGAGTAGCTTGTTACCCACATTTAGCAGAAATTTACGCCCAATATGATTTTAATGCCTGGATTTCTATTCCACTGATGGTAGAAGGTTGGGCAGTTGGCGGTATAAGTTTGGGATTTACCCAGCCTCAACAACTCAGTGAAGAAGATCAAGCATTTATTTTGGCTGTTGCTCAACAATGCGCCCAAGCGATCGCTCGTGCCCATCTTTATGAAGCCGAACTAACGGCACGAAACGCTGCTGAATCAGCAAACCGCATCAAAGATGAATTTCTCGCTGTGCTATCTCATGAATTGAGAACACCACTCAACCCGATTCTGGGTTGGACAAAACTAATGCGAACCCGCAAGCTCGATCAAGCAACAAGCGATCGCGCCCTCGAAACCATTGAGCGTAATGCCAAGTTACAAACTCAATTAATTGAAGATTTGCTGGATGTTTCCCGCATCCTTCAGGGTAAACTTAACCTCAACTTCGGCCGGATTAATTTGGTATCAGTAATTGAAGCTGCCATTGAGACAGTGCGTTTATCAGCGGAAGCTAAGTCTATCCAGATTCAGGCAAGTCTTGAATCTGGTGCTGGGGAAGTTTTAGGTGATGCCAATCGACTACAACAAGTCATTTGGAATATCCTTTCTAATGCGATTAAGTTTACTCCCATCGGTGGACAGGTAAAAATTAAATTAGAGCAAGTTGGTTCACAGGCACAAGTCTGCGTCACTGACACAGGGAAAGGAATTGCACCTGAGTTCTTACCTTATGTCTTTGATTATTTCCGTCAAGCAGATGGGGCGACAACTCGAAAATTTGGCGGTTTAGGTTTAGGATTAGCGATCGTCCGCCATCTCGTAGAACTTCACGGGGGGACTGTGCAAGCAGAAAGTCTGGGCGAAGCACAAGGAGCAACTTTCATCGTCAGACTTCCATACTTACAGGATGAAAGCAAAAAAATCAAGGATGCAAAAGATAACTCCTCACTGGTGGCGGATCAGTCCTCGCCCCTGTCTGGCTTAGAGATTCTGGTGGTGGATGATGATGCAGATATGCGAGAATTTTTGCCCTTCATGCTGGAGCAATATGGTGCAACTGTTACCGTTGTCGCCTCAGCCATTGAAGCTTTAACTGCCTTGAGTCAATCCCAGCCAAATCTAATTATCAGCGATATTGGGATGCCAGAAATGGATGGCTATATGCTGATGCGACAGATCAGAAGTCTGGAACCAGAGCAAGGAGGGACAATTCCCGCGATCGCTTTAACTGCTTATGCTGGTGAGATGGATCATCAGCAAGCGATCGCTGTGGGATTTCAACAGCATATTTCTAAGCCTGTAGATCCAGAAGAATTGGTGAGGGCGATCGCATCATTGGTTCCCGATTTGGCATGATGGTGGAATATAGCAGGTTACAATTTTGGCAGAGTCAATTCCTTCACTCTAACCGATTAAAAGTCAATAAGGTTCAGTTAGGGCTTGATCCTGCTAGAGGAGGTCAGTGATCATGTACAACAAAATAAGGAGGTAATTTGACCCAAGAAAAACAGCCAAACGAGGGTATAAGGCGCTCTCAGGGTAAATTTGACCCCTTCCAAGAAACTAGGCAATGGTCAGCAGCAGCATCCGAGGAACGCTGTAAAAGAATAGCCAGAAACACAGGTAAACGATTAGTCGAAATAATCGACACAGAAGACGAACCTCTACCAATAATTTGTATTTTTGAGGACTACCCAGATGACTGAGACAGCAACCCAAATACCGTTAACCGCCTTACTTCCTATGCTGACAGCGATTGGCGAACGGGACTACCCACGTTTTAAAGAGCTTGAGATTGATTTTGCCTCTACTCACGGCGTAGAAGTGTGGGAGGATGTTTTTAATTTTCGTCTCAAGCCAGCACTGGACAAAGACTCTGACCGTTGGCTGTTAATTCAAAAATGCAGTAAAGGTTTTACAGTAGTATCAACGATATAGCCAAACACGCAACAGCGACAGCAATTGCTCAGTATCTACGGGTTTAGTAATGTAGTCTGATGCGCCGGCTTCAATACACTTCTCGCGATCGCCTTGCATGGCTTTAGCGGTCAGTGCAATAATCGGCAAAGATTTAAATCGCTCGTTTTGGCGGATCATGCGTGTTGTTTCGTAACCATCCATTTCTGGCATCATTACGTCCATCAAAACGACATCAATATCTGGTGTATTTTCTAACAGACTGATTCCCTCTCTGCCGTTTTCAGCATATAAAACCTGGATTTGATAACGCTCTAGCATACTGGTGAGGGCGAAGATATTCCGCATATCGTCGTCTACAATTAGCGCTGTTTTACCAGTGAGTAAGTAGTCTTGTGAATGGAGTTGTTCAAGTATTTGGCGCTTCGGTTCAGGTAAATTTGCTTGGACTCGGTGTAAAAATAATGCTGTTTCATCGAGGAGACGTTCGGGCGATCGCACATCTTTAATAATGATTGTCTCGGCAATTCGTCTGAGTTCTGTTTCTTGAGCTTTGCTAATTTCTCTACCTGTGTAAACAATAATTGGTAAAGTTTTACCGTTAGGTAAAAGCTTTATCTGCTCAATCAGTTCAAAGCCGGTCATGTCGGGTAGGCCTAAATCGAGGACGAGGCAATCAAAATGCTGGGTGCGAATAGCTTCTAGAGCAGTTGCACCGTCAGCCACAGCAGTGGTTGAAACATCGCTGTTACCAATCAACTCAACAATACTCAGCCGTTGAGCGTCGTCGTCTTCCACTACCAATAAATTTTTCACTTGGCGCTCAACAAAACCTTTGATTTTGGTCAACGCCTCGGATATTGTCTCGCTGGTTAAAGGTTTTTGCAGATATGCGATCGCACCTAGTTGCAAACCGCGTTGTCTGCCTTCCTCAACAGTCATGATATGTACGGGTATGTGACGGGTATTCGGGTCATGTTTCAGACGATCCAATACCGTCCAACCATCCATTTCTGGCAGCCGGATATCTAGTAAAACGGCTGAAGGCTGGAATTGCTGCGCTAGCATCAAACCTGTACTGCCAGTTTGGGCAGTTATCACCTTAAATCCTTGTTGTTGCGCCATATCTAGCAGGATACGGGCAAAATTAACGTCATCTTCGACAATTAGTAAGACGCGATCGCCTCTTTCTATAGTAGTGCGATCGTCTATGAGTGCTGAGTGCTGAGTGCTGTTAGCGGTAGTGGGGCGTTCAGCCCATGCTGAGTGAGGAGTGGGGAGTGGGGAGTAGGGAGTGGGGAGTGTCGATCTAGACTCAGCACTCAGCACTCGTGACGGGAGCAACGCCCCGCTATCGCTAATAGCACTCAATTGTGGTAAGTAGAATGTAAAGGTGCTACCTTCACCGGGTTGACTGATGAGTTTAATTTCGCCGCCGAAGAGACGGGCGATTTCGCGGCTAATTGATAAGCCCAATCCGGTACCGCCGTATCTGCGACTGGTAGAGCCATCGGCTTGTTGAAATGCTTCAAAAATCACTTTCTGTTTTTCGGGGGCAATACCAATGCCTGTATCGCTGACTGAGAAGGCAATTACAAGCTGGGCACGATTTAAGGTTTCGTTGTCGTTGCTCCACCCTAGCTTCGCCACCGCAATCCGTAAGCGTACCTCCCCTTGCTCTGTAAATTTAAAAGCGTTGGAGAGAAGATTTTTTAATACCTGTTGTAAGCGTTTGACATCTGAATAGATGGTGTTTGGCAATTCGGGAGTGAATTCAATTGTAAAGGCAAGTCCTTTGCTCTGAGCAATTTGCCGGAAGGTGCGCTCAATTACATCACCCAACTCTGCCAATGGCATTGGGATCATGTCAATGGACATCGTTCCAGATTCAATTTTAGCGAGATCCAGAATGTCATTGATTAACGTCAACAAATCATTACCGGCTGAATAAATTGTTTGGCTGTATTCGACTTGCTTGCTGGTGAGGTTGCGATCGATGTTATCTGTCAACAATTTCGCCAAAATCAACAAGCTATTCAGTGGTGTCCGCAGTTCATGGGACATGTTGGCGAGAAATTCTGATTTGTATTTTGAGGAAAGGGCGAGTTGTTCAGCCTTGTCTTCTAAAGACAGTCTTGCTTGTTCAATTTCGCGATTTTTGCGCTCGACTTCTTTTTTCTGCATCGCCAATAACTCTGCCTTTTCTTCTAATTCGGCGTTGGTTTGTTGCAGTTCCTCTTGCTGTCCTTTGAGTAAATCCTCAGAGGTTTTGAGTGATTGGGCTTGTTGTTCTAAGCGCTTGTTGGTTTCGCGGAGTTCGCTTTGTTGGGTTTGGAGTTCTTCAGCTAAAGATTGCGACTGCTTGAGTAATTCTTCAGTTCGCATCGATGCTGCGATCGTGTTGAGAACGATCGCGATACTTTCGGTAAGCTGGTCGAAGAATGTCAGATGAATTTCGCTAAAGCGGCGGAAGGATGCTAATTCAATCACTGCTGTCACCTGTCCTTCAAAAAGTACAGGTAACACCACGGCATTCAGGGGCGTGGCTTCTCCTAAACCAGAGGCAATTTTGACATAATCGTTCGGTACATCCGTCAGCAGAATTCGCTCTTTTTCTAAAGCGCATTGTCCCACCAAACCTTCACCCAAGTGGAAGTGGTTAGCTAGATGTCTGCGTTCGCGGTAAGCGTAGCTACTAATTAGTTTCAAATACGGTGTATTTTCCCCAGACTCCATTAGGAAGAATACGCCGTGTTGCGCTCCTACCAAGGGTGCGAGTTCTGAGAGAATTAGTTTAGATACGGTTTCTAAGTCTCGCTGTCCTTGCAGCATTCGGGTAAACTTGGCTAAATTAGTTTTCAACCAGTCTTGTTCGGTGTTTTTCTGCGTTGTCTCCCGCAGGTTGGCAATCATCTGGTTGATGTTGTCTTTGAGTATCGCCACTTCGCCTAATGCTTCGACGGCGATTGAACGAGTTAAATCACCTTTAGTTACAGCTGTAGCAACTTCTGCGATCGCTCGCAACTGAGTTGTCAATGTAGCAGCAAGTTCATTCACATTATCTGTCAAATCTTTCCAAGTCCCAGCCGCGCCAGGGACTCTCGCTTGTCCGCCTAACTTCCCTTCAATTCCCACTTCCCGCGCTACTGTGGTTACTTGATTGGCAAATGTCGCTAGGGTATCAATCATCTCGTTGATTGTCTCTGCCAAGGTTTCAATTTCTCCTTTGGCATCTAACATTAGTTTCCGTTTCAAGTCACCGTTAGCAACCGCCGTTACAACTCTGGCAATACCGCGTACTTGTGCCGTTAAGTTACCCGCCATCGAGTTAACGTTATCTGTTAAATCTTTCCAAGTCCCCGCCACACCTTGGACTTGCGCTTGTCCGCCCAACTTCCCTTCAGTTCCCACTTCCCGCGCCACCCGCGTTACTTCCGATGCAAAAGAACTGAGTTGATCTACCATCGTGTTGGTAGTGTTCTTCAAATCCAAAATTTCGCCTTTGGCATCGACGGTAATTTTCTTAGATAAGTCGCCATTCGCTACCGCCTTGGTAACTTCCGCGATGTTGCGAACTTGTCCGGTGAGGTTCCCTGCCATCGAGTTAACGTTGTCAGTTAAATCTTTCCAAGTTCCAGCAACTCCTCTGACGTAAGCTTGCACGCCTAATTTACCCTCCGTTCCCACTTCACGGGCAACCCTGGTAACTTCCGATGCAAAAGAATTTAGTTGATCCACCATTGTATTAATGGTGTTTTTAAGTTCTTGAATTTCACCTTTCACATCAACGGTGATTTTCTTGGATAAGTCGCCGTTTGCTACTGCCGTAGTAACTTCGGCAATGTTCCGCACTTGTGCCGTCAAACTTCCTGCCATGAAGTTTACGCTGTCGGTTAAATCCTTCCAAGTGCCGGCTACACCTTTAACTTCTGCTTGTACGCCCAGCTTACCTTCAGTTCCTACCTCACGCGCAACTCTTGTGACTTCACTTGCAAAGGAATTGAGTTGATCCACCATTGTATTAACAGTGTTTTTCAACTCTAAAATTTCACCTTTGACATCAACGGAGATTTTTTTCGATAAGTCGCCATTAGCTACGGCGGTAGTGACGGCGGCAATGTTTCGCACCTGTGCCGTTAAACTTCCCGCCATGAAGTTCACGCTGTCAGTTAAATCTTTCCAAGTTCCAGCTACGCCGCGCACATCTGCTTGTACGCCGAGTTTACCTTCGCTTCCCACTTCCCGCGCCACCCGCGTCACTTCCGATGCAAAGGAGTTGAGTTGATCCACCATTATATTGATGGTATTCTTGAGTTCGAGAATTTCGCCTTTGACAGCAACAGTAATTTTCTTAGATAAGTCACCATTTGCGATCGCAGTTGTCACTTCGGCAATGTTCCGCACCTGTGCCGTCAAGCTTCCCGCCATGAAGTTTACGCTATCGGTTAAATCTTTCCAAGTCCCGGCAACGTCTTTTACTTCCGCTTGTACGCCCAATTTCCCTTCAGTTCCCACTTCACGGGCAACTCGCGTCACTTCACTTGCAAAGGAACTGAGTTGATCCACCATTGTATTAATGGTATTTTTCAACTCCAGAATTTCACCTTTCACATCCACAGTGATTTTCTTGGATAAGTCGCCTGTTGCAACCGCCGTAGTCACTTCCGCGATATTCCGCACCTGCGCTGTTAAACTTCCCGCCATGAAGTTCACGCTATCAGTTAAATCCTTCCAAGTCCCAGCTACGCCGCGCACTTCTGCTTGCACGCCCAACTTCCCTTCACTTCCCACCTCACGGGCAACCCTTGTTACTTCTGAGGCAAAGGAATTCAGTTGATCCACCATTGTATTAATGGTATTTTTCAACTCCAGAATTTCACCTTTGACATCCACAGTGATTTTCTTGGATAAATCGCCTGTTGCAACCGCCGTAGTCACTTCGGCAATATTCCGCACCTGCGCCGTTAAGCTTCCCGCCATGAAATTCACGCTGTCAGTCAAATCTTTCCAAGTACCAGCGACACCGCGCACATCAGCTTGCACGCCCAGTTTTCCTTCACTTCCCACCTCACGCGCAACTCGTGTTACTTCACTCGCAAAGGAACTAAGTTGATCCACCATGATATTGATGGTATTCTTGAGTTCAAAAATTTCACCTCTAACATCGACGGTGATTTTTTTAGATAGATCGCCATTTGCGATCGCAGTGGCAACTTCAGCAATATTTCGCACCTGTCCGGTAAGATTACCCGCCATTAAGTTAACGTTATCAGTTAAATCTTTCCAAGTCCCCGCAACTCCCCGCACTTCTGCTTGTACGCCCAACTTCCCTTCAGTTCCCACTTCCCGCGCAACTCTTGTTACTTCTGATGCAAAGGAATTCAGTTGATCCACCATCGTGTTGATGGTATTTTTCAACTCCAGAATTTCGCCTTTCACATCCACAGTGATTTTCTTAGATAGGTCGCCATTTGCAACCGCCGTAGTCACTTCGGCAATATTCCGCACCTGTGCCGTCAAGCTTCCCGCCATAAAATTCACGCTATCGGTAAGGTCTTTCCACGTACCCGCTACGCCGCGAACTTCTGCTTGACCGCCCAATTTTCCTTCAGCACCCACCTCACGGGCAACCCTTGTTACTTCCGATGCAAAGGAATTAAGTTGATCCACCATGATGTTAACGGTGTTTTTCAACTCTAAAATTTCGCCTTTCACATCAACAGTGATTTTCTTGGATAAATCGCCATTCGCTACCGCCGTTGTTACTTCTGCAATATTACGGACTTGTGCTGTTAAATTCCCTGCCATCAAATTAACGTTGTCAGTCAAATCCTTCCAAGTACCTGCTACTCCTTTAACTTCTGCTTGTACGCCCAACTTCCCTTCAGTTCCCACTTCACGGGCAACTCGCGTTACTTCACTAGCAAAAGAATTCAGCTGATCCACCATCGTGTTGACGGTGTTTTTTAGTTCCAGAATTTCGCCTTTGACATTAACGGTGATTTTTTTGGATAAGTCACCATTTGCGATCGCAGTTGCAACTTCAGCAATGTTGCGAACTTGTCCTGTGAGATTACCAGCCATCAAGTTAACGTTATCAGTCAAATCTTTCCAAGTGCCAGCTACACCTTGGACTTCGGCTTGGACACCCAACTTACCCTCAGTTCCAACTTCACGCGCAACCCTGGTAACTTCACTCGCAAAGGAACCAAGCCGTTCTACCATCGTGTTGACAATATTAGCAGTTTGGAGAAACTCACCTTGGAGGGGTCTGCCGTCGATTTCTGTGGCGATCGTTTGGGATAAGTCACCATTGGCAACTGACCGAATTACACGAGTAGTTTCAGCTGTTGGTTGAACTAAATCTGTTATCAGAGTATTGACAGAAGTCACACAATCTGACCAAGATCCGCGAACATCTCCAAGAGAGGCGCGATCGGCAATTTTGCCTTCTTTGCCGACAACATTACCAATCCGTTGTAGTTCGGCCGCCATCCGCTCATTCTGGTCAATAATATCATTGAGCGTGTCAGCGATTTTCCCTGCTACACCAGTATGGTCTATGGGCATCCGAGCAGAAAAGTCACCCTGTTTAACAGCATTCAGCGTTCTTAGTAGCTGATTTAAATCTAGATTGTCGCTGTCTCTAGTTAACTGTTCGGTTGCCATAGCCTGATCTCTAAAAAATTTAGTAGGTTTTTGTGTTTAAAGAAGACTTTCTCAAAGCAGAAAGTTGATTTTAACTCTCATTAGTGTTTTTAAGTTTTCTGGTACTCACCATAGCAACAAATCTTTGGTAATTTGATTAGCTTGAAGTACGTAGTTATTTAAATGTCGAATCTCCCTGGTAGTTACTGATACTGAGGTTTGCACCAGTAAGACGTACTCATTCTAATGATAACGGGGGAAATTAAAATTTCTCAACGGACAAGGCAAGAGGGCTTGGTTAGGAAATACCTCAATCTACACGTAGTGATGCGTCCCAAACTATCAAAGGCATAAAATTACTGGGTGAAGTGATCGCGATTCGCGATTAAATAAAGATTTAATATTATAAGGGATGCGTTATTGTCCGCCGACTTGACTCATTACAATCTTAATTAAAATATTCTCTAAGTCGCTATTCAATAATTTCGTCATATTGATTAGCGTCGTCTTCGGGTAATTCTTTAATTTCCAACAATACATCCGCCAAAGTTTTTTCATCTAGCCATTGATGACGTTCTTTGGTGTAGTCTCCTTTACCCAGACTGAAATATTGAATAAACCGAATAGTATCAGCAACTCCTAGAGAATTGATTAAGGCATCGTAGCCCTGTTTAATAATTTCATTTTGGGTTTTCATCATTACTTTACTCGGCTTGTATTACTTCAGCCAGCCATTGAACGGGATTATTAATCAATACGTTAATTAATTGAAAGTTTTTTTGAGCTTTTTTGAAGAGTCTGTCATCTGTTGTGAGAAATACATCAGCCTGACTTCTTTCCGCACTGGCAATGTGAGTGGCATCATAGCTGGAGAATCCTAATTTTTGAAGTTCAGCGGCTCTATGTTCAATGAAGGTGCTATTAATAACTTTAATTTTAGCAATGTCGAGTAATTTTTTGACTTAGAAGTTAAAAGGGTTTGGCGTAGCCTCCCAAAGAAATGGTATAACTGTTCATATACAGCAGTAAAAGAATTTTCCATACCTAACCCCAAAGACCTTACTTCAAGTCTATAACTATATTAGCTTTTGCATTCCAGCCACAACAATTTCTGCCAGGTTATCTGATAAAGTTAGAAGCGGCTTTTGGAGTCCCCATTCCTTAACTTTAGTTGCGGAAAGAGCGCCATGAGCCGTTGCATTCCGCAGTGCTTTCGCGAGTCTTACAGCTTCAACCCAATTAGAAACAGGTTGAGATTTCACTATCCAATTTTCGATGATTTCTTGATCTCCATTTCCAAGGCTGAGAAAATCTGCAAGTGCGCTCTTTCCTTGAATTGATGGATTTTTATTAAGCCACTTCTCAAGATTGACTTTTTTTAAATCGGGTGAATTTAATGGATTATAATTGTTTGCTAAATCACATTTAACCGTGAAATCTTTAATATTTTTTGTCTCCAGACCTCCATTACTTTTTTTCAATAGCAATGTTTTTGTAATTGTTTCAAATCCACCCCAGGTCATCACAAGTCGCCACTGAATACCACGTGCTTTATGTGTATCATTGGGTTTGTCAACTGAGCTATGACCAACAGATGGCTCGTGCCATTCTAAGCCAGATTTAATCAGATAAAATCCTTTTGATAAGCCTTGGATAACATCATAGATATGGTCTGAGTTGTCTGAATGAGCCTGGTTGAAGTGTGAAAGCCTCTGGTGTATGTGCTTGCACTTGGCTGGATCGTTTATACAAGATTCATAGGAACCAAGAAATTGCCATAGTTCGCGCGAGACATCTTCAAGACGTGTAGATATATTCAGAGAATTTTGGATAATCATAATTATGAATAATATTTGTTTGGTGTCATATCATGTCCACTTGATTGCTTATTAAACCCGAAGAACCCCACCCCCGCCAAAGCTACGCTTTGTCTCCCCTCCCCGCTTGCGGGGAGGGGATTAAGGGGTGGGGTGCAATGACTGTGGGTAGCATAACTAATTATGCGGACATGATATCATTACAAAAATATAGACAGAAACAGCCTATCTTTAGGGAAGTATTCTGCATATAAATTGGTTTAATTATTCTATTTAGATAATTTAAATATTAATTCAGTATTTATACTGGATTAAACCACAACCCCTTCCAACTCTTCATCTGTCAACTCATACAATTGGCGCAACTTATTTAACTTATCACCATCAGCTTCCCAGAAACCCCGCCCATGCGCTTCTAACATTCGGCCTAAAATATTGCGAAAAGCTTCAGGATTTGCCTTACGCAATTTATCCGCCATCTCTGCATCTAACGCATAAGTATCAGCCGCTTGGTCATAAACCCAATCATCGGTAAAATCGGCAGTACCACCCCAGCCAATCAACGCCGTCATCCGTTGAGAAATTTCAAAAGCACCACCAGAACCTTGATTCGCCATTGCTTGCGCCCATTTGGGATTTACCAACTTGGTGCGATACTCCATTCGCAGCAAATCATCTAAATTGCGGGGTGTAGTATCTTTCGAGAAACTTTCTACAAAGCTGGTTGTAACCTTCTTACCGCCTTGTTTTTCTGCTGCCTTTTTCAAACCGCCGGTATTAGCGTAATATTCTTGAATATCCGTTAAACCATATTCTACCGAATCGATTTCTTGGACAATGCGATCGCTAGTTTTTAACAACGTATTCAAAACTTCTGGTCTAGCTTGACCTTTATCTTCTCTCCCATAGCTAAACACATTGCGACTTTGCCAAGTATTGCCTAACTCTTCACCAGATTCCCAGTTACCATCAACCACTCTATCATTCACCAAAGAACCAAAATCACCCGCCGGGTTAGAAAACAATCTCGCCGAGGCATTTTCCACACCTTGGGCTTTTAAAGCCAAAGCGTGTTTCCTAATAAAATTCCGATCTTCCGGTTCATCAGCATTAGCCGCCCGTTGAAACAAATCATCCAACAATTCGATGATATTTACAAAACTATCTCGGAAAATCCCAGACAAATTACCCAAAACATCAATGCGGGGATGTCCAACCTCAGCCAACGGCTTCAACTCATAACGAACAACCCTACCAGTTCCTTCCTTAACAGGTTCAGCCCCCACCAATTCCAACAGAATCCCCAAAGATTCGCCCTTAGTTTTAATTGCATCCAATCCCCAAAGCATCACCGCCACCGTTTCAGGATATTTACCATATTCATCCAAATGCTGGGCGATAATTTTTTGAGCAATTTCCCGTCCCCGTTCATACGCCGCAGGTGAAGGCATCCGATAAGGATCTAAAGCATGAATATTCCTCCCAGTCGGTAGCACACCAACGCCATCCCGCAACAAATCTCCACCAGGCGCAGGCGGAATATATTCCCCATTCAACCCCCTTAACAAATTCGTTAACTCATCCGTAGATTGCATCAACAAGTCTTTGATTAGTTTTTCTTCTTCTCTTTCTCCTTCATCCTCCCCAAAATATGCCTCCAAATAAGAAGCCAATTCCTCTTCATTTGGTGCTTCCCCCAAAGTATGCAACCCCGAAGAAAACAACCGATTTTCTAAAACCTGTAAATATCCATACAACTCCACCAAATAATCATCAAAAGCATGACTGCTAAACATCCGCACATTTTCGGGAGTAAACGCAATACCCAACCGTTTAGCATCCTCAAACGGACAATCTGCATCCAAACCAGAGTCCACAATTTTTTTACAAATCCCTTCCTTCAAAACATAATTCTTTTGTGGATCTTCACGATACTCCGAAATCAAATCACGCAACGCCACCAATTCCTTATATAAACCTGCACGACCATAAGGCGGTACATTATGAGAAATCAACACACCATAACCGCGACGTTTTGCCAACATCGATTCAGAAGGATTATTCGCAGCATATATATATAGATTAGGCAAATTTCCTAACAGGATATCCGACCAAGAATAACCCGTATTACCCAACGGAGAACCAGGCAACCATTCCACCGTCCCATGCATTCCAAAATGAACTACAGCATCAGCTTGAAACTCATTTTGCAACCATTTATAGTAAGCAGCATATTGCGGATGTGGCGTTAAATCTCGTTCAAACATTAAGCGCATCGGGTCGCCTTGTATACCCAAAGGTGGTTGTACACCTATCCAGACATTGCCTAATTGCACGCCACCAATCTGAAAATCATCGCCATAGGTTTTAATACCAGTTCCCGTCAGAGATTTCCATTGTTTTTCGATGCGGGAAGTTTGCAAATATCCCAGCCATTTTTCTAGAGTGCGAACATTAACGCTTCTTGTGGGGTGGGCATCTTTCTCTAGGGGCGGGCAAGATGCCCACCCCACAAGAGGATTAGATTCATCCGCCTCTTTTAAAGAGCGAATCAATTCTTCGCCATCATCTGGTAAATCTCCCACGGTGTAACCTTGTTCTTTAAGTGCGTGGAGAAACTTCAGCAAACTACGCGGCACATTTAATAATGCAGCTGTGCCTACAGCACCATAACCTGGAGGAAACCCATATAAAATGATGGCAATTTTGCGTTCAGATGCAGTTTTTTGCCGCAAACTCACCCAAGTTTTTACCCTACCAATTAATCGCTGCACCCGTTCGGGAACTAGATAAATATTTTCGCCTACCAAACCACCAAGGGGAACGGTATCAATAGCCCCATCCAATTCTGGTAAGGCGTACAATACTACACTTTGCAATCCGCCGATACCTTGACGCGTCCACGAGGAAATATCTTGAATTAATAGTGGTGCAGCAACAATATAAGGTACATTTTTGGCAGTGAGGATGCGTTTTGCTACTTCTATTTGACGGCCAGCTTCCATTGAACCAGCAGGGCCACCCACCAGAGGAAAGCCAATTGTAGAGACGATCGCATCTACTTTAACTGCTTCACTAGATAGTGAGGGAGTTTCTATATTACCTAGTTGTCGTTGCTGAATTTCATGGTCGGTTGTCATTAAATCTCGTACCGCTACGTGTCCTTCTACGCCGTTGATGAAGATGGGCAAAGGAGTTAAGCCGGCTTTTTCAAAACTGCGAATTAGTTGGGGAATGTAGGGTTGTTTGGTGATGACGTGTTTTCTGTAAAGTAAAATACCCACAATAGGTTTTGTGGGGTGGGCATCTTGCGCGCCCTTTGACAATGGCAGGCGAGACGACTGCCCCACAAGATACCATTCTAAGTATGCTTTTGGCGATTCAAAAAACCCTTGATAGTCGGGGTGGAGTAATCCGATGTTGGGGGTTTCAATTAGCGGGGGAATGTCGCCGACTTTTAAATTTAAGTATTTTTCTGCTAGTGTCCAGAATAATGAAGCGACGTTTTCTGAACCGCCAGCATTCCAGTAACCATAGATAATTAACCAGTTGCGTAAGTCTTGGACTTTTTGCACTGGGACGTATTTTAGTAGTTTGGGGCCAATTTTTAAGAAGCTGATGTAACCAGCGAGTTTATCTTCTTCTCGTCCGTTGCTAAATTTATCGAGGATGAATTTAACTGGTTTGGGCATTCCTTTGGGTTTGTCGCCAATGGCAAAATCACCCAATTTGGTTAAACTCATCAATTCCAAGGCTGATTCAAAGACTAAACGGATGGGAATTTGGGAAATGCGATCGCGCAACCACACAACTTGGTCATAATCAAATAGTAGGCTACCGAAAAACACGTCAGCGTTATCAAGTGCTGCTTCTACCTCGGTGCGAATGCTGGTAAGATCGCGATCGCTAAATACCCGAATATCCAACTCAGGACAGCGAGAGTTAGCCAAAAAGGCTGCTTTTCTGTACAAGTCAGCGTTGAATGATTCAAACCCAGCAATCAAGACGATGCGTTTCATGCCTGTAAGCTACGAAATATTTCTTTACTTAAATTTTAAACGTGCTTTCAGGCTGATTGTTAAATATCTACCCACAGATTCCGGTCAGTAGTTCCTTGAAGGAGTTAGAACTTCACTATCACCACTGCCTTTAAGCGTGGTTCTTTCTGCCTTCTCCCTCGTGCCTCTGAAGACTTTATAAGCCCACAGTCGCATCAAGAGGTGTGTTCTGTTTAGAGATTTGGGCATCTAACTAAGTATATTTCTCATGGCTTTCCACTTTTACAAAGCGTTATTATCTGAATCATGAAGGCAATTGCTGCATTTCAATTTATTGCAAAAATTAACTGGTTATTCCCGATATTGATAAATTATAATGGTTGTGTTTTTGGTTACAATATACCTTTGAATTAGTGGATTTTATCACATATAATTTACTGTTCAGTTTCGCACAAAAATTTATTTGGTCTAACAGCGTGGTCATGCTTAAAAGAAGACGGATATTGCTAACCAGTAATTCAAAAAAATTATTATCCAAGCTTTGTCTCTATAATTAGAAGAGTTTTGAACTAGTGTAAAAACGAGTAAATTGAGGATGAAATCATGAAATTTGGAATTGATAGCGGGCACAATTGTCCACCAGATACAGGAGCTAGAGGTATTAAATTCGAGGATAATTTAACTATAGATGTAGGTAATAGAGTTATAGCCAAATTAAGAGCTTTAGGAAATGAAGTCGTAGTATGTAGACCAAGTAGTGCTAATACAGTCCGTGACTCACTCTCAAAAAGATGCTCTACAGCTAATGCCAGTAAAGTAGATATTTTCGTCTCG
The DNA here is from genome assembly GCF_034530635.1 of Nostoc sp. EspVER01. NCBI lineage: Bacteria > Bacillati > Cyanobacteriota > Cyanophyceae > Nostocales > Nostocaceae > Nostoc > Nostoc sp. EspVER01. The sequence goes on from NZ_JAVRCS010000003.1 coordinate 52,687, forward strand.
ATTCATTTTAATGCTTTTAACAAGCAAGCTAATGGCACAGAAGTATTTGCAACTAGCGAAAATGGGAGAAAAATCGCTAAACCTGTATTAGATGAAATCGTCAAGTTAGGATTTTTTAATCGCGGCGTTAAGAGTGGTTCCCACTTGTTTGTTCTGAAAAATACAGATATGCCTGCTATCTTGATAGAATGTTGCTTCCTCGATTCGCAAAAAGATATGAATCTTTTTAATCCTGAAGCAATGGCTAATGCAATTGTCAAAGGTTTAACTGGTAAACTGCCAAGTGCCCCTATTAACCCTGTACCAGATGAAGAGGAGAATATAGATGCGACTATTCTCAGACTGCAAAAATCCTTAAATAGACTAAAAATAACCGATAGAAATAGTAAGGCTTTAGTGGAAGATGGCTTCACGGGGGCTAACACCAAATCTGCCGTAGAAAAATTTCAGACTATTGTCGGAGTTAAGCCGACTGGAATTGCTGACGCAACTACATGGAATGCCATAAATCTAATTTTGGCAAAACGAATTATCAGACCAAACCATGCTGGTGGTGCAGTTGTCAGATACTTACAATACCGTTTAGGTGTTGAGAATGATGGCGTCTACGGGCCGCAAACAGAGGTTGTAGTTAAAAACTTTCAAAAGCAAAATGGTTTAGATGCCGATGGCATTATCGGGCCTGCTAGCTGGCAGAAATTAATTGGTTAGGCTGATGAGGACTAGAGACTAAAGACTGGGGTAGTAGTGCTGAGTAAAGAAGTTGGGAATCTGACTTTTTTACTCAGAACTGAAAATGGGCTAAACGCACCACTACCGCTAACAGAACTGTTTTGTCTAATTAATAAGTGAAGGGGTTAATTTTAGCAACTTACAACCATATTTTGTTCATAACATCTTTGGCAAATGCACAAACTGCCAAAGCATTTAAGATAACATTGATATCGCTTCAAGCCATTGAGCTAAAATAATTAAAAGAAATAAGCAGGGCGTAGGAAATCACCTATTCTGCTGACAAGAATCTGTTCAACTTAACCAGATTTGCATTTGATGAGTATCAATCGCATTTGGTAACAAGTAATTTCCTATCGCTCTGGTGCTTTTTTGGCGGTGAAGTTTCGCCAAAGTATAAAAGTAAAGGGCTTTTCAAGCCTATAACAATCATTACTGATTTTTTGTATAAATCAACACATTTTAACTAGGCTTAAAATTTATTTTCTATATCATATTAATAACTATAAATCTGCCTAATCTAATGTATAAAAGAAAGTGCCAAATTAACCTTCGGCACTTTCAGCGCGCACGGTAATTACAATTCCTTCCCGTAGCAATGCATTCGTAAAAATCTTCCGAAGAACGCGCTGAATCTGAAGATGCTTTCCTGGCTTTACTTTCGTCAATGTCCGCAGCAACAAGTTAGACTCTCCCAGGCTTTCAACTCCATCCACTTGTGTGGCTTCGAGTACATCTGGGTAGTCTGCTTTTAACTGCTGTCCCGCTTCCTCAATGACTTTGTACACATGGGCTAAGTTGGAATCATAAGGCACGCCAACTTCTACTACTGCAAAAATATACTGTTTGGAGTAATTAGTAATTGAGCCAATATCGCCATTGCGAATAATCTGCAATTGACCATTAGGATGTCTAATACGAGTGGTTCTGAGTTCAATGGCCTCGACAATACCTTCGACAACTTTTTCTTCAACTTTCCCAGCTTCAATATAGTCACCTACTAAGTAGTAGTTTTCAAACAAAATAAAGAAGCCGCAGACAATATCATTAATTAGTGTTTGTGCCCCTAAACCTACAGCGATGCCGACAATACCAGCACCCGCAAGTATGGGAGTTGGATCGATACTCAGGGCATAGAGAATGAAAACTGTAGCACCAAAGTAAATTAAGTATTGTAAGAAACTACGAAACAGAGGAACGAGGGTCAGGCGTCTACTTGTTTGAATATCAGTTAGATTCTGCTCTTTGAACAGCACCTCTTCAATAAGTAAGTAAACGACCTCAAACAACACGCGACTAATGAAGATGATACCGATTATCTTGATCATTCGCGGGCCAAAAGTTGCGATATTAGCTATTAACTGCACCTGCTGAATTACCAATGTTGCCATGCAGACATAAATCACAAGTTCCAAGCAGCGCTTGAAAAAAGGTATCAGGTGTCGGAGGCGATCGTAAAATCTGAGCAGGTTATCAGGATTGGAGTATCTGATGCTGAGAGCATCTAGGCTATCAACGATCGCAGCAACTGCTTTGAGTATAAGCAAGCCAACGGCAATTATTAGATAGATTCGCAACGCAATGTACAAATATTCCGAAACCGTTGCTGGCAATTTGAGAAACTGGGCACACAAGATGGTAGTCCACAGCCAAATTCCACTGCTGATTCTGTCATGGAAGGCGTTAAAGAAAGCATCAATACTTTCATCATCAGCAGTATTTTTTTCTAAGTTCTTCGTGCGAGTGCTGGCTACCTTCAGCCAATATTTGAGAAATTTCAGAGCGATCGCCGCTAAAATCAAAGTGCCAATACTCTGAGCTATGCCAATTCCTAGTGTCACCCAAAATCCTGATGGGATACGCTCAATCAACAAGAGTGTGTATTGCTGAAGGTTTTCGCCCCGATAAACTAGATAACCATTAGCACCCACAATCAGAATGCACGACACCACACAAGCAAGTAACAATAACCCTGTGATATTTCGGCGGAGGGTTTTGATACTTCTATTGTCGCTTTTAGGTATAAAGGTTTTAGTAAATAGCTTGAATAATTTGCTGAAAACCCAGTTCAGCAATAGAAAAATAAAGATTATCAGGCTGACTTCAGCCAAAATAATTAATACATTCATATATAAGCATAAAACTGAATTAATTTAACAGTTGTATATGAAAATATATTGATAGCATCAAGGTATTTCTATACATAGATGATTATTATTTCATATAATCATAACTTGTCAAGCCATTAACATTTTATTCACATATTCACTTTTGGTTTTATCTTCACCAACTCTAAGTAAGTGAGAATAAATTGAAGTAAATTAAGTAATGTAAAAAATCTTGATATTATTTTTTAGTATTCGCGTAGCGTCTCGAAGAGAGGGCTTCAGCCCTCATTTGATCTCACTACAAACCTTTAATTATTGATGCCGCTTTACTTAAGCGATGCTGATATAGCAATCCTAAATCATTCGTGAAAAATTAGATCCCCGACTTCTTCAAGAAGTCGGGGATCTGGACATCGCGCATTTTCACAACTCATTTAGGATCGCTGAGGATTATTTAGCATCAGCATTCTTACAATCCATCTGTACCACACAATTTCTCCCTTGTGCTTTTGCCTGGTAGAGTCCTTGGTCAGCAGCAGCAATTAAGGTTGCAGGAGATAATTGGCTATGAGGAGTGATGGTTGCCACACCAAGACTTAGGGTAATGAATTCACTGACCTGAGAATGGGGATGAGGCATTTGTAATGCACTAACATTGATCTGAATATCTCTTGCAACTGCAATGGCCCCTTCAATATCAGTATTCGGCAAAATGACTGCAAACTCTTCTCCACCATAACGAGCCACTAAATCAGCAGGGTGTTTAACTGTTTGAGAGATTGCCTTAGCAACCTGTCTGAGTGCATCATCTCCTGCCAGATGTCCATGCGTATCGTTGTAAAGCTTAAAGTAATCGACATCACACAAAATCAAAGATAGCGAACTTTGCTCTCGTGCCAACCATTGCCACTGCGTGTTTAACGTGTCATCAAAGCAGCGTCGATTTCCCACTTGGGTTAGACCATCGGAACAGGCAAGGCGCTGTAATTCCTGGTTTGCTTGTTGTAATTGATGGTAAAGTTCTGATTGCTGAATAGCGATTGCAGCTTGACCTGCTAACTGGTTAAACAAGTTAATTTCCGATTGCTGCCATTGTCTGGGCTGACGGCATTGGTGAGCAATCAATAATCCCCACAAACGCTCTTGCTGCAAAATTGGTACGACAAGGTTTGCCCGAATTTGCAGACTTCTAAGGAGGTCAATATGACACGGTGATAGACCTGCATTTTCAATGTCTGCGATCGCTCTGGTGTTACCTTGTTGATAGTAAGCTGCACGCGTGGATTTAAAGCACGTGTCCATGACGTGAAATCCAAAAATCGACATACACCCTGCTGCTAAGGATTCTACAGCGACTAATCCACTCCAGTCTGGCTCAAACTGGTAAATCAGCACTCGGTCTACCTCAAACAGTTGTCGCACTTCGGCTGCTGTGGTTTGCAAAATCTCGTCTAACTCCAATGATTGGCGAATGCGCTGCGTTACAGCCGCAACAATTCGCTCAGACTCGCTTTGGTGTTGGACACGCTGCTCAACTTCCTGAGAGTGTGCCGATGCTACAGTTAACAAGATTTGCTCAAAGTAAGGGGTTGTAGTCACAGGCGCTGCACTGGGTTTAGCAATCAAATAGCCTTGAGCAAAATTTGCACCTCTTTCTCGCAGCCAGTTCAGTTCCTCAATGCACTCAATTCCTTCAGCAACAGTTTGAATATTTAACTTTTGAGTAATCTCTAAAAGCTTCTCGGTAATCGAAGCTTTGTAAAGGTCTTGATGCACATCTCGAATTAACTCCATATCCAGCTTGATAAAATCTGGACGTAACTGATGTAGCAAGTTTAGGCTGGAATAACCAGAGCCAAGGTCATCAAGAGCGATTAAAAACCCTTCACTCCGGTAGTATTGAAGCACTGCCTTGAGGTGGGCTAAATCTTGAGGATTGTCTGATTCTACAACTTCAAAAACAACGCGATCGTGGGGAATTCCAGCAGTATCAATGGCCTCTACCGTACTACGTAGGCAAAAAGCTGGGTCATAAAGTGACGTTGGTGTAAAATTGATAAAGATGTGACCATTCACTTGATGGCGGCTGAATTGAGTGATTGTGCTGAGTCGAGCAACTTGGTCGAGTTGTGGTAGAAGTCCGGCTTCAGTTGCTAACTCCAGAATAGATGTCGGTAGTACTAAATTGCCTTCTTCATCCAGACCGCGCAAGAGCGATTCATATCCAAAAATTTGCGATGTATCGTTAATTGAAACAATTGGTTGAAAGTAACTGGTGAATCGTTCTGTTGCCAGCATATCAATTAACCAATCTGATTGGTTTAACTTAATGAAGCGTTGTAATGAGGCTATGTCACTAAAATCATGGAGTTGAGGTTGGATAGTGCCTTGCATGAAAAGAACTTGCGTCTCTTTTAATTCTCTTGGTGCAAGTAGTTTGGCCAGATTACGAGCAATTTCTAGAGACTGTCCGGGTTTACACTCCAAACTCAAACCTGGTCGCTCGTGCATCAGTTCATACTTAAGGGAAAACTGCTGTAGGTAGGAGATGACTTTTATCAGGGTATGTGAAACGGGGAACCAGAGAAAGAGCCTACCTGCTTCCTTAGTCCGGCAGCGTGCAATATTGCGACAAGCACAGGTTTTGGAGATAGGACATATTTGGCTCATAGCTAAATAATTTGAATTTGCTCAATCCGATTTATTCTATTATTCCCACTATTTTTACTGTAAAAGATAAACTATACTTCAAATACATAAAGATTTGATGATTTAAATAAACCGAATAATGTAGATGAGTAAGCAACTTAGCAGCACATACTAAAATTTATACTGAGGACTCAAGTAATTGCCGACATATTTTGTGCAATTAAACAACAAATAAGGAGTTTGTTCAACAATTGAAGTTACAAAAAAAGGCAAAATCAGCCAGATTAAGAACAGCTTTTAGCTAGATTAATTCAGAGTAAATATATCTTTTTGAAGAATCAATCTGCCTAAATAAACAACAAAATCTTTGAAAAAAGTCAATAAACTAAGCCATGAATCAATGAGCTTTCATCCTAAATCCCTCTCCCAATTTTGGGAGAGGGAATTTGAAATTGGCTCCCCTATACTTATAGCGGCTCTCGGTTGAGTGAGGTACAAGAACCCCTCCCCGCTCTTCGAGCTACGGTGTACACACAAGTCGAAAAATCCTCTACAGTGAAACTGTCACGCCCACCCATATCCCGCCCAGAACTGAAGTTCTGGGCTGATAGCGAAACTCCACTGAAAGTGGACTAAATAATTAATTCAGTCCACTTTCAGTGGACTTGGGCTATGAGACTCGGAATTCATTCCGAGGCGGGATCAAAACACAGTGCGAGATTCATTAATAAAGAAAGATATAGACTTGTGTGTACACCGTAGGCAAGCGAGGAGGGAGGCTAAGATGTACCTCATGTGATTAGGAAACGCTATAGACATGCCCACTTCTAGCAATTAGAGTTGCAATTTCCTTAATTAATTCCTCTGGTTCGACGGGTTTGGACAGATGCTTTTGAAACCCTGATTCCAGTGCTTGTTGCTGATTGATTTCTCCGGCATAAGCGGTTAAAGCGATCGCCGGAATTTGTTTGGCTTGGTTTACCTGCAATGCTTTAACTTGGCGCATCAGCATATAGCCATCCATATCTGGCATCCCAATATCACTGAGCAGCATATCTGGTTCTGACTGTGCCAAAATTTGTAATGCTTCTTTTGCTGATGTCACTGCTGTCACCATTGCTCCAGCCTGTTCTAGTACAAATGTGTGGAAGTCACGGGTATCATCGTCATCATCTACAACTAAGATTTGGATACCTGCCAGAATTTCAGCCGGAGGAGAAGGATTTAATGCAGCAACATCTATATCTTGTTTTGGGGTTAAATCTTTTTTAATTAGTGGTAGCCTAACTCGAAAAATAGCTCCTTGCCCTTCACCTAAACTTTCTGCCTGAATCGTACCACCATGTAATTCGATCAAATGTCGCACAATTGCTAACCCTAACCCCAATCCACCAAATTTTCGGGTTGTCGTGCCATCAGCCTGACGAAAATATTCAAACACATAAGGCAGAAACTCAGAGCTGATTCCCTTACCTGTGTCGCTGACGGTAATCTGAGCTTGAGCGTCAACGAACTCTAGTTGAATATCAATTTTTCCTCCTTCAGGAGTGAATTTAACGGCATTCGATAAGAGATTCCAAATAACTTGTTGTAAACGACCAGAATCACCCAAAACCTGCCCGAAAGAAGCATCCAGCATCGTCTGAATTTGAATATTTTTAGCTTCTGCTGCCAAACGGACTGTTTCCAATCCCGCCTCAATCACAAGTACTAGATTGACAGGTAACATCTTCAGGTTGAGCTTGCCTTGTAAGATCCGAGAGACATCAAGCAAATCTTCAATTAGTTGAGCTTGTAATTGAGCATTCCGCTCGATAGTTGCGATCGCTTTCTTCAGCCCTGCGGCGTCAAACTCACGAGTCTGCAAGAGTTTCGCCCAACCAAGAATCGGATTCAGAGGCGATCGCAATTCATGGGAAAGTACCGCCAGAAACTCATCTTTAATTCGGTTGGCTCTTTCGGCTTCAGTTCTGGCAACTTGCTCAAGTTCCAGGAGGCGATCGCGTTCGGCTTCTGCGGCTTTGCGATCGCTAATGTCTGTAACAAAAATGCTTACCCCTTCAGCAAAAGGGTAGACGCGGTTCTCAAACCAGCGCTGCCAAGCTGGATAAAAGTATTCAAACTGAACAACGGTGTTTTGGGCGATCGCTCGATGAACCTGGGTATCAAACTCGCTTTTAACCATATCGGGAAAAACTTCCCAAAATCTCTTACCTAGCAACTCTTCCTTGGGGATGCCAACAATTTCGGCTACCTGTTCATTGACAAAGCTATAACGCCACTCTCGATCCAACACAAAGAACTGGTCTTGAATACCAGCGATAACAGTCTCTAGGTGTGCTTTGGCGACCTCAGCTTCAATTCGCAACCCTTGCTCGCGTTCCATTGCCTCTTGGCGAAGACGAGCCATTTTTAAGGCTGCTTCTACTCGCGCCAACAATTCACGGGCAGAGAAAGGTTTAATCAGATAATCATCGGCTCCCGCTTCTAACCCTTCCACCCGTGCCTCTTCCCCTGCCCGTGCTGACAACAGAATGATGGGAACTTTTTGCGTCTGCGGATCGGCTCGTAATGCTTGCAGCAGTCCAAAGCCATCTAATCCAGGCATCATCACATCTGTCAGTACCAAGTCTGGAACACGCTCACGAGCAGAATCCAAAGCAGCTAAACCGTCTGGCACTGCTTCCACTTCATACTGTTGACTTAATAGCCGATTGACATAATCACGCATATCTGCGTTATCATCGGCCAGAAGAATTCGAGCAGAAGGAGCAGAAGGGCACAGAGGCAGAAGGGAAAATACTTCCTTCTCCCCTGCTCCCCTGCTCCCCTGCTCCCCTGCTTCTTCCGGTAGCCACCGCAGGGCTTCTTCTAAATAAGGTGTTGCACCTAATGCAGTTGAAGCTAAAGTTCGCGGGGCACTAATCCGGTCTGGGGGCAAATGAGCATATCCGGTTGGAATTGACACAGTAAAGCAACTGCCTACTCCGAGAAGACTGGTAACATCAACTGTTCCACCATGCATTTGCACCAATTCTTGCACCAGTGACAATCCAATTCCTGACCCTTCAAAAGTTCGTCCTTGCGCCCCTTTGACGCGGTGGAATCGTTCAAAAAGGTGGGGGATTTCTGCGGCTGGAATACCGATTCCTGTGTCTTTGACTGCAAACTCGATACGGTCATTTGACCACTGTAAACTGACCGCAATTTCTCCAGCCATCGTGAACTTAAAGGCATTCGAGAGCAGGTTAAGAACAATTTTTTCCCACATCTCTCGATCTACATACACTGGTGCTGGCAGGGAAGGACAATTAACTGATAACTGCATCCCTGCCCGTTCTACCGCCGAACGAAAGACACTAGCTAGTTCTGCTGTGAAGGTGGCAAGGTTGGTGGGTTCATAAGAGGCTTGAACCCTTCCGGCTTCAATGCGTGAAAAATCTAGCAAGCTATTGACCAGTTTCAGCAGCCGAAGTCCGTTGCGTTGCACCATTTCTAACTGCTCTCGTTCTTTGGCTGGAAGCAGGGTGGCACAATTGGTTAAGGTGTCTTCTAATGGCCCCAACATTAAAGTAAGTGGGGTACGGAACTCGTGGCTGACGTTGCTGAAAAAGACGGTTTTGGCGCGATCAATTTCTGCCAAGGCTTCAGCGCGTTTGCGTTCTTCCTCGTAAGCTTGGGCGTTAGCGATACTGGCGGCAATTTGAGCCGCAACTAAATCGATGAATCCTTGATAATTGTCGTCGAATAGCCTGAAGGGGTTCAAACCAGCAATTAATATACCAGCTTTTCCGGTTTGACCGGATGCAGCAATGGGTACTGCGATCGCTTGATGGGGCGATCGCTGCCAAACGCCACAAGGTAGACTATCAAAAGACATTTCCAAATCGGAAATCAGTTTGGTTTGATGTGTTCCGATCACTTCCGCAAAGGGCCAAACCCCATCAGCATCAAGAGAAACTGTTTCTGGAACTGCTACGTGGTTTTGCTCAATGCGGCACGTTCCAGCCAGAAAAACTTCCTGCTTATCGGGATCGACCAGATAAATCATTGCGAAAGGGAGATCGTAAGGGTTGCTCTCCAGGCAACTCGCACTTAGCGTACAGGCTTCATCAAATGTCCGCGCGTCTGCTGTCCTCGCCGCTAGTTCGCGCAACAGTGCCAATTGACGCTCGCTGATAATTCGCTGCGTGTCCTCTGTGTTAGCGCAGATGATCCCACCTGTGTCGCCTTGGTCATTAGGAACCGGGCTATATGAAAAAGTATAATAGGTTTCTTCTGGGTAGCCGTTGCGCTCCATAATTAGCAGTAGCGCTTCGTCGTAAGTACCCTCATTCTTCAGCATTGCTGATTCGGCGCGAGGCCCAACCTGATCCCATATTTCCCGCCACACGTAGGAAGCCTGCTGTCCAAGCGCTGCTGGATGTTTGCCGCCGATAATAGTTTTATAAGCGTCATTGTAAAGGTTAATTAGTTCCTCACCCCACCAAACAAACATGGGTTGACGGCAAGTTAGCACAATTCGCACGGCAGTCTTCAAACTCTGCGGCCACTGCTGTGTCGGGCCAAGGGATGTTTTTGACCAATCGTATTCTCGCATCCTAGCCCCCATTTCACCTCCACCGATCAGGAAATTTACGTTGGCATTGCTTGCTAACGTTGACTCGTTCTTCATTAATTCCTCTCGATTGGTCATGTGTTGGTTACAGGCTACATCGGTGGTTGTCTTTTAGGAGAAATCCTCTATAAATTAGACCTTGACGCTTCTAAACAGTCATTTTAAAGGATATTCAAAAGCGTATACAGCTTGAGATGTCAACTTTGCTGTGACTTTTCAAAGCATTGAAATTGCCTTTTCGGGGCAAGTTTTTACTTTGGCTATTTTTATTGTCTCCTTTATATCATCGATATTTCAAGCTACCAAGGGCGATTATTATTAGACATCTCCGAAGAAAGGCAGGAGACAGTCTCTATAAAACAAGCGTTTGGCACGCTGTAAGTCAAGCAAACGGGACTTCCCGAATTTCTCACAAGTGAGAAAAAAATGCTTAGGTTAGCCACCCGCATTTCTCACAAGCAGTAAAAATCAATTTACATTACCTGATGTAAGATATTTTTTTGATACATCATCATTTCAAATTTAAGTAGGCAAAATAATTAAGTATAAAATCAGACTGAAAAATATAAAATAGTTACTAAATTTATTTGAGTACGCAAATATAAAAACTCTGTTCATAAAATAAGCATTTCAAAACTAGACTTGGTTTTATCCAAGTCCTAAATATTCCTCAGCGATCGCTTTATGGTATGAGTAGTGGTTAAATAAATTTAATATATGTATGCCAGCTAAAGATATATTTCATAATAAAGTCATGCCAAAAATCGCTCAAATAGTCAGACAGAAGTCAAATTGTTATTTGATACTGAACGCGATCGCTATCAAGTTATGAACATTGGTTGGCAAGAGCTAACGCGAATATTTGGTTGTATTATTTATGTAGAAATTAAAGATGGCAAAATTTGGATCGAACGCGATGGAACCGAAATCGGAGTGGCGAATGAATTAGTAGAAGCTGGAGTTCCTAAACAAGATATAGTTTTGGCTTTTAAAGCCCCATACAAACGAAAATTTACTGACTTTGCTGCTAGTTGAAGCACATAGGAGTTAGTAAATCTATATACTTATTTTATCTAGTCAAACTCTTTACTGACACTATTTTTTCAGCTTCATCTACCATAATTTGCGCTAGCCCAAACTGTTCAATAACTGCTGCATTCGTCGTCAAATGCCTACTCACTTCAGCCACCCGATAATGACTTTCTTGCGAAGCTAAAGCAGCCGGCAATAATAACTGATCTGCTAAATGTTCATCCACTGGTGCGCCCGTGTAATGAAACTCAAGCAGTTGCTGACAAGCAATCTCTGCAACTGTTTCCGCCGACAATCGCAAACGCCCAAATCCACCAAAGCCAGTTAAGCTATTCTGATACTCAGCAGTTAAAAAAATACCCGCCCCAGGTGCTACACCTCTTTCTCGTAAAGTCTGTACAGCAACTTTTAAATGGGCTGACCGTAACAAATTCTCCGCACGATTAGCCATCCGTTGCGGAATATGGGAAGGCAATTCCGTCACCACTGCTAGTCCTCGCACCTGTTGTAAATCGCCCCGTTCCAACAAGTCGATCCCACCGAGTTTACCACCGCCATCCACCTGTAACTCTACCTCACCCCCACCTTGGGGATACCACCCCCAAGCGCCTAACTTGACTTGGGCTTCTACACCCATGCGTTGCAGTATAGGCAGATAAACTTGCTCAATGTACGTCGCTGTCGGGCTAAAGTTCACATGAGTTCCACCCTTTAGTGTCACCAGGGAATTGCCAGATGCTAATGCCAAAGGTAAGAGAATTGTTTGAAGAACTAGAGCGATCGCACCCGCAGAACCACCTTGTTGTGCTTTACTAACATCAAAGGTATAAATTCCAGCTTGCACAGCACTACCTGGGATGAATTCCAGCAGCATTGAACCCAAAGCATCACCCCGTAGTTGGGCATTACAAATTCTCGCCGCCGCCCGAACTGCTGTTAAATGTTGTGCTGCTAATCCTGGCTTTTTGCGTCCAGCGCGAATGCCTGTAATTCGTATGGGTTCGCCGGTAATGGCGGCTAGACTTAAGGAAGTGCGAAGAACTTGTCCGCCTCCCTCTCCGTAGGAACCGTCAATTTCAATCATGGGCGATTATTGGAATGTTGGATTTTGGGTTATCCCCACGGCTCTTAAAATCAAACCACAAATTATAAACGCCCAGCAACTAGCTTTTTGGAGCTAAGTTACACAAATATACAGAGAAATTTCTGATATGTGTTTCTGTAGTTTGCTAATTTTGAGTATGGAATTGAATAACCTTGCTTTTACCGGGGTTCATCAACCCATAAGGATCGACTATTTCTTTAAATTTTAACTGTTCAGGATCGATAACTTTTCTACCGCCGTCTTCAATAATATACGTATGAGGATTGGCAATACTCACACCCTGTTCTTCGTGATAGCGGATAATTTCATTGAGGCGTTCTTCTGTGGTGTAACGCACAAGTTGCAAAGCGCCAGGAACTACGACACCATTCACCCGAAAAAATTCTAAATGCATCATTACCTCATCACCGAAGTAATTATACATCTGCTCTACTACTTGCAAATTGCCATCATTAGGAAAGAGACTCTGTAAGTATGTAATACCAGCATCTACACTCCGGGCAAGCAAGGTAGTGTGGTTCCAGCTAAATTCTGCTAAATGTGTACCTTTGGCTGCTTCCTCAGCTGATTTTTTATATGTAATCTGGCCGCCGTATTGCTGCACCAAAGTCGGTAAGAATTCCAAACTTGGTTCAGAAATTATCAAAAATACTGAGTGAGTTCCTTCAAGAATATACTCTTGTACTGCGTGAAAATATTGGGAAATTGGGGATGCAAAAACAGAAATCAACTTCTTAATCATGCCATCAGCATTGCCAATTGCCTGACCAAACTTTGCTGCTGTCATAAAGTCGTCAAAGGTGACAATGACTTCTGCCCAAGGATAAGCTGGCCCTAAAGGAATTTCCACTTCAGTGATGATGCCATTAATTCCCCAAGCATGATTTACCTTTTGGACATCATCGCCGCGTAATGCGATCGCACGGGGTTCATCTTCTACAGTGATCACTCGCAATGCTAAGATATTACCGCGATCGCCTAGTAACCCATATTGAATCGAGCCAATACCCCCACTTCCCCCAGCAATAAATCCGCCAATTGTCGCTGTGCGGTATGTAGAAGGAGCCATACGGATTTCCCAGCCGATTTCTCGTGTTTTTTTATCCAAAGCTGCCAACTTCACCCCAGCTTCTACCCGCGCCACTCCCGGTTTTACCCAAAGAATCTCTTGCAACCGCGTCATATCTAAAATTACGCCACCATGCAACGGTACACATTGCCCATAATTCCCAGTTCCCGCACCTCGCACAGTTACAGGTATACGATGTTTTGCACAGGCAGCTGCAACTTTTAAAACCTCTGCTTCATTAGCGGGACGCACTACGATATCCCCAACTTTTCCCTCTAATTTCGACACTAACACAGGGCTAAAAGTGTGATAATCCTGGGATAATTTTGCGACTTGGATAGAGTCGGTAATAATTTCTATGCCTTCTAGAGAATTAATCAGAGCGTCTAATTTTGTCATCATATCAATACCTTATTTTTTAACGCAGAGGAACGCAAAGAATTCACTCCTCTGCGAACCTTTGCGCTTCCCTCAGCGCCCCTCTGCGTTTTAAAATCCTCTCATCTTTCACAGAACTTTCATGCCACTTACTCAAAAAGTCAGATAGCGCAAAGCAGACAAAAATCAATACTTAGTTTCCTCTGTCTGTGCGTCAATAATTACACTCCAGTCATCGTTTTTCACAGCAGCTTCAAGTTGACGCTGACGTTCGGCTTCACTCGCATCTATTGTTTCTAACTCTTTAGAAAGAGTTGTATCAGCCATTGCTTTCCGCAGTTTTAGCTTTTTCTCCTCGTAGGCTTGAAGTTGGGCTTCTGACATTACCGCCTTAGTCGCTTCACCTACCGTACTAGCCCACATTCCGCCATCATTTGCATTACCAGGTGGCATACTTTCGAGTTCTGCTATCCACGCATCTCGCAAATCTTCCATTTCTTGACGTTTGGGAAATTTGAATGCTTGCACACGTACAAAAGCACACCTTTGCTCGCCATTTTGGCGAAGATGGCTGTTTAAGGAAAGCAACACATTCCGAGAATAGCCAATGTACTGCGTGCGGCGTTCTGCATCTAATACTGCGTAAACTCCGGCAATTTTAGCGTTCTGAGCAGCTACACTCCAAGCCTCAAACTCAATGATTTCAGTACCATTGTTTGCCAGTTCAGGAGTTATACTCACCTCAATGGCGGTGTGTTCGTTGTCAGAACTATACAAAAAATCATGCAGTCCACGGTGGTTTATGGGGACATTTTGATGTTCAATTGGCGGATTGTGCTGAGTTTCCATTGCAGTTTCTCCGAGTTATTAATTAGCGATGTCTACGACGAACTTCTCTATGAGAGGCGACGCCAATGCTTACACAAGCAAATAATGCCCTTAAAATATTGAAGCTTAAATCTACTCACATCTCCAAATTCTTATTCTGACAAAGCAAAAACAACTATTAAACTTCTTATGAATCAATTGATACCTAAAAATTGGATGTTCATCAAACAACGGCTTACCCCTTATTTATTTTTATTACCCGCCCTAGTTCTTTTAGGGTTAACTGTCTTTTGGCCTGCACTGCAAGCCTTTTACCTCAGTTTTACCAGTTATGAAGACATTGCCCAGCCGCCACAATGGATAGGTTTAGCCAACTTTCTCAAGCTTTGGAAGGATGCAGTTTTTTGGAAAACCTTGGAAAACACTTTTTTATATCTTGTAGGTGTAGTACCAATTTTAGTAATTGCTCCCTTAGTACTGGCAATTTTGGTAAATCAGAAATTGCGGGGAATGAATTGGTTTAGAGCAGCGTACTACACTCCAGTGGTAATTTCAATGGTGGTTGCGGGAATAGCTTGGAAATGGCTGTATGCAGAAAACGGATTACTGAATCAGTTATTTAAAGCTTTAGGTCTTTTTCCAGAAGGTATTCCTTGGCTAACTAGCCCAGCAAAAATCTTAGGCATTGTACCAATTTCTCTTGCCAGTGTCATGGCTGTCACCGTGTGGAAAGGATTAGGCTACTACATGGTGATTTATTTAGCAGGGTTGCAATCAATTCCCGCTGATGTGTACGAAGCCGCAGCCATTGATGGCTCTGATGGTATCAGCAAACATTGGGATATTACCATACCTTTAATGAAGCCATATTTAGCCTTAGTGGCAGTAATTTCGGCTATTTCTGCAACCAAAGTGTTTGAAGAAGTCTACATTATGACTCAAGGAGGCCCACTCAGTAGTTCGAAGACGATTGTTTATTATTTATATGAGCAAGCCTTTAATAACTTGGAAATTAGCTATGCTTGCACGATTGGTCTGGTGCTATTTTTGATAATTTTAGGATTGTCAGTTTTGCGATTAACTATTAATCAGCAAGGTGATGATATCACAATTTAATATAGACTTAATTTAAATATATTAAATTTAGAAAAATCATCCGATTCGATAACTTTTTTGTTTGCTCTAACCAAAGTAATACGATGTGTCATGATCGGCTTTCCATTCAGGTTTATAGGTGCTAAGAGAGCGCATATACTGGGCACGTTCAAAGGCGCTAGGATTTGGGCAATGCTTTTGACTCATACTTCCTTGCATTTGTTGTACTGATTCGTATTCGTGTTGTTGCATCCATTCGCGCATTTCCTGCTCAATGACTCGAATCTGGTTGATCCCATGTCGTAGCAGTACCGAGCAAAGCATCGTAATCTTGGCACCAGCCATGAGCATTTTTAAAGCATCATCGCCTCGATGAATACCGCTAGTTGCAGCCAAATCAGCATGAATGCAACCATAGAGAATCGCAATCCATCGCAGAGGTAATCGCATTGATTGCGGTGTACTTAACAGCACATTGGGTTCAACATCGAGGAGATTGAGGTTAATATCCGGCTGGTAAAAGCGGTTAAATAGTACCAAAGCATCAGCACCCGCCTCATTCAAACGTTTTGCCATATTTGCCATATTGGTAAAATAGGGGCTGAGTTTGACTGCTACAGGGATAATTACTGCTGCTTTAACTGCACGAAGAATATCAATATAAGTCTGCTCAATTTCATTACTCGTTAGTTCCATATCGGTAGGAACATAGTAAATATTCAATTCGAGTGCGTCTGCTCCCGCTTGCTGAATTTGTTTGGCATAGTTTGTCCATCCACCAACGGATGAGCCATTGAGACTGGCAATAATCGGAATGCCTACCTTCTGCTTGGCTTTGTAGATATGCTCTAAATAAGTTTCTGGCCCCACCCGAAAGTTGATTGAATCAGGGAAGTAAGTCAAGGCTTCAGGAAAACTTTCAGTACCGTGAGTGAGGTGATGATGGAGTTCATAACGTTCTAAGTGCAACTGTTCCTCAAATAGTGAATGCATCACCACTGCTGCTGCACCTGCGTCTTCCATTCGCTGAATGTTATCAATATCCTCAGAGAGAGGTGATGCAGAGGGAACAAGAGGCGATCGCAATTTCATCCCCAAATAAGTTGTAGTCAAATCCATAACAACCTCGATAAAAAAGTGCTAAGTTCTGAGTACTAAGTCAGCATTCTATAGTTGCCGTGCTGCCAAATATTCATACATTTGCCAACGGGTTTTCACATCTGCTTGAGCTTCTTTAAGTAACTGCTGTGCTACTTCTTCGTTACTCTTAGTCAACATTTTGAAGCGATTTTCTAGATACATATATTGCTCTAGCGGTAACTTTGGTGTGCGTGAATCAAGTTGTAGTGGGTTTTCTCCTTGTTTGATGCGGTCTGGATTAAATCGATACAGTAACCATTGACCTGAATCGACAGCAGCTTTTTGATTCTGCATTGCTGTACTCATGTTGATACCGTGGGCAATACAATGGCTGTAGGCAATAATTAGCGATGGTCCTTCATAAGCCTCAGCTTCTAGGAATGCCTTAAGAGTGTGTTCATCCCGTGCGCCCATTGCGACGCTGGCAATATAGACATTGCCGTAAGTCATCGCCATTAAACCCAAGTCTTTTTTAGGTGCAACTTTACCCCCAGACGCAAATTTGGCTACAGCTGCTTTGGGTGTGGCTTTAGACATTTGTCCACCCGTATTAGAATAAACCTCAGTATCAAGAATGAGAATATTAACGTTGTGTCCACTGGCTAAGACGTGATCTAGTCCACCAAATCCAATATCATAACCCCAGCCATCACCACCGATAATCCAGACACTCTTTTTTATTAAGTAATCAGCAATACTTAAGAGTTGCTTTGCTTTGTTTGTCAGTGGTGATTGACTACTGATAATTGTTTCTAACTGTTGCTTCAGGATAACAATTCGTTCGCGTTGTTCCCAAATATCAGCTTCATCTTTTTGTTCGGCATTGAGGATACCATTTACCAGTTCTTCACCCACATCTGTGGTTAGTTGTTTGAGTAATTCAGCGGCAAATTCTGCTTGCTTATCAATCGAAATGCGAAAACCAAGTCCAAATTCAGCGTTATCTTCAAATAACGAATTTGACCAAGCTGGGCCGCGTCCTTCGGTATTGTGCGTCCAGGGGGTAGTGGGTAAATTCCCGCCATAAATAGAAGAACAACCAGTGGCGTTGGCGACAATCATGCGATCGCCAAACAACTGTGTTGCTAATTTAATATAAGGTGTCTCGCCACACCCAGCGCAAGCCCCAGAAAATTCAAACAATGGCTCCTGCATTTGCTGCTGGTTAATATGAGTCAGTTTCAGATGACTTCTATCTGGATTGGGAATATTCAAAAAGAAATCCCAATTTTCCCGTTCTGGTTCCCGTAATAGTAATTGCGGTTCCATGTTAATCGCTTTACGGCGTAGTTCTGATTTATTCTTCGCCGGACAAACATCTACGCAAATACCGCAGCCAGTACAATCTTCTGCTGCCACTTGGATAGTATATTTCAAACCTGTCCAATCGTGGTCTTTGGCATTGGCACTCTTAAACGTCGATGGTGCGTTTTCTAACTGCTGCGGTTCGTAAACCTTACTGCGGATGACACTGTGAGGACACACCATCACGCACTTACCACACTGAATGCAGACATCTGTATTCCAAACGGGTATTTCTTGGGCAATGTTGCGTTTTTCCCATTTTGCTGTACCTGTAGGATAAGTACCGTCTGCTGGTAAAGCACTAACTGGCAGTTCATCTCCTTGACGGGCAATCATTTTACTTAAAACATCACGGACAAAAGCAGGTGCAGCATCAGGAATTGAAGATTGTTTTTCTTTCCCATTCCCTATACTTCGACTCCTTTCGACTTCTCTACGAGACGCTACGCGAACGCTCAAGGCAAGTCGCTCAGTACAAGTTCCCAATTCCCTATTCTCTACCTCATACAAATTATCCAATGTAGTATCTACCGCTTTGATGTTCATCTGCACAATTTCGTCGCCCTTCTTGCTATAAGTCTTGCGGATGGAGTTTTTGATGTAGGCGATTGCTTTTTCTCGTGGCAATACACCTGATAAGGCGAAGAAACAAACCTGCATTACTGTGTTGATTCTTCCTACCATGCCTGCTTGATGAGCGACTTTATAGGCATTAATTACATAAAATTTCAGATGTTTGTGAATAATTTTCTCTTGTACTGATGGCGGCAGATGATCCCAAACTTCATCCTTTTCATAAGGAGAATTTACCAAAAATGTACCATCTGGTATGATGTCTTTCAATATCGGAAATTTTTCAATAAATTCCCATTGATGACAGGCAACAAAGTTAGCTTTACTGATTAAATAGGTCGAGCGAATCGGTTGTGAACCAAAGCGTAGATGAGAAACTGTGACCGAACCTGATTTCTTGGAATCGTAAACAAAATAGCCTTGAGCGTAATTGTTTGTTTCTTCTCCAATAATTTTGATTGAGTTTTTATTAGCACCGACTGTACCATCAGCACCCAAACCATAAAAAATAGCTCTTATTATATTGTCTGGTTCAATGCTAAAGTCAGGATCATAATTCAAGCTGGTGTGGGTGACATCATCGTTAATACCGATAGTAAAATGATTTTTTGGTTCAGCCGTAGCCAGATTATCAAAAATGGCTTTAATCATCGCTGGTGTGAATTCTTTGGAAGATAAACCGTAGCGACCACCAAGAATTTTGGGCGGAGGGGCAGAGGGGCAGAGGGGCAGGGGGGAATTTAACTCTAATTTCTCCTCTACTCCCCTGCTCCCCTGCTCCCATGCTTCATGGATAGCAGCGACTACATCCAAATACAATGGCTCACCAGATGCGCCTGGCTCTTTGGTGCGGTCTAAAACTGCGATGGTACGGATAGTTTCTGGCAAGGCGGCGACAAATCGCATAGCATCAAATGGGCGATATAGTCTTGCTTTCAAAACGCCGACTTTCTCACCACGGGCGTTGAGGTAATCTACTGTTTCATGTACAGCTTCGCAACCGGAACCCATCAGCACAATAACTCGTTCGGCTGCTGGGTCGCCGTGGTATTCAAATAGTTGGTACTGTCGCCCAGTCATGGCGGCAAATTCATCCATGACTTTCTGAGTGATGTCTGGACAAGCTAGATAGTAAGGATTGACAGTTTCCCTGGCTTGGAAGTAGACATCAGGGTTTTGTGTTGTACCGCGCAAAACTGGTTTGTCGGGAGTGAGGGCGCGTGACCGATGAGCGAATACTAATTCATCGGGAATGAATTCTCGCAGGTCATCTTCTGTTAAAGTTTCTACTTTGTTAATTTCGTGGGAGGTACGAAAGCCATCAAAAAAGTGCAGAAAGGGTATCCGTGATTCTAGGGTTGCTCGTGTTGCTATCAATGCAAAATCTTGTGCTTCTTGCACTGATGCGGCACACAACATAGCAAAACCAGTACCACGCGCCGCCATGACATCGCTGTGGTCGCCGAAAATAGAGAGAGCTTGCGCGGCTAGCGATCGCGCGGCAATATGAAATACTGTAGGTATTAATTCTCCAGCAATCTTGTACATATTGGGGATCATCAACAATAATCCCTGCGATGCTGTAAATGTGGTTGTCAGTGAACCAGTTTGCAAAGCACCATGTACAGCACCAGCCACACCTCCTTCACTCTGCATCTGTACTACCGAGGGAACAGTACCCCAAATATTGGGTTTACCCTCACTAGCCCAAGCATCGGCCCACTCAGCCATCGGTGAAGAAGGAGTAATTGGGTAAATTGCAATAACCTCATTCAGTCGATAGACAATTTGAGCAACAGCCTCATTGCCGTCTATGGTTGCAAATGTTTTGTCCTGCATCTTCTTGCACCTGCGAAAGTCTCTAAGGGCTAGTAATGATTAACCTGAACCTACTTTTGACATTAGAATAAGGAGTTGAGAAACTTGTGAAGAACTAATATCATGTCCGCATAATTAGTTATGATTTCCACAGTCATTGCACCCCACCCCCAGCCCCTCCCCGCTCTTCGGGAGGGGAGACAAAGCGCAGCTTTGGCGGGGTGGGGTTCTTGGGGTTTAGTTAAGTAATCAAGCGGACATGATATAAAGGGATCGAGCCAAGAAACTTTGAGACTTTGAATATGCGATCGCAGTGGTTCTTCCTTTTCAATCCGCAGCAGGAAATTTTCTAGATTTTGCCAACTTCATGCATAATTCTTTCCTCGCGGTTTTGATTAAGTGGTTTATTTGATCAATTGCTATCTCTATTCCTTGTTCAGCAAGAGGTGATAGATTCTCACCTAATTCAAAGTTTTCTCCTGGTATTGTCACCCACCAAGCTGGCGGACAATAACCGTATATAGCTTGAGTTAGAGCTAGAAGCGATCGCGGATCAGCTGTATGTCCAGCGATAACATTGGAAGAGTTAGGTAAGAGCGATTGTACTTGCACCTGGGAATTTTCGGACGCTAAACAAGCATCAATAAATACTGCCAAATCACTATTAGCCAACGCTTGGGCAAGTTCGGGGGTGAGTTGGTGGACAGCAATAGATTTCACATTCGATAGCTGCAACGCCCTAGCTACTCGTGGACCAATGCCATCATCACTACGCAACTCGTTACCGTAACCAATTGCGTAGGCGTAGCCAGCACTTCGGCTCATTTCGGCTACGCTTAATGACCAACGCTCTGTTACCGTCGTAGACATCGCCTCTGCGTAGCCCATCACATTACACATACTTTTTAGTTGTTCAACCCTATTTTTAAGTTAGATAAAAAACTTGAGGAACTTGTGAGGAAATCGAGATGTCTTCGACAAGGACAACTCAAAAGCCACAAGCAAAACATGTTCAACTAGAAAACTTGTCGGTCTACTGATTTGAAGATGCATTTGTTCTGCCCCAACCTGAATCCTTGCAAAATTTAAGTTTTAATAAGCACCGTATTTCCTCACAAGTTCCTCAAATTCTTTTTCTAACTTCAAGATAGAGATACTCAACTATTGCATTTAGCAGCAGATAAGGGGATGTATCCAGTTATTTATGCTACGTAACATATTTATAACGGAAATTCTCCAAAGGTGATTAAAGACATTGTTTTACTTCTTCTTTATACAGCTTGATTTACATTGATAACTCGCAGCTTGACTCTATGAGGAATGTCCAAATTATTATTTCAGCCAGAGTTCAAGCAAAAGAGATAAATATCTACTAAAAGTAGTTAGAAAATTTTGAACTTGGAATTGCTTAGGAGCTACAGACCATGAGTACTATTATTCAACCTCAAAGAGAATTTAGTTTTTTTGATTTATGGGATAGTTTTTGCAGATGGATTACTAGCACAGAAAATCGGATTTATATTGGCTGGTTTGGTGTGTTGATTATTCCCACCTTACTGGCTGCCACCACCTGTTTTATTTTGGCTTTTATTGCCGCTCCCGGCGTAGATATGGATGGCATACGTGAGCCAATCATGGGTTCACTGATGGAGGGTAATAACTTAATTACAGCCGCAGTTGTACCGACATCTGCCGCCATTGGTTTACACTTTTATCCTATGTGGGAAGCTGCTTCAATCGATGAATGGCTCTACAATGGTGGCCCATATCAGTTGATTGTGCTGCATTTTCTCATTGGTATTTGGTGTTTATTAGGGCGATTTTGGGAACTGAGCTATCGTTTGGGAATGCGCCCTTGGACAGCAATTGCTTATTCTGCACCCGTCATTGCCGCTACTTCAGTTTTGCTAGTTTATCCCATTGGTCAAGGTAGTTTTTCTGATGGTTTACCTTTGGGAATTGCTGGGACTTTCCACTTTATGTTGGCTTTCCAAGGCGATCACAATATCCTTATGCACCCGTTACATATGTTGGGTGTATCAGGTATATTCGGGGGCGCACTGTTAAGTTCTTTGCATGGTTCTTTAGTGACTTCAACGCTAATTCGGAATACCGATGAAAATGAATCAATTAATGCCGGATATAAGTTGGGTCAGCAGAAAGCCACCTACAATTACTTGGCAGGACACTATGGCTTCTTGGGTCGGTTGTTGATTCCTCCCTTTGCTAGCAAAAATCATCGTGCTTTCCATTTATTATTAGCAGCATTACCAACGGTAGGTATTTGGTTTGCAGCGATGGGTGTATGTTCGATGGCATTTAATATCAATGGATTGAACTTTAATCATTCCATCTTAGATAGTCGGGGTGAAGTAATTAGAACCGACGCTGATATGCTGAACCGTGCCAATCTTGGTATAAATGCAATGCACGCCCCTAATGTTCATAATTTTCCTTTGGTTCTGTCTAGCGGTCAACCTATTCCAGTTTCCTAAATTCAGTTTTGATAAATCTGCAAAAATCTGCGATCGCTGTAAAATCTAACAGACCCTCGTCAAGTGTCTCCAAATGAACTTGTAAATTCGCAGTATCTCCAAGGCTATTCATTGATGTCTGTTTGTCAATGATTTTTATGATCTTTTTGGTGCTGAACAATGTTATTTCTGTTGAAAACCCTCCTGGCTGGGACACTATTAACCCGCAGATCCCTTAGTGCAGATCAAGCGGTTCTAGTTGCGATCGCACTGCCTACAGCTAGGGGTGCTTGCATCTTTCAGGCTAAGGTTTCTGCATCTGCTATTGGTGAAGCATTAAGTATTTTTGCTAGTTTGAGTAAGTAAGTTTTAATTGTAATAGTATTAATCTACCAATATTAGTCATAAAGCTACTTCAATAGCAAGGAGGGGTGGCATGGAACCTGTAGAAGTGAAAACTACAGAAGGCGTTCATGTTGAGATAAATCCTAATGCAATTTCTGAAATAGTAGAAGTAGAAGAAGAACAGCCAGGATTTTTATTTTTCCCTGGAAAAGAAGCAGAGTATGAAATCCACATGATGGACAAAGAAGTCTACCGGGTTACTCAAGAAGAACATAACAAATTGAGAAATTCCTCACAGTGAGTTTTGAATCTAGCCCCATTGGGAACAGATTCAGATTATCAAGCATTTGTCAATAATTCGTAGGGCACAAAAGTTAATTAAATACTGACTCTGGTTGATTTGCTTCTAACCAGTGAAATAAATCTGCGATCGCTAGTGATTCTCAATTTCAAATTAAGCGATCGCAGGTTGTTTACTGGCAAAGATTTCCAGTTTGTTTCTCTGTGGGTTGATTGAAGCGGGATAGTCAGGCTTTATAACCCAATACGGTTCAGTTAAGCATTTCTTTCTTCTCTTTGCGTCCTTTGCGGTTCGTTAAAAAAATTGACTTTGGCAAAGAGTTTTAGCCTTAACTGAACTGTATTGCTTTATAACCCACTCATGTTTTGTAAAGCGATCGCAACTCCAGTTTCGCCTATTGGTGATAAGCGATCGCCTAATTCAAAGTTCACGCCTACCTACTTAGTAGGGGTACAACATATTGTGCTACAAACCCTCTAAACACACCGAGTAATAGCAGCGATCGCGGCATTACAGTTAAAATTTGACCGTCTTGGTAAAAGCGATCCTCTTCAATAAATAGAGACTCTGTAGTATCAATCACCAACTGCCATTTTTTATCCTCTAACCCATTGGGTAGAGAAAACTCAATCATTTGATCGCAACTATTGAGAAATAGCAAAAAACTATCGTCAATAATCCTCTCGTCCGAAGGATCAGGGGTAGAAATTTCTGTACCATTCAAGAAGATAGTCATTGTAACAGCAGGCTTTTGTCGCTGATCTTTTATGATTTCACTACCATCGGGATTAAACCAAGAAATAGCTGAACCCTGATTTAACCAGTTGGTTTGTCGAAACACAGGATGCTGATTGCGGAACTGAACTAGTTGACGAGTAAATTTTAACAGTGCCGTTTTTTCTGCCGTCAAATCCCAATTAAACCAGGAAATCTCATTATCTTGACAGTAAGGGTTGTTGTTACCTTGTTGCGATCGCCCGATTTCGTCTCCCCCCAATAGCATGGGAATGCCTTGAGATAACATCAAGGTAGTTAGGAAGTTACGTTTTTGTCGTTCTCGTAACTGCAATATTTCTGGGTTATCTGTCTCTCCCTCGACTCCGCAGTTCCAGGAATTATTATCATTGCCACCGCTCTTTTCTTGATTTGCTTCATTGTGTTTTTGATCGTAACTGACCAAATCATGCAGCGTGAAGCCATCATGGCAGGTTATGTGGTTGATACTTGCATGAGAGCGACGACCATTCGCTTGATACAAGTCAGGACTACCAGTAAAGCGGTTAGCAAACTCCTCTAGCTTGATGTTTTCACCACGCCAGAAGTCTCGCATAGTATTTCGATATTTATCATTCCACTCTGACCACAAAAGAGGGAAATTTCCGACTTGGTAGCCACCTTCTTCTGAATCCCAAGGTTCAGCAATCAGTTTTACCTGAGAAAGAACCGGATCTTGGTGGATGATGGCAAAAAATGATTCGAGATTATCAAATTCGTGGTTTCGTTTGAGAACATCGACTTTTTTATGTTGCTTGGAGGAGCCTCGCCAAACGTCTACCTCTACTTCTATTACCTCCAACTCCCCTCTACCTAGTGCCGCAGCAACATCAAACCGAAAACCATCCACATGCATTTCTAATACCCAATAGCGCAAGCTATCCACGATCAACTTCAGCACTTGCGGATGGTGAGTATTCAGACAATTGCCGCAGCCAGTCAAACCTTCAATATAGTAGCGAGGATTATCCTCAACTAATCGATAATAAATCGTATTGTCGATGCCTCGTAGAGAAAGAGTCGGGCCTAAGTGGTTGCCTTCTCCAGCGTGATTGTAAACTACATCTAAAATCACTTCTATACCAGCACTATGTAGAATCTTCACCATTTGCTTGAACTCTACAACCTGTTCCCCCAAAATTCCACTCGCACTGTAGCCGGAATAGGGAGCAAAATAGCCAATAGTGTCATATCCCCAGTAATTGCGAAGTTTTTTCTTTGCTAAGTCTCCAGAATAAACAAAAAAATGATGGACTGGTAGCAGTTCAACAGCAGTAATGCCAAGAGATTTGAGATAATCAATTGCGATAGGATGAGCAAGTCCAGCATAAGTTCCGCGCAGTTTTTTGGGAATATCTTGGCGTTGCTTGGTAAAACCCTTAACATGAGTCTCATAGATAACAGTATCCTGCCAGGGAATTTGCAACAAGCGATCGCCTTGCCAATCAAAAGACTCATCAATGACAACAGCCTTGGGAATTAAATGAGAATCATTGGTTCTGGATCGTATTAAATCTTTTTTTTCTTCGGGCGCATTCCACGGATAACTAAATATTTCCTCTGTGTGAGTGACATCGCCAGTAATTGCCTTGGCATAGGGATCTATTAAGAGTTTTGATGAATTAAAACGATATCCTTTCTCCGGTTCATAATTTCCATCAACTCGGAATCCGTATTGCTGTCCTGGTTTAATTCCTGGTACGTAACCGTGCCAAACATAATTTTCTACATTTACAAGTGGCAGAAGTATCTCTCTTTTGTGTTCATCAAACAGGCAAAGTTCAACATTGGTAGCATTTTCAGAAAACAAAGCAAAATTGGTTCCCTTGCCGTCCCAAGTTGCTCCTAGAGGATAAGGTTTTCCAGACTGTGGTGTTATAGCCGCCATAATTAGACCTTCACTTTTTAAGTTCTTATTTTAAGAAGAAAAATAAACCCCAATCTAAGTCACTATTTTGTAATTCAGTTAAATAGTCTTTGTCAATGTTACGGGCTTTTTCTAATTCTTTACGTGCATCTTCTCCCTCTAATTTAAAGAAAAGTAATATAGTTTTATTGTACAAAGCTTCAACTTTTTTTATTTTTTCTGATACATCTGACATATCTTGATTATTATTTAGAAGAGTTTTTTTGAATTTATTATTAAATGTTTCTAAAGCTTTTTCGCTCCATTCTACCCTTATTTTTTCATATTTTTCATCATTATTTTTTGTACTTTCCAGCAATTTTATAATTGCATAAATTGGTTTATCCCAGTTTCTAAAATAATTGTTAAAGCCCTCTTTGGGTGTTGGATCTTTGGTTATTTCATTTTCTGATATAGCTTCTTCATATAAATTATATGCTGCTTCATAATCTCCATTATAAAGTTCAGCATTTCCCCTAGCATATAAAATATCAACAGTATTATGCTCCAATCTTTTAGCAATTTCCCAGGCTGATTTATATTTTTCTATTGCTTCTATTCGCTTCTTTTTAGCATCAGCGTGTATATTTCCCATTCTTCTGTCTATACAATAAGCTGATTTTAAAAGAAAATCACCATATTCAAGAAGACTTTCATATTTATTAAAATTTGCATCAATTGCTTTTTGATAAGTCTCAGATATTTCTTTTTCTTTTTTTTCTCTTTGTTCTTGTTCTTCTTTGGTTTCTACCTTAAAATTGGATTTTCGATTTTCATACCACCATAATTTCTGTAATGAATCACCTAAACTTTTTAAAAGCCAGTTATTTGTAGGTCTAAAAGTCAATGCCTTTTTATATAAGTCAATTGCTTGTCTTTCTATATCTGTTTGTTCTCCTTTTGGATTCGAGGATGACAAAGCAATTCCCTTTTTATACAAAGTTTCAGGATGATTAGGGTATATTTTTAAGGCTTCATCATATTTTGTAATTGCATATTCGTATTGTTTTTGGTTTGCAAATAAGTCTCCTAAACTATGCCAAGCCCAATAATTACTAGGCATATTCTTTAAAGAATCTTCATAACTTATTTCTGCGTCTTGATATCTTTTTAAAGCAGTTAATACATTGCCCATTCTACATTGGATCTTACTCCAGAAAACTGATTCAATATTTTCCATTTTAATGGGTATATATTGAAGAGACTCCTGATACTCTTTTCGTGCTTGCTCATACATTTCTTGTGCTTTTTTTTGAATGGATATATCTTTTTTATAACCTGCTTCTTCAGAAGATAACCGTGCTATGTAAGAAGACATATCTCCTGCTTTTAAAGCATACATTGACGTAGCTTTATATTCTGGATACTTTTCTTTGATAGTTTCAAGTGACTTTTTCCAAATTGTTGATAATGCTTTTATTTCAATAGAAGACTCAGAACTATAAATTTCTTCATCCGATATCAAAGGCATTAATACCATTAATTGAGATGAAGCATCTAGATATTTTTGGATTTCTGTTTTATAATCTTGTTTTTCCTTATCCAAATCTTTTTTTACTTCCTCGTAAATCCAATTTTTTGCCCCAAATATTAATACTGTACCACCTGTACCTATAATTAATGCAACAAGGCTGAATACATGGCTTTCAATCATGTCATGGATTCGATGATTTCTTTCAAGCATCTTATCAAATTGTTCATCATTAAAACTTGTGTTATTTGTTTGAGAGTTTGGTAACGGTTCACCCCTTAATAAAGGTTCCCAAATATGCATTATTTTATAAGTATTGAAACCCGTAATGATTACTGTAATTATTAATATTAATTTAAAGCTAAAACTCCAATATTTATTATTTTGGCTATTCATAAAAAACCTCCACCTGCATACAAAAATTGTCAGAAAGTCATAAATACTTATGTTTCCAAGTACTCAAACGCAAGTTAACAAATAGGCGTTGCATAATAGTGTCAGAGATTCTCTGCTGTTACTCCCGCCAAACCTCATTAACAACACTCCCATCAACACCAACTAATTGAATATGCAAAGGCATTTGCCCCGCCGCATGAGTTGAACAACTCAAACAAGGGTCAAATGCTCGAATTCCTGCCTCAACTCGGTTTAACATACCTTCAGGAATTTCTGAGCCGTGAATAAAATGTCGGGCAATTTGAGCTACTGTGCGATTCATCGCTAAATTATTCTGACCTGTGGCAATTATTAAATTTACTTTCTGAAGTAACCCATTTTCATCAACTTGATAATGGTGAAATAATGTACCCCGTGGTGCTTCACTACAACCAACTGCTTCTAATCGGTTAATGGCAGCATCAGCCCGCAATTTGGTAGACATTAAATCTGGGTCATCTATGATAATTTCTATGCGTTCAATGCAAGCTAAAATTTCAATTAATCGGGCGTAATGATAGAAAAATGATGATGTAACTGTGCCTTTACCTCTATCTCGAAATTCTCTCAATTCTGCATCAGCTAAAGGCGTACCAATATGACTGCAAATATTCAAACGCGCTAAAGGGCCTACTCGATAAATACCATTATCGAGACTACAATAGTCGCTCTGGTCAGGATAACCTAAAGGACGATAGTAGGGAGACTTTAAATAAGAATCTGGTTGAACTACTTCACCGATAAATTCTTGATAATTAGTTGGGTCGAGTTTATCAGCAATAATATTCCCGGCGCTATCTACAAAGCGAATATGTCCGTCGTAGTACTCCCACAAACCATCGGCAGTGACTAAACCCATAAATAAGCTAGGAAAATTCCCAAAGGTTTGTACTTCTTTTTGATAATCATGAAGTAAGTTTTTAAATCTACCTAGTGCATCTAAGATTGTGGCGCGTGCTTCTGGGATGCGATTTTGAATATGAGTACGTCCTTCTGGGGATAAAGGTTCGCGGACACCACCAGGAATCGCCCATGATGGATGTATTTTTCGTCCTCCCAATTGTTCGATAATTTCTTGTCCAAATTGACGTAAGCGAATTCCGCCACGCGCTAGTTCTGGTTCAGCAGCAATTAAGCCAAATACATTGCGTTTTTGAGGATCGCTATCCATTCCTAATAATAAATCTGGGGCGCTGAGGTGGAAGAAACTCAGGGCATGGGATTGGATAATTTGCCCCAAATTCATTAGACGGCGTAGTTTTTCAGCTGCTTTAGGAATTGTAACGGCAAGAATGCGATCGCCAGCTTTGGCAGAAGCTAATAAATGACTCACCGGACAAATTCCACAAATCCGCGCCGTAATTCCTGGCATTTCCCAAAGCGGACGACCTTCACAAAACTTTTCAAAACCACGAAATTCTGTGACATGAAACCGAGCATCGCTGACTTGTCCGTTATCATCCAAGTAAATAGAGATTTTGGCGTGTCCTTCAATGCGGGTAACGGGGTCGATAATGATTTTTTGAGACATAAGCCTCTCTTTTAGGTGGTGAGTTGTTATTTGTTGGAGCTAGTATTCCTAGTCCAATTACGGGCAAGATTAAATAATGAATCACCGGACAACTGCGGCAAATTCACGCCGTAATTCTTGGCATTTTCCAAAGAGGACAACCTTGCCATATTAGGTTTTGATCTCAAAATTGCTAGCTAAAATACGCATCATTGGCTCTTTTAGCCAAGGCGACCAAAAAGCATAGCAAACAAGGTCTTCAGTATGTTTCTCTGAAAGTTTCCTAGCTCGTTCGATGAAAGGATCGTTCAAGCTAACTGTCCATTTACTCAGTTCGGTATTCTGGATATTGAACATCTCAACTCCAACTACATCCGTAAACACAAGTGTTAAATCTTTTTCATCATCAGTCTCAAAATGAACATATAGCGTTCCTTTAACTAAAGATATTTCGCCAATTCGCCCATCTACTAACTGGAAAATTGCCGATTTTTCAGATGATTTTATTGAATCTTTTGAATCTATTAAATCTTTCATCATGTTTGTATCTTTCCCTCCTATTGCTTACTATTTAAGTGAGCAAGTTAATATATTTCTGAGCTTAGCCGCTACACCAGTTGTCATAAATTTCTTTGGCCTCTGGATATTCATTACAGTATTCTTCAAAAGCAGTTGTTACAACTTTCTCTGCTCGTTGATGTGCAATCTCAGCTTGTAATTCCTCGATTGCATCCCAAGCAGCGGCACATTCTTTTGAGCGAATACCTTTCTCGGCGCAAACAGTACGAGTTTGTTTAATTTCGTCCTCAAGCTGTTCTTCTAGTAGAATAGTATGGGGTTTTTCAAGAAAGTTACTATTAGCGAGAATGTCAACCAGGGAAATGATACCCAGTAGTTTGCCCTGAATAACAGGCGCTCTCTGCAAATTATGGTCAGCAAATAATCGTGCTACATATTCTAAACCTAGATCGGGATTGACAACGATACAAGGCTTGGTCATCACTTCATAAACACGCACTTTAGAGGGATCTTTATCATAAGCAATCACTTTATAGACAATATCTTTTTCGGTAATAATTCCGTAGGCATCTTGTTCATGGCGACGATCTACAACCAACGCTTTCCAGTCCCTTGCCCTTAAAAGTTTGACTGCTTCAGTTACCGTTGCATAACTGCGAATCGTAGCAACATCTTTAGTCATAATGTCAGATGCTTTCAACATAATGCTCTCCAAATGTATAATGAAGCTGACGCAAGACGGATTTCATCAATTTAATCATCTTAATATTGAGAATAGATTCGTTCCCAATATTTAAGGTGTATATGAAAAACTGATATTTGAAATATGAATTGATTTAATTTGGTTTAAGTTGCAATACTTTATAACTTACCAAAAAAATCTTGTTTGCAGTTTGAATTAACAGCTAAAAATGTGAGCTTTCTAAATGGTGTTGTGATTGATTAGCCCTGGTGTGCAGCCGCATCCACTTAAAAGCAGTAATGTTTAATAATAAACCCACAAAAAATAACAAGACCATCAAGGCTATCTGATACCAGAGAACTGGCTGAACAAATAAATCTAAAACCAGATGTAGTAAGTTCATGATGCTGTAAAAGACAGTTAAACCAAAATGAATGGTTCGGTAACGCTTGGAATCGGTAAAAGCAGTAACGATAATTCCGAGCATTGGTAGCACAAAAAAGCCCAGCATCAACCACATGATTCCAGAAATATCATTGAGATTTGTTGCTTTTTGAGATTCGACAACAGATAAGTCGTGAAAAAGTGGCATTAATCCTAGTTGTGTATGAAACAGTATTCCTAGCAGAAATGCTGTCCAAAGAGCAATAATTCTTTCTCGATAATTAACTGCCATAATTGCTTCCCAAATTATTTTGGAATTACCTTACTTTCAATTTAGATAAAGAATTTGAGTAACTTGTGAGGTTTAACCAAACTTAATAAATTCACGTCCTTCTAAGTGTGGTTTTTCTCCTCTTAATAGTGGCGCTAGTACTGCTTTAATTTGAGTTGCTGAAGGTGGGCAGCCTGGTAAGTATACATCAACTTTGACTATTGTATGAACTGGTATCACCCGATTTAATAAAGTTGGTACAATACCAGGTTCATGGGGAATTTGACCATGAATATCCACTGCTTCGATGTAACAATGCTGAAGAACAGGTTCGGCACTACCTAAAGGGTTGCGTAAGGCAGTAACATTCCCAGTGACAGCACAATCGCCAAAGGAAACAAGAATTTGCGATCGCTCTCTGACTGTTTGAATCATTTGCAGGTGTTCTTCATTCGCAATTGCACCTTCAACTAATACCACGTCCACTCCTTGGGGATATTCTTTGGTATCAACAAAAGGACTAAAAACTAAATCTACTTGTGCTGCTAAATCAATCAGCCATTCGTCCAAATCGAGAAAAGACATGTGACAGCCAGAACAGCCACCTAGCCAAACTGTTGCTAATTTTAAACGAGTCATTTTCTTTGTTTTATGAGGGCGATAGCAAGCAAATGAATTTTGACGTTAGTACTCAGGATTTTAGTGCAACTTCTTGCCATTCTTGCACGATATATTGAGGGATTGAAATATTTATGAAGCGTTGTCTACTTAGAGGTATACCAATCAATAAACCTTCATTTGGCAATTGAGGTAAGACATCCTTAAAGTCATACTGACCGATAGTTGGTGCTGGTGCTTCATCTAGAAAAATATCGGCAGCAGTCAATACTTTACCTGTATCGCTAGTAATCTTCAAGGGTAAGGAATGGGCTAGTTCCTGAGAGCCAGGAAACCCTACCAATCGGAGATTTACTGAAGATATTTGATTGCTATTAGAATGAATTTGCTTAAATAAGATCACCTGCCAATAATTTCCCAATTCATCATTTAATTTTTGCTGTGAGCGATATACTATTTCTCCTGGCGCATCTTCTAATTTAATCACAGCAGCAATCACCGTTTTAGATGTGAACGTTGCTAAACCCAGATATATATATATTGTTAATATTCCCAGCAATAGAAACCACCAAATAGTTTTTAAAATGCGGCGTAACATGAGATTGACCTCGTTGTGATAATGTAGTTAAACCAGCCATTGTTGCTTCTCTCGTGCTGTAACTATAAAATCAAGTTTGGCGCGATCGCGTTTCATTTCACCAACGCTTGATCCTTTGTCAAAAAGCGCACCTGTCGGGCAAGCATTAACGCACTTACCACAAGAAGTACAAGTGTCTGAGGTTCCCCAAGGCTGATTTAAATCAGTGATTACATGAGAATTTGTCCCCCTACCCGCCATATCCCAAGTGTGCGCTCCTTCGATTTCGTCACAAACACGGACACAACGAGTGCAAAGAACACAACGGTTATGATCGACGCCGAAGCGATCGTGAGAAATATCGACTTTGCGATCGGGAAAATGGTAATCCAAACGCACATGATCCATACCCATTTCAATAGCTAAGTCTTGCAATTCGCAATTACCATTAGCTACACAAACCGAGCAAATGTGATTGCCTTCAACAAACAGCATTTCGATAATTGTGCGACGGTATTTTTGCAGGCGATCGCTATTTGTTTGAACTTCCATTCCTTCAGTAACTTTTGTCACACAAGCAGGTTGAAGTTTATTGCTGCCAGCAATTTCTATTAAACATAGCCGACAAGCCCCAACATCCCCAATCCCTTGCAGGTGACACAAAGTTGGAATGTGAATTCCTGCATCTTGGGCTGCTTGAAGAACGGTTTCTTCTTCGCGGGCGCTAACTAATTGATCGTTGATTGTTAAAGTTTTTACTGACATTTATAACCTCAGTATTTTTAAATAGCTATATCTTCAACGAAACTCAGCTTGCTCAACTGTGGCACAGAAGAATTCTGAGTAACGATGTGTGCCAAGCCACCAACCTGCACCCATCTGGGAAGGAATTGTAAATCCTCCAAATGTTTTTTCTTCCTGGTACTCTCCGCCAAATGGAATGTAAGTATAGCTACCATCTTCTGTTTGATCTCCCCAACGTGGCAGAGAAAGCTTTAGCAGTTTGCCGTTAGCATCTATAAACAGTGTCAGCGTTACAGGTTCATCATCAACTTTTAGACTAGCTTGGATAGTTTTGTCATCTATTGCTTTCCAACTTACGCCGCGCTGAGGTAGTAAAGCAGAAGGTAGCCAGAAAAATTCTCCTGCGAATCGTCCAATGCTAGAGCGAGTAATATCAGAATTGTGGACATTGACGAGGGGAACTAGTCCCCAAAGAGAGAACTGCATTCGACCAGATTTGTTGGTATAGCCATCGCTGCCGATCATTTGGAACAAACGACTACCAATACTTGCTTTCCAGACAAATCCTTTGGTTGAGAGAATTTCTGTAGCTTGCATCGGTATCCACGGTTTATCCTGCGCCATCCTAAAACTGCCACTCATTTCCAAGCTGACTGAGGAAGCAAGAGGAGTTCCTGGTGCAATGCTATGCAAAAAATAGCGTTGTACAGGCGCAGGTAATCCTGCAACCATATCTTTAGTAAAACGATTTCCTGTTGGCAATCCTTCGAGCGATCGCCAAATTCTATCAACTTCCTGTTCGTTCTTTACGCCGATAATAACTAGAATTATGAATGCGATCGCTAGCAATGCACCAATGCTCAAGAAAATTTTGGTAAACATTTGCTCACCTCCATCAAAAATGGAGTTTTTACTTAATTAAGGTTAAATACTCATCCCGAAAATACCGCAATGTACTAAATACCGGATTCGGCGCTGACTGTCCCAAGCCGCACAAACTTGTATGTTTCACCATATCGCACAGTTCCTCTAACAGTTCCAAGTCAGCAAAGGATGCTTTACCTTCACTAATCTTTGTTAACAATTTGTACAACTGCACTGTACCAACTCGACAGGGAATGCATTTACCACAAGACTCATCCATGCAGAATTCCATGAAGAAACGGGCGACATCTACCATATTGGTGCTTTCGTCCATAACAATCATGCCGCCGGAACCCATCATCGAACCTAGTTGACTTAGAGATTCGTAATCTACAGGGGTATCAAACGCGGAAGCGGGAATACAGCCGCCAGAGGGGCCGCCTGTTTGCACTGCTTTGGCTGTACCGCCACCTGGTACACCACCACCCATTTCTTCGACAATTTGCCGCAGGGTTGTTCCCATTGGCACTTCTATAATGCCTGTATTTTGAATTTTCCCAGCTAGGGCGAAAACTTTTGTACCTTTACTTTTTTCTGTACCGATGCTGGCGAATACATCTGCACCTTTGCGAATAATCCAGGGGACGTTAGCGTAGGTTTCAACGTTGTTAATTAAAGTTGGAAATCCCCACAAACCACTCTCGGCTGGGTAAGGTGGACGAGGACTAGGTGTACCGCGTTTGCCTTCAATTGATGCCATTAAAGCGGTTTCTTCACCACAAACGTAAGCTCCTGCACCAATGCGTATATCAATCTTAAAATCAAAAGGAGAGTCAAAAATATTACTTCCTAATAAACCGAGGCGTTGGGCTTGGCGAATGGCAATTTGCAGCCGGTTAATGGCAACGGGATATTCGGCACGAATATAAATGTAACCTTGGTTAGCACCTACAGAGTATGCTGCGATCGCCATTCCTTCCAAAACCCGATGCGGATCGCTCTCCAAAACACTCCGATCCATAAATGCGCCGGGATCGCCCTCGTCGGCGTTGCAGATGACAAATTTGCGATCGCCCTTGGCTTTGGCAACAGTTGCCCATTTTACACCCGTGGGATAACCAGCACCACCTCTTCCGCGTAAACCACTACGAGTCACTGCATCTACCACTTCCGCCGGAGTCATCTCCCGCAGCACATGATAAAGTGCTTGATAACCTTGAGCTGCAATATAAGATTGAATGCGTTCTGGATCAATTTTGCCACTGTTTTCTAGAACAATCGGCATTTGCTGGGTAAAAAATGGCTGAGTTAAATCACCTTTTTGAACTTTTGTTTCTCCACCATTAACAGCAGCGACAATTGATGGTGCATCTTCAGGGGTAATTTTTTCGTAAAGTGTCCCCAGACTTTCTGCTTCCTGGATAGAGTCTTCCCCAGTATTACCCTGAACTTCCACTAATGGCCCATTACAGCACAAGCGCATACAGCCAACGCCGGTTACTTGCACTTGTTCTTCTAACCCGGCGGCAGTGACAGCTGCTTCTAAATGCTGTTTGACAGTTTGAGAATTGGCTGAGAGACACCCAGCTGCAACGCAACAGCGAATTTGCACAGGTTTCTCTACTAAACGTTCTTTTTGGGCAATTTCCTGTAATTCACCTAGATCCATCTTTTAGCTGCCTCCTCTCCCATCATTCCTTTGGCTCTATGCTGAGGTTAGGGGAAAATATTGAGGAACTTGTGAGGAAATTAATTGGTAAGAAAAAAAGAGTATTTGTGTAAGTCTTATATTAATTTTATTGCTAATATTTATTTTTTAATTCTTCCTTTCTTTTTTCTAGTTTGTTAATTAAATTATTTATAGGCTCATTGGTTTCATCATTTTTATCTAAATATTTTTGGATAATTCTTACATCCTTTAACAAAATGTTTAATTTTCCTATAAATAAAGAAGGTATATACTCATTAAAAGTAATATCTAGATAGCGTTTATTTTGATAAATAGCGAGTGGAGATGCTAATTTTTCTGTGTTGTTTACCAGGGGTTGGATAACATTAGCTATATAGGCATAAAATGCCCACCATTTTTCATAGTTTTTCGATGCGATATCTGAAGCTTGTTTCCAAGCATAGTAAGCCTCTTTCCTATTATTGTCTATCTCATTTTGGTTCCCATTGCAGAATATTTTGTAACTTTTAACCCACTGTATTAAACCAAGATTCCAGTAAAGATAGGATTGACTATCAAGAGAGATATCAATAGCTTTTTCTATCTCTTTCACCGCTTTTGATAAATTTTCTGTTATTAATAGTTCAGTTTCACAATTTTGCTCTAAAGCTTTTAATGGCTCTACGGCTTGAAAAAGGTAGGTTAAAGCTAAACCACTGTGGACTTGATGCAATTTCTGGGCATCTTTTAAGTATTTATTAACATTGTTGGCTGTTGTAAATTTCTTTTCAGCATTTTTATAGTCAGCTAATGTATTGTCATCTCCGTATAAGTACATAAGTCCAAGATTATGGTAAGGTTCCCAGAAATGAGAATGCGAGAAATTATCATTTATCGTACAAGCCTTTTCATACTGTTCACACGCCTTTTTAAAATCTCCTTTCTGCAAATATA
Source organism: Nostoc sp. EspVER01 (assembly GCF_034530635.1). Lineage (NCBI taxonomy): Bacteria > Bacillati > Cyanobacteriota > Cyanophyceae > Nostocales > Nostocaceae > Nostoc > Nostoc sp. EspVER01. Next base: position 89,635 of record NZ_JAVRCS010000003.1, read on the forward strand.
CATTACCAAGACCATAGTAAGCAGAGGGAAAATCTCTATTTACTTTCTTAGCAAGCTGATATTGATTTATCGCATCGTCAAATTTTTTCTGTTTGTAATAGACATTTCCCAGTCCAATATAAGAATCTTGGCTTTTAGGATTAATTTTTAGGGATGACAGAAAAGCTCTTTCCGCTTTACAATATAATTCTTCCTTAAAATAAGCTGTGCCAATTTGATTGAAGAAGTTATCCAGCTTCTCATATTTTTTTTCTGCGTTGTATGCTTTTTGACAATTGTTATCGGCATTATCAAGATGTTCTCTATCTCCAGTTTGTTCATATTGATAATAACTATAAATTGCTTCAGTAAAAAACTTGAAACCTTCCCATGTTCGAGCAGTAATCTTTGGTGCTAAAGACATAGCAACCTTATAAGCTAGATCCTTAATTTTCTCAGTCATTGTATCTATCTGATAATTTTGCCACGTCACCTCCCAAGCCTTTACTTCATTTTGATCGTCTAATCGGACAACCAAACGAGTTGTCGAGCCGTAGTTTTGTAAGCTTCCAGAGATTGCCCTGTTCACACCTCCAAAAGGCCATAGCTGTTTGAGAATTAGAATTATTTTTCCAATGGATAAATTGGTTTTACCAGCTTCAAAAGTCGCAACATCAGTAAGATTGCTGTTTAGATTTTCTTGGGTAGAAGTTAACGGAGGAAAGTGAGGGTTTATCCTCTCTGACTTAATGTTTTCTTCTCCTGTCTTGATAATCTGAAACATTGTAGTGTGGATGTGATTAATTCTATGAAGTTCCTCAACTAATGAATCAGCGATTGCTTTACCCCGATTAGATTTTTCTTTTTCCCCGGTCTTGTTATCTTTTTCTTCAGGCGGTGATGTAGTTGTATCATCAAAGGGAAGAACTACTGTACTTCCTTTACTGCTGGAGAGCCAATTAAGTAAAATAGACACAACTCCAAATAAGAGGAGCAATCCAATAATATTCAATAGAGTAGCAACATAGTTTCTTAGTTCTTCTAGCTCGTTTGTTACATAAAAATTATTAGTATAATAAATTATATGTATTAAAGTAAAAGTTAAAATACCAATGGTGGATAAGATTATAATAAATCCTAAGTTACTAAATATAAATATAACAAATTCATATATTATTTTTGGGAATTTACGTATCTGTGATGCAGATTTATATATATGGTCTGCCCATTGTTCTTGTTGGATTCTTTTCAAATAATTTTTAATACTTTTTAGATATCTTTTAACCCCTAAGTAAAATTGGCTATCTTTAATACGATAAAAATAAATCAAGGTCGAAAATACATACAATACTCCAACAACAATCGGACTTAATATAATTATTAAATAATAAGGCTTAATATATTTATTCCAAAAGCTTATAATAATATCTTTTAAAAAAGGAATATGCGGATCTTTTCTATGTTTTCCAATAGAGCTTTTAATTTCTTTTAACCATCGGTCAGCTAACAATTTTCTACTTATTTTTAATGCTTTAGCATCGTCATCTGTCACGGTAACGATAATTTTAGTTCCTGCCATAATATTGTTATTATCATATCCTTCCTCAACTTTAATAGAATCAATTGGAGTTGAATAGGTTTCAGCAATATCTTTAATATTTTCAGTAATTCTTTTGGCTCGTTGTTCAGGAGTCAATGAATCGATTTTTTTTGAATAATAAAGAGTTCTTGATCGTCTAAGCAGACAACACCGCTCTGCTGACATGAATTAGTTGTTTGGGAGTGAGCAGATATGGGTACTAAAATAGTAAGAGATGCTACTAATAAAAAATTGATAATGAAAGAAAAATATTTACTAAATTTCATAAATGACGATCCTAAATTATTAGTGAAATTTGAATTACAGGAGGAATGTATTTAAGAATTTTGATTTACATTTCCTCCCGCAGATTTTTTAAACTTTGATGTTATCTAAAGAGGAAATTGAATATTAAGAGTGGGGCGATCGCTCTTTTCCCTCTAGCCAGTCTTTAATGCGATCGCACACTAATTCAGGAGTTTGATTACCTAAAACAGTGCCGTCAAATACTATAGCAGGTGCAATTCCACAAGCGCCTAAACATCTGGCTGTTAACAGTGAAAGTTCTCCATTGGGGGTTGTTTCGCCAGCATGAATTTTGGTAGTGTTTTCTACGGTTGCTAGTAAGTTTTCTGCACCTTTGACGTAACAAGCTGTACCCGTACACACGACACAAGTATGTGCGCCTTTTGGTGCGAGAGAGAAAAGATGATAAAAAGTTGCTACGCCATAAACACGACTAGGTGGTAGTTTCAAGCTGTGGGCGATGTAGTGTAACAAGTCATTTTCTAAATAACCGAAAAGTTCTTGGGCTTTATGCAATACTTCTATTAGTGCATCCTGCTGATATTGATGGCGCTTCATGGTTGCATCAAGTATTTTGAAGCGTTTATCACCACTCAGATGCTCTTTTAGGGGATTTTTTTTATTGATTGTGTGAGAGTCCATGCTGGTATTTGTAAATGTGCGATCGCAACATGCCTGCTAAAATTTTACCTAGGCTTATATCCTTATAAATCAACAATTTGAGGAAGTTGTGAGGTTATATCAAGAAGGGGTAGGGGGTTCAAAAAGGGCGATCGCTATTGTCACGGTTTCGCCCACCATTGCTTGATAGTTTTGGTTCAGAACACAAGTCCATTTGTTCAGAACACAAGTTTGTTGGTTCAGAACACAAGTCCATTCGTTGCTCAACTTAGCCGTTAGAAGCCTACGCACTTGTCTGTGAAGTACCATAGAGCTAGATTCTTAAGGAGTACAAATATGACTCCAGTATCGAATTGGAGTAGCAATGAAAGCACTTAAAGTCATGGCAACGATTAATGAGCAAGGACAACTAACCTTAGATCATCCTCTCATAACGAATAAAAATAGCCGCGTAGAAGTTATTATTCTAATTTCAGAAGACGAAGTTCTAGATGAACAATCTCAAATAGAAGTTTTAGCAGATTTCCGGCAAGCTTGGCATGAAGCCATGACTGGGCAAACTATACCGGTGGCTCAACTTTGGGAAGGGCTTGAAAATGACTGATCAGCCTTTCATTCAAGTTGAAGCTTCGCCAACGTTCAACCGAAATCTACGCGCTCTTGCCAAGAAGTATCGCAGTATTCGGAATGATATACAACCCGTTATCGAACAACTTGAACAGGGAGAGTTGCCAGGAGATCAAATACCTGGGGTTGGTTATGAAGTCTTCAAGTTAAGAGTCCGAAATAGTGACATTCAAAAAGGTAAAAGCGGTGGCTATCGTCTGATTTACTACGTTAAGACAGCAACGGGAATTATTTTGCTGACAGTTTATGCAAAATCTGAACAAGTCGATATCGCCGCAGATGACATTCAGAGCATCACTACAGAATATGAGCAAAGGGCGATCAAAGATAAAGAGGATATCTAAACCAAGCATACTAGCTGCCGCTCAACTTAGCCGTTAAAAGCCAAGGATAAACGCGTAGGCGTAGCCCGCCGCAGGCATCGCCTAGAATAAAAACAGAATTTGTTGTTATGCATCAAGTAATCATTTCTGCTCTCACCACTGAAGTCTCAGCAGTAGGATAAATACGAAAGCCCAATTTTTCGCAGACTCTTTGCATTGCCGAATTTTCAGTCAGAATTTCGGCATTAATTAGCGTTAAATGTTCATCACGCCCCACTTGCAGCAACCTCTTGAGTAACTCGGTTCCTAAACCTTGACATTGGTAGCGATCGCACTTGTCTGTGAGATACCATACCGCTCGATTCTCAAGCTGACGTTGGGTTTTATGCTTCAACTCAACCGACAAAATGTGCGATCGCCCTCTTGAGAAAATGCGTAGGCGTAGCCCGCCGCAGGCATCGCATCAATGCTTCAATTCCACTTTTCTGGAATACTCCATTCATTTTTCCATAATTTTTTCATTCCTGTGACAGTCTTCTCCTTTTTAATATCTTCCCACGCCTCCTTCAAATTTTGCTTTTGTTGTTTACTTAACTTCCAAGATAAAGGTTGCTTATACTTCTCTTCTTTAGGGAAAGAGATAACAAACGTTTGAATATCTACACCTTCTTGTTCCCCTCGTTTTTTCAGTAACTCAACTTCCTTGAAATTACGAGAGAATTGTGTCGAATCCCGCACACTATATAATGCTTCCAATGGGCCTAGCCACACCTTGACCCATCCCCAATCTCCCTTGATTCCTTGATATTTTTCATCTTTATCTTTTAGCAGTTCTGCTTCAGGAGATGCGTTAATTTGTAGTAGTAAAATTCGTTTAATGTTCAGTTGATTACTAAAATGCTTTAGTTGTTCATCTAACCATTCAACTGCGGTAAACATTCCTGAATTATCGAAATACCCTCCATCAGCAACATGATAGTTAAATGTGAACAATTTGCTATCATTACGAGCAATTGGCGACACATAAGGAAAAGATGCTGAGAGTCTAGCTGCTGTCGTGATACTTAAGTCATATATACTTGGATCGGGTTGAGAATTTTTGAGCTTTTGATTAAAATTTGGATTATTAAAGAGATTGTTAAAATCAAAGGCTTTGTGCTTATCTGCATCCTCAATATTTTGGAAAAAAGTCATCGGAGAAATTAAAAAACGACGACCATCCTCAACCAAAGTCGCGTTAAAGACTGGGATAGGAATTTGACCGTTGAAAATCTGCTCTCGTCTTGTAGCTAGAGTAGCGTTAGGATGACACATCTTCTCTTTCCAATCGTCCTCTATTGCATATCCGCGATCGTATTTACCAACAACAAACGGACACAAAATTCGCATCAAGTCAGGCCCAGCGAGTCCCCAACCTACGGCATCTAGATTATCTTCTGTTGCATTCTGGAAAATTTTTTCTAAGTTATCATCAGATGGAAACCCTTCTGACATAAACTGATCGAGAAAGAACATCGTTCCCACAGAGCCACCAGATACCGAACTAATTAATCCGGTTGCCTGAGTAAAAGAAGGGCCTAACTCTTCCTGTAAGCCAGATAAAACTTTTACTGTCCAGCCTGCTGCTTGAATTCCGCCACCACTAGCAGCTACAACAACTAAAGTCTTTTTTTCTCCATGTTGTTTTTTGAGACGTGTTTCAATTGCTGTGCTAAAGTTTTTCATTTCCTCTGGTTGATATTGATTATCAGGTGATTGAGATGGAATTTCAGTTATTTCAAAGTAGTGATCTGTTTCAAACACATAGTACATCAACCCAGAAAACATAATTAAGCTAATAAACACAGGAATGTGCAATGGATCGAACCAAAATGTTAAGCCGCTTAACACACCTGTTAATATCCAAATCAATAATGAAATATACAAAAGTGCGGGGGCTTCATCTAGAAAGCAAAGCGGTTTTTCCTTTCCTGGTTGGAATAACCAAATAACCAATCCATAGATCCCAAAGCCAATGAGACCCAAAGTCAATCCAAAAAAACTCGATTCTTTCATCTGAAATATATACGAACCTAAAACTTTTTGAAAAAAATAAACTAGCCAAACTATAAAGCTGACAAATCCTGCACTCGCAGCTAAACCTGTCAAAATTCCTAAAATCCATTCTTTTTTGTACTTTAATTCAGAACGGGATTGCTGACAAACATAAATCCAGGTTGGTAATAGTAGAATCCCGGTTTTAATATATCTGCACTCTATAAGAAATTGAATTAAACCTGAACTATCATTGTGCAGAATCCACTCTTCCAAAATTCGCTCTGAAGTTATGGAAACCATTAACGCAGCCATCGTAGAACCTACCATTACCGAAGCAAGTTGCCAACGATTGCCTATGACAAATAGATTCTGAAAAAGTGCAGAAGCTAATATATTTGCCAAGATGGGAAAGAAGAATAATATCAATCCAAAGAAGATTGGTACTCGCAAAGGAAACCAAAAAGAGTTCAAAGAAATTATGATGATGATGAGCAAGAATAAGCCCAAGAATAAACACTTCTGTACTGTCAACCGAGGCAACCTCGTGTTTACTGTATCTGTTACGTCTGATTTTGCTCTATTAAACATGGCAATTACCTCTACTTTGATTGTGAATTATCAAGTTATAATTTCTGCTCTCACCACTGAAGCCTCAGCAGTAGGATAAATACGAAAGCCCAATTTTTCGCAAACTCTTCGCATTGCAGAATTTTCAGCTAGAATTTCGGCACTAATTAGCGTTAAATGTTCATCACGCCCTACTTGCAGCAACCGTTTGAGTAACTCGGTTCCTAAACCTTGACATTGGTAACGATCGCTAACTAACATTGCAAATTCAGCTTCATTTGTACCGTGCAATTTACTTAACCTACCAATAGCTAAAAGTTCATGTTCTTCCGTTTCTGGATTTTGATAGTCTGCTACCAGTGCCATTTCTCTGTCATAATCAATGAAACATAGGCGCGTGAGTCGTTCGTGAGCAATGCGTTGACTGAGTTTAATCAAGTGGAAGTAGCGGAAAAAAACGCTTTCTTCAGATAATGTTTTATGTAACTTAATCATTAAAGGTTCGTCTTCTGGGCGAATGGGACGAATTGTTACTTCCATGCCATTCCGCGTTGTCCAAGAGGAAACGTACTGTGTGGGATAAGGGCGAATTGCTAGTTTTGGTAATTGTGCTTCAGTGATATCTAAGTTATGAAGAACAATCCGCGCATCAAGTGCAACTAAAGAGTTTTGGCTGATTTCTTCTGCCTTTACCAAAAGCGGATTAATATCAATTTCTTTAATTAGGCGTTGCTCAACCACAAGCTGGCTAAAGCGTACTAAAAGCTGTTCTAAAGCTTCTAAATTAACTGCTTTTCTACCTCTAACTCCCTGTAGTGCTTTATAAATTCGGGTTTGTTCCATCATCCGCCGTGCCAAAGTAGTATTTAATGGCGGAAGTCCCAAGGCTTTATCTTGAAATACTTCTACTAACTGTCCACCTGTGCCAAATAGTAAAACTGGGCCAAATTGAGCGTCAATGCTACTACCAAGAATCAATTCATAGCTGTTTCTCAAATCTATCATTGGCTGGACAGTGACACCAGCAAAAGAATTTGCGCCAACTTTGGCAGTTACAGATGATGCGATCGCATTATAAGCCTCACGCACTGCATCAGCATTGTGTAAATTTAAATGCACCCCATCCACATCAGTTTTATGGGTGATGGTTTGAGAAAATACTTTCAAAACTACCGGATAACCAATTTCCTCTGCTAGTTTAACTGCCTCCTCAGCATTGGTTGCTATCTGCGTTGCTACTGTCGGAATACCGTAAGCAGCCAGAACTTGCTTTGATTCCACTTCAGTCAGTAAAGTTCTACCAGCTTGACGTGCTTGTTGAATAATCGTCTCTGCAATGGTGCGATCGCAAGTATCCCCATTATCAGCAAGCACAGGGGTTTCATACAACGCACGCAAGTTATAACTATAACGCCACATATAGTAAAATACATTGGCAGCCGTATCTGGAAAGGCGAATGTCGGAATTGATGCTTGGTTGAGAATTTCTGCACCTGCTTCCACATCTGCATCGCCCATCCAACTCGCAAGTACGGGTTTACCGATTTGAGCTAATGGTTTTAGTTGATACGCGATTTGTGTGGGGTCAGTCATTGCTTGCGGTGTGAGAATTGCTAACAATCCATCGCTATTTGGGTCTTTGGCAATAATTTCTAACGCCTTAGCATAACGTGTAGGGTCAGCATCACCAAGTATGTCAATTGGGTTGTTGTGACTCCATTGTGGCGGCAATAGTTGGTTTAGTGCCTGATAGGTTTCTTTTGATAATTCTGCTAATTCACCTCCATCGGTAATCAAAGCATCAGCCGCCAAGACTCCGGGCCCGCCTGCATTGGTAATAATTGTCAGTCTTGGCCCTTTGGGACGCGGTTGCTTTGCCAGTACCTCTGCCATGTCGAACAAGTCAGCAATACTCTTAACCCGTAAAACCCCACTCCGGCGAAATGCGGCATCGAATACGGCATCACTACCTGTCAATGCACCTGTGTGGGAAGCCGCGGCTTTAGCTGCTGCTGCTGTCCTTCCAGCTTTGATGACAATAATTGGTTTTGTCAGCGCTACCTCCCGTGCCGCAGAGAGAAACGATCGCGCATTTCCAATTGACTCCATGTAAATAACAATGCTTTCAGTATGCGGGTCATCACTGAGATAATCAATCAAATCGCCCCAACCCACATCCAGCATTGAACCAATGGAAATAAAGGCACTAAAGCCCACATTCTCGTGAAAACTCCAATCTAAAATTGCTGTACACAATGCCCCACTTTGGCTGATAAAGCCAACCTTACCAGGCAAAGCCATACTCATACTATTGGCAAAGGTGGCATTCAAACCAGTATGGGGATTCATTACACCTAAACAGTTGGGGCCAATCAGCCGCATTTTGCCCCGGCGCACTTGCTGGAGTACTTGCTGTTCTAATTCTGCCCCAACAGTGCCAATTTCCTTAAACCCAGCAGAAAGAACGATCGCTCCCTTAACTCCTACATCGACACATTCACCAATTACACTAGGAACTGTCAGGGCAGGTGTGGCTACAATTACTAAATCTACTGGTTCTGGCACAGCCGCAATATTTGGGTAAGCTTTGATCCCAAGAACACTATGTCGTTTGGGATTAACTGGAAATACCGTGCCGCCAAATGGATGGCTGATGAGATTCCAGAGGACAGTTCTCCCGACACTATTTTCACGTTCGCTAGCACCAATTACGGCAATGCTTTTAGGTGCAAATATGGCATCTAAAGGTTGATGCTGGGTACGTAAAATATCATAGGCGCGATCGCTTCCCAATTGCATAATTTTTTACTCCCGTTGCTTCTTCACTGACGTTGGATATTTTGGATAGGATGGTCAAACACAACCGTCGGTGTCTGTCGCACAATCCACTTACGTAATTCATCTGCCATCAAAATCAACGGTGGACAAATTAGCAACAGCAACAATTGGGAAGGCTGTAAAGCCGCAGTTGCAAAGATTTTCTGCAACGTTGGAGAGTAAATAATCGCCAAAATCAAGGCCCACTCAACCGCAATTCCCAACCAAATTAATCGGTTTGTCAAGAAACCCAAGCTAAAAATTGAAACTCTTTCGGAACGACAAGCAAAAACGTTGCCATCTTGACAGGCGACAATTACCGCTAATGTTGCAGTTGTCGCCTGATGGTAAATTGCCATTGTGGTAGCGCTTGCTGATTGCGAAAGAATACTGGAACTCACCGCTTGCAATTGGGTAATTCCATAACCATTTGCCCACCAAACTAAGAAAAAGCCTATCATTCCAGCTAAACCTTCGAGTAATCCTAAGAAACAGTAGGCACGTAGCATCAAAGGTATATCAAGTAAGGTTTGAGACTTTTTGCGCGGTGGTTGGGTCATGATGCCTTTTTCTGGACGTTCTGCACCTAATGCCAGCGCTGGAATCATATCGGTTCCTAAGTCAATGGCCAAGATTTGCAGAATTACTAAAGCTGGAGGTACTTTTAAAAAGACCATTGCTAGAAATGGCAGAAACTCTGCCATGTTTGATGCCAGAATGTAAGTAATAAACTTGCGGATATTTTGATAAACTGCCCTTCCTTGCTCGATGGCGATGACGATAGTTGCAAAGTTATCATCAACCAAAACAATATCTGCGGCTTCACGGGCAACATCTGTACCATTTTTGCCCATTGCAATGCCGATATTAGCAGCACGTAACGCCGGGGCATCATTGACGCCATCACCAGTGACGGCGACTACATGACCTAACTTTTTATACGCTTGTACAAGTCTTAATTTTTGTTCAGGCATTACCCGTGCAAACACTAAGCCTTGTTGATGTTTGTGTAATATTTGTCGGAGTTGAGCTTCTGAAAGATGCCCTAATTTTTCACCTGTAATAACTCTGGGTTTACCATTGAATTTCTCATTAATCAAACCAATTTTTTCAGCGATCGCAGCTGCCGTCAACCCATAATCACCTGTAATCATTGTGACTTGAATACCTGCACGATGACAAAGTGCGATCGCATCTGCAACTTCTTTTCGAGGTGGATCGATCATGGCTACAAGTCCGATAAATATCAGGTCTTCTTCTAGGGCAGCATTTTCTTGTTCCCGTAATTCTGTACCACCTTGTCTTGTCGCCACACCCAAAACCCGATAGCCAAGGCTAGCAAGTTGATCGTTTGCCGTCTCCACCTCTGCGCGTTCTGCTGCTGTTAGTTCCTGTTGCTGTCCGTCGCGTAAAATAAACTGAGAATGTTGCAATACATCTAAAGGTGCGCCTTTGGTAAATATCTGTAGTGCATTTTCAGTCTTTTGTGTCGGTTGAGCAAATTCTAGACTACTTGCAAGTAAAACTGTCATCATCCGGCGGTGAGAATCAAAAGGTACTTCTCGCAATCGTGGTGCTTGGTGCTGCAAATCCTCCAATTTAAAACCAGCTTTAATTGCCACAACCAACAAAGCTGCTTCGGTGGGATCTCCTAATACTTGCCACTGACTCGAACCTGGGGGATGGTTTAAGCGTGCATTTGAGCAAATTGCTGCACCTGCTAATAGTAATCTGACTTGGGATTCACACTCAAAATTTGTAATTTCGACTTCACCTTTTGGTTCGTAACCCACACCTGTAACATTAATCTTTGCACCAGGAATCCACAACTTGCGGACAGTCATTTCATTTTTAGTTAAAGTTCCTGTTTTGTCAGTGCAAATAACTGTTGTCGCACTCAACGTTTCCACTGCTGAAAGACGACGTACCAATGCGTTTTCTTTGGCCATTCGCTTCACACCAATTGCCAAAGCAAGACTAACTGTTGGTAACAACCCTTCAGGTACAAAAGCCACAATAATCCCAATGCCAAAAATGAAGCTTTCTTTGATTCCCATACCCACCAAAAAATTAGTGAGTAAAAACACAACCACGCCCATGCTGATGGCAATAATTGTAATGATGTGAACCACCCTAGAAATTTGCACTTCTAAGGTGCTGGCTTCACGTTTGACGTTAGCAGTTAGATGTGCGACTTGGCCAAATTCTGTATGCGTACCCGTAGCATCAACCACAGCCAATCCCCGGCCTGCGGCAACAGTGGAACCTGCGAATACTAAGTTAGTCGCATCTAAAGCACGGAGATTTTCTGTAGCAACGGGTTCAGAAGACCGAGGAACGGGTAGAGATTCCCCAGTTAAAATCGAAACATCGACATACAACGATTGGCTTTCCACCAGTCGCGCATCAGCAGAGATTTTATCTCCTTCCTCTAACTGAATTACATCCCCTGGAACTAACTCGCGTGCAGGGATAGTACACAGCGTACTGTCACGATAAGCTTTTACTTGGTTAGGTAATACTTGTTTTAATGCAGATAATGCCTTTTCTGCTTGAAATTCTTGCCAGAAACTAAAAATTGCATTAATCCAAATTACTGCCCAGATAGCCCAACCTAATTCCGGGGTTTGAGAAATAAAAGCTAAAGTGCCTGCTACCCATAATAAAAGCGCCATAAAGTGGGTTAGTTGGTCAATAAAGCGCAGGATTAAAGGGCGGGTTTGCGGTTCGGGTAGTTCGTTGTAACCATGTTGTTTGAGGCGTAAATTAGCTTCAGATTCGCTTAGTCCTTGGGGAGTTGTGATTAAGTTTTTGTAGACTTGTTGAGAGGTAAGTGACCAAATTTGATGATTTTCATTCATAACTGTATGTAATTAAATTGAGGAAAATTCTTTGATTACCTACCAAGAATGTAAAGCTCTGAGTTGAGGCGTTTTTTTCATTTGGTGTGCTTGCATTCTTACCAACACATCATCTACAATTGTCACTGCATCAGCAATATATGCTCCTTTATTCAACATGACACATTCTGCACGTTCGGCCATTGCCACATCGGTGATTTCGGCTCGTGAAGGAATACCATGTTTAACTAGATTTTCTAAAACCTGAGTCGCCCAAATTACAGGTATATGGGCTGCTTCACACAACCACAAAATTTCTTCTTGAATTTTAGCCAAACGTTGATAGCCAATCTCAACAGCAAGATCGCCTCTAGCAATCATGATTCCAAAAGGTTGTACACCAGCTGCTTGCACAATTAACTCTGGTAGATTGCGAACGGCTTTAGGTGTTTCAATTTTAGCGATAATGGCAGGTATTTCTATATTATCGGGTAAGCGATGTCTACGACGGGCTACGCCTACGCGTAATTCTTGTTGCAAAAGCGCAATATCGCCCGCTTCTTGAACAAAGGAGTAGCCGACAATATCTGCATGATGGGCGATAAAGTTCAAATCTTGCCGATCTTGATCAGTAATTGGACTTAGACACAGTTCTGTATCTGGAAAGTTCAAACCTTTATCAGCAAGCAGCTTGTCACCTTTAGATCGGGCGTGTACAATTTGCAGCATTACACCTGTAGGCTCAATGGCACAAACACGTGCCCCAATGTGGCCATCATCAATCCAAACTGTTGCACCTACCTGTAATTGGTCTAAAACTTCTGGGATAGAACAACTTGCCTGGAAATAGTCACGGTGAATCTGAGTTGGAATTTCACGGGTTAATAGTAAATGATCTCCTCTAAATATGCGTTCCTGGTCATTGGGACTGATTACCCCTTCCGTCCGAGGTTTAGAGCCACCTAAATCCATCAAGACTTTACAAGCACGTCCTGTTTCTACCTCGGCTAGTCGGATATTCACAATCATCGCTAACCATTCACTTGAGGAGTCATGAGCGCAGTTAATTCGCATACAGTCACATCCTCGCTGGATCAAATCCTTGACTAACTCATAGTTACTTGCAGCTTCGGTTGGTAATGTAACCATGATTCGCACTCGGCGATCGCTTGATGATATCCCAAATAAATCTTCAGTATGCTGTTGCAGCAGACGTTCACCTTCAAAGAATGCCGCCAGTGGTGGACGTTGGGTTAATGACTGATCAAAAGGCTGACAAATTGCTGCCAATGTTGCAATCACAGCATCTAAGTTAGGTAAAACTCGTGCTTCAATCCGACCCAGAGAGGATAGACCCCAAGGCATCAAAGCCGTTTGCAGAAAGCGTAAATCATGGCGACGCAAAGCTAGGTAGTAAGCTAAATTCAAACTGCTATCAATAAAAGCTGGACGTTGAATATGCGATCGCCATTGGTCAAAAATTGCCTGTCCTTCTTGATAAACGGTGGCACGAAGTTCTCGCAATGCAGTCAGCAAATTTTCAGGTTCTGATAGATCGGCTGCTAAATTTGGGGTTTGTAAGCTAGAGTTTGGCATATAATTATTCTTTGCTACCTTTTTCTGCTGCCGCAATTTCTAACAACGTTTTCAGCACTGAATCAGGATTGAGGCTAATGGAATCAATACCTTGTTCTACCAAAAAACGAGCAAATTCTGGGTAGTCACTTGGTGCTTGACCGCAAATACCAATTTTGCGTTGGCGAAGCCCGCCGGAGGCATCGCACTGTTTTACTGTAGATATTGCTTTCGCGATCATTCCTTTGACAGCATCATCGCGTTCGTCAAATAAATGCGCTACCAACTCGGAATCTCTATCAAGCCCTAATGTTAATTGCGTTAAGTCATTAGAACCAATTGAGAATCCGTCAAACACTTCACAAAATTGCTCTGCAAGTTGCACGTTACTCGGTAACTCGCACATCACATATACTTGTAAACCGTTTTCTCCCTTCACTAAACCATGCTTCGCCATCTCTGCAAGTACGCGCCGACCTTCAGCCGGAGTGCGGCAAAATGGTACCATCAAAATCACGTTGATTAAACCCATTTCCTCGCGAACTTTTTTCATGGCGCGACATTCTAAAGCGAATCCTTCGCGGTAGCGTTCATCATAGTAACGCGATGCACCCCGCCAACCAATCATCGGGTTTTCTTCTTTGGGTTCAAATTGTTTTCCACCTAAAAGATTGGCATATTCATTAGTTTTGAAATCACTCAAACGGACAATTACAGGTTTAGGATAGAATGCTGCTGCGATCGCGCCGATACCTTGGGCGAGTTTATCAACAAAGAATTGCGCTTTATCTTCATATTGTGCGGTTAATTCAGCAATTTTGTATTTGGCTAGTTCATCTTCCAATTCATTAAAATGAATTAATGCTAAAGGATGCACCTTAATGTGGTTAGCAATAATAAATTCCATCCGTGCCAAACCCACCCCATCATTAGGAATAGCGCTATAGCCAAATGCTTCTTCTGGGTTGCCCACATTCATCATGATTTTAGTGCGAGTGTGGGGCAATTTTTCTAATGGTATTTCTTGAACTTCGTAGGGTAACAAACCTGCGTAGACTTTTCCGGTTTCACCTTCAGCACAAGAAACTGTAATTTCTTGCCCAGTTTTAATTACCGTTGTGGCATTACCGCAACCCACAATTGCCGGGATTCCCATTTCTCTGGCAATAATTGCCGCATGGCAAGTACGTCCGCCGGAATTGGTGACAATCGCACTGGCTTTTTTCATGATCGGTTCCCAGTCGGGATCGGTGCGATTAGTTACCAGCACCTCACCAAGCTGAAATTGTTCCAAGTGATGCACATCGAGAATTACTCGTGCTTTGCCTTGTCCGATCATCTCTCCGACGCTGCGCCCTGTAACAAGAGGCAGAGGGGCAGCACTTCGGCTACGCTCAGTAACCGAGGGGTGGAGGGGCAGAGGGGAAAAAGCTTTTGTCTCCCCTGCTGCCACTACAAGATGATAACTACGCAACACATTTTTAGTCTTCTGCGATTGCACAGTTTCAGGGCGTGCTTGGACAATAAATAATTCGTTGGTGATACCATCTTTCGCCCATTCGATATCCATTGGCGTGTAAACACCACGCACTTTTGAGTAGTGTTCTTCAATTACATACGCCCATTGTGCTAGTTGGAGAATATCTTCATCATTGAGGGCAAAGGCGGTGCGATCACTCGCTGTAACTGGAATATTTTTAGTCATTTTCGAGCCGCCCAAGTCATACACCATCTTGATTTCTTTTGTCCCCAGGCGTTTTTTTAAAATTGGGCGGTATCCTTGTTTAAGAGTTGGTTTAAATACTAAATATTCATCAGGATTTACTGCACCCTGAACAACGTTTTCACCCAAACCGTAGGCGGCGGTAATTAGTGCTGTATCTTTAAATCCTGTCTCGGTATCAATAGAAAACATCACACCAGACGTAGCTAAATCGGAACGCACCATTTTTTGAACACCGACAGAAAGGGCAATACTGAAGTGGTCGAAACCTTTGATTTGACGGTAGGAAATGGCGCGATCGGTAAAAATAGATGCAAAGCACTTATGGCAAGCTTCTAATACAGTTTGCAGTCCGTGGACATTTAAGTAAGTTTCTTGTTGTCCGGCAAAGCTAGCATCGGGTAAATCTTCGGCTGTAGCACTGGAACGAACTGCTACATCAGTATCAGCACCATACTTTTGACACAGGTCTTGATATGCTTGGGCGATCGCTTGTTCTAATTCTTCAGGAAACGGAGTTTGTAGCATTAAAGACCGCGCCTGTTTACCTCGTTGCCGCAGATTATTCACATCTTCAACATCTAAGTCTGCAAAAATCTGTCTTAGCTGCGGTTCTATTCCTGCTGCTTCAATAAAATAGCGATACGCATAAGCAGTAGTAGCAAATCCCGTAGGAACTTTTACGCCTTTGGATTTAAGCTGCTGAATCATTTCTCCTAAAGAAGCATTTTTGCCTCCAACTCTAGGGATGTCTGCAATTCCTACTTTTTCCAAAGGCAACACAAGAGCTTGTGATAAAACTTGATGTTCAGTGTTTTGATTAGACAGTGTTTTTAGTTCCATAGTAAAGCTTCCTTAATATAAGTGGAGAGAGTTGCAAGGGCTGCTTTGAGTTAATGAGCATTTCATCTGACACTTATGTTTATAGGAAGATACTTTGAGGAACTTGTGAGGATGTCGGATTGTGACTATCATCCAATTTTGGATTTTATGAAACAGAAGAGATAATATTGCATTTCCTCACAGGTTCCTCACAGGTTCCTCAAACTTTTTGCGTAATTTTATCTATGTCCTGTATGGACAAAGCTATAAGAGGGTAATTAACGTGGAATCTAGAAAATACACTAAATTAATTCACTTTTTACTAGAGGAGTTGGCAATTCCTGCTGCTGCTATCAGCTTGGCTTTGCGTCATGTTGAGCAAACTCCAAGTTTGTTGCCTATAATTCTTTGGCAGTATGGACTAGTAACTGTTACCCAGCTAAACCAAATTTTTGACTGGTTAGAAGTAGCATCCTACATTTAACCAGCAATTTACGTCGTATAAATATTTCTCATCTAATAGTTTTATGAAAAACCGCAAACGAGTTGGTATTCTTACCAGTGGTGGAGACTGTCCTGGGCTTAATGCTGTGATTCGGGCTGTTGTCAGCCATGCAACGCTCACTTATGATTGGGAAGTGCTGGGAATTTCTTATGCAACGCAGGGATTGCTGGAAGGTAAAGCAACTACTCTGAAGATGCACGGTCTAGACCTGCGTGGGATTGACCCCTTGCTTTTTATGGGGGGAACTATCTTAGGAACTATTAACAAAGGAGATACACTGGCTCATGCTAGTGAGATTATTGCCGGTTATCAGACGTTAGAGCTAGATGCACTAATTGGCATTGGTGGTGATGGTAGCTTAAGTATTCTTCACAATCTTGCACACCAAGGAAATTGGAATTTTGTCGGTGTTCCGAAAATGATTGATAATGATGTAGCGTTTACAGAAAGGTCTGTAGGATTTGATACTGCTGTTAATACAATTACAAATGCTCTTAACGCTCTGACTTTTACAGCAGCGAGTCATGACCGGGTGATGATTGTGGAGGTTATGGGTAGAAAAGCAGGTCATTTAGCGTTGCAAGCAGGAATAGCAGGCGGTGCAGATGTGATTTTGATTCCAGAAATACCTTATTCAATTGAGGGAATTTGCCAGCATCTTGCTCAACTGCGCGATCGCTCTTGGCGCAAATTTGCGATCGTCGTAGTTGCAGAAGGTATTGAAGCGGTGAAAGGCTCATCTGATCTTAACGTGCTTTGTCAGCCAACAGCTACGTGCGGAATGGGTCAATACATAGCCGACCAAATTAGCCGTTGTAGTACTCAGAAGATAGAAACGCGAGTTTCAGTTTTAGGGCATATTCAACGAGGCGGTATTCCTTCTGCCTTAGATCGTCTAGTGGCGTCAGCTTTTGGTAAAACCGCAGTGGATTTGGTCGCACAAGGCAAATATGACCAGATGGTAGCTTGGCAAAATGGCCAAGTTGTTGCTGTCCCTTTGGCAGAAGTAATGCTTCAAAGTCCTTCGCCTGTGGATGCTAACGGGTATTTAGTTCCCGTTGCTCGCTCTTTGGACATTTATGTAGGTGATGGTTTTCAGTATTGAAGAGATTTCTTTAAAACCGCTTTTGATATTCCACTACTGCACGACTGTCATCAGTTAAGTTAGTCGAAGCACGCACACGATATTCATTGTTTATCCGGTAATTAATACCCCATTGGAAGGGATCGTTTGTTGTCAAAATTTTAATACTGGAAACGGATATTTTGGAAGAAATGTCAACCCCAGCCTCCGCTGCTAATTCCAAAGTTGAATTGTTTCTTCCAGCTTCAGGATTCTCAGATATCACGGTAGGAAATATCCGCAGTTCACTTAAGCCAAAAGTACTCCCAATCTGGTTAAAAGCTGACTGAAAATTGTTAAACACAGCCGAACCTGCAATGTTAATCAGACCTAAAGTACTGTCTGCACGTCCTTGGGTGTCTACAAATCCGCCTCCTAAAAGAGCAACAATTTCGGTTTGACTACGTGACGGACTACTTGTTAATTCTAGATTTTCATTTAGTTTACTAGCTAAACCGTTGATAGTAGCTTCGACTCGAACACTCTCTAACGCTGATAAACCTGTAGAATTTACCCGGCTGAAGTCATTACTTTGAGTTACATCCAATACTTTGGCAAATAGCCGAATATCTAAGTTGGGGTCGCGGGGTTGAGAAGGACTAAAGGTTGCAGTGTGTTTATAGCCACGAGCAAGGTTAAATTGGGTAGTAAATAAATTTACCCCTCCTTTTTCTAGCTGAATAGTGCCATCGGGTATCGGCTGATTGATTAAGCCGTTAACTATGAGATTACCGCTGGCGCGGAAGTTGAGAATAGGGTCACGGGTAATTTGGACGTTTTTACCTAGTTCCAAATCTAAATTATTAAATCTGGCGTTAGTGTTCCCTGTTCCATTTCCAATTTCAGATTTGCTCTGCTTATTGTCTTTTGTGGGTGATACGCCAATACTACCATTTTCAGATGTCGTGGCGTCGGTAGATTCTGCCAGCAATACTTTACCATCAAATAAATTTACTCTACCGCCAATTATGGGATTAAGGGCAGAACCAGTAATCTGCAAATTGCCACTAGCACCTCCCTGATAAAGTCCCTTGAGATTCAACGCCAGCTGATCGAGATTAACAGTCAGGGGATTTTTGATAGTTACGTTCTCATTGTTGAAGATGGGAATTTCTCCAGCAGCTTCGACCTTTCCACGGCTAAATCTACCTTGAAGATTTTCTACTAAGATGCTGTCAAAATTAAATAGCACTCTACCTGTGACGCGTCTCAATTTACCTGGCAAAGCCTGGGCTGAAAAAGTCGCATTATTGACAGTAGCAATTCCATTTACTTCGGGTTTTTGCAGTGTTCCCCGCACCTTGAGGTCTACTTCTCCTTCACCTCTCTCAAATACCACTTGATTAGTCAATGCGTTTAAAAGCCCTAATCCCTCGTTTTCCAACTTCATATCCAAACTGATTTGCTCGCTGTCTGGTGCGACGGAAGCAAAAGGTAATTTATAAGGGATGCTGCCAGTAATATCAACAGGTTTTGGCCCAGCAACCGCTACAGTACTACCAAAATTTAAGCGTCCATTGGCATAGCTGAAACTTGCTGTTGCTGACTCTATTTTGCTCTGATTTAGTACTCCTTCTGTAATTTGCAATTCCCCTCTAGCTTGGGGATTAGCAATGCTGCCCGCTAAAGCTGCTGTACCGTTAAGATTACCTGTGATTCCAACTGGTAGCTTGACAACATTATTCAATAGTTGTACTGGAAAATTATTCACCCGCAGCTGACCAGATTGTTCATCACCACCAACGTTACCTGTAAACGCAATCAGTCTGTTTTGAGACTGGATTCGTAATGGTCGCAAACTCAAAACACCATTTTCAAAGTTACCTTCGGCAATAACTTGATCGGCAGTATAAAAACGATTTCGTTCTTCCTTTTTACCCCAGGCAAAGTCTTGTCCATTCAAATTAAAATCCACTGATAATCCATTGGGTGTAGCTGTATTTACAGCCACTTCTCCATTGAAAGTCCCCTTTAAGTCTGCCAAATCTGGTATGGGAGTGGAATTAAGTCGCTGTTCTTCCTGTTCTGCCACCAAAGCTTCAATTTCAGAAAACCGTTGGATCTGGGTTAATAAGGGTTCATCTGGCGTTCCTTGGGGATTGGTGGTCAGATCCGCTGCTGTACCGTAAATTTCTGGCGAACCACCTGGCAAATTTTGTAAATCAAATACCCGTGCTACAACCAGAACATCTTGGATCTCACCCTGCTTGACGTTCAGTTTGCCTTGTAATTGAGGCCCTTTAGGGCTTTGAGCCACAGTACCGACAAGGGCGTAGCTACTTTTTCCTTTGACAAATTCGCTACTAGTGAGTGTGGCTTTACCGTCACCGTAGCGGAATTGAGCAGCTATTCGATCGCCTTTAACCCGGCCAATTTGGGGATTTGCGATCGCTAAATTTCCTGTTGTTGCCAATGTCTGCTGATTAAACAGCAAATCCCCAGTT
The DNA here is from genome assembly GCF_034530635.1 of Nostoc sp. EspVER01. Classification (NCBI taxonomy): domain Bacteria; kingdom Bacillati; phylum Cyanobacteriota; class Cyanophyceae; order Nostocales; family Nostocaceae; genus Nostoc; species Nostoc sp. EspVER01. Next base: position 109,523 of record NZ_JAVRCS010000003.1, read on the forward strand.
AACAATCCAGCTATCTTACCAGCACCCAGGCGAGTAATGGGTGGCGGAGTCAAATTCAATATTTGTAAGGGGAAATTGGCAACTTTCAGCGCCCAATCATTCCCTTGAACATTACCTGTGGCTGATGCTTGCTGCCATTTTACTAAGAAAGATTTCGGGCGATTATTGGCATCTAAATTGAAGTTCAAGCGATCGCTATTACCCGCCAAGTTCAAACTCAAACCGCGCCCCTGTTCTGAATCAATGTTTCCAGTTAACAAAGGTTCAAAAGCAATATCTTGAACAACCAAATCTCGTAAGTTGATTTGCCCTACTACATTTGGCAAGGGCAGTTTACCAGTGACTTGACCATTAAAATCTACACTTCCCGCCACAGCAACTTGATTGGGAAGATTAATCGGTAACTGTTTTAAGTTGTAATTCTGCGCCTGGACGTTGAGATTTAGGGCAGTAATTTCCGGTATCCCTGCCTTTGTTGCATTGGCTAATATGTTACCAGTCACACTTAAACCGGGAGCAGTTGCTCGCTCAATAGTCAGCCTTTCACCACTCCAAGCGATCGCAGCCGTCAAGGGTTGCTCTAAACCAGGGATACCTTGAGATAGTTGCACCTGTCCAGCAGCACGCACATCAGCTAATTTGGACGATCCGAGCGTACCGGCTAATTGTAACTGACCGCCAAACTGACCCCGCAATTGCTGATTTAACCGATTTAATTCCACACCAGCAGCATCAACTACGGCTTGATAGCGACCATTAGCTACTTGGATATTAGAGGCTGCGATCGTTCCACCTGCAACATCCAGCCGTCCCTGACCGTTAGCTTGGATAGTTTGCGGTTGGAAGGATTCAACAGAACCTGCCACGTTTACTTGACCAGTTAACGTCCCTCGCAACTGTGGTGGCACTGCTGCTAATTGTTGTAAAGGTACATTAGTTGCCTGAACTTGCGCCTGGTATACACCATTACCCACTTGGATATTAGAGGCCGTAATAGTTCCACCCGCAACATTGACCCGCGCCTGACCGTTGGCTTGGATAGTTTGCGGTTGGAAGGATTCAACAGAACCTGCCACGTTTACTTGACCAGTTAACGTCCCTCTAAATTGCGGTGGTACTGCTGCCAACTGGCGCACAGGTACATTATTCGCTTGAACTTGCGCCTGATAGACACCGTTAGCAAGTTGGATATTAGAGACCGTAATAGTTCCACCCGCAACATTGACCCGCGCCTGACCATTGGCTTGAATAGTTTGCGGTTTAAAAGACTCAACAGAACCCGCTACGTTGAACTGACCATTTAATGCGCCTTGCAATTGCTTTGGTACTTTTCCCAACTTCTGCACAGGCACATTCTTAGCCTGAACTTGCGCCTGATAGACACCATTCGCCACTTGGATATTAGAGGCTGTAACCGTACCCCTGCCAATAGCAAGGCGACCCTCTCCAGTCCCACGGAAGGTTTTCAGGCTGAAATCATCTCTGCTACCTGCGATTTGGAACGTTCCCGCCAAAGGATTATCTAAAGCTGGAGGAGACTGTTTTAATATTTGTCCCAACCGCACACCATTAGCTACAAGTTGAGCCGAGAAACTTTGTTCTTGCAGTTGGATATTAGAAACTGCAACTGTGCCGCCACCAATTTGAACTCCTGCACCATCACTGCGAATTGTGGCAATTTCAAATGGCGCTGTGCTGCCTGAGAGGATGAGACTACCATTGAACTGTGCCCCAGCCAAAGAGACATTTTGCAGTTGACTCTTGTCTACAAAAGGTTCTAACTTCACCCCAGAGGAAACAGCCACAGCTTGCCAACGCTCATTGGCATAACTACCAGTTGCCCGGACTGTCCCACCACTGACATTCAGAGCGACATTGCGGAAAGATATGTTGCGATTTGGAGCGATCGCAACTTCACCAGTTCCGGGATAAGTTCCATTGGGAGCTTGAAACTGTACCACAGTTTGGACATTGGTAGGAGCGCCAGTTAGTTGAGCTGTACCTGAGACATTGCCGATTTGAAAGGTAGGTGTTGTTTCGTAGACTTTGGCGATCGCATCCCCTGGAATATTCTTGGCAGCGAAATTTAAATCCAGTCGTGGGCTTTTACCGAGTTGAATTGTACCAGCGCCCGTGATATCACCACCGACTTTAGCTTTACCTTGAATATCTTTTAGGGTCAGTAAAGAGGAACTAGTAACAAGCTCAAACTTACTACTGATGCGATTAAAATCAACTTTGTCAATTCTGGCAGTTTGGATAGTGGCAACTGAGCCGGAAAGAATTGGCTCTTTAGTCGATCCGGTAATCTGCAAAGAAGCTTGTACTTGTCCAGCGATCGCTACAGGTAATTTTACCTTGAGAGTCTCCTGGGCATTCGCCAAACTCACCGCATTTACACGCGCTGCTAACTTCAAACCTGCTTGAGTATCGACGATTCCCGTAGCCACTAAAGGAATTTTGCCGTAGTTGCTAGTCACATTATTTAACTGCAACTCCGTTCCTTGGAAGCGGAGGTTTCCTTGACTATTGCTCAACAATTGCGGGACTTTGGGTATTTGCAGCGTTACCCCTTGCACAGTAGCGTTGCCAAACAATAGAGTTTGTTGTCCAGGTGTCAACCGAACTAACAAATCGCCATTGGCTCGACCCGCCTGTAAGTCTACTGGTAACTTAATCAACCGAGTAATATTCTCAGCTAGAAAATCTTGTGCTTGCACCTGGAAAGTCCCTGCTAGCACCTTAGAACGTGTCTCTCCCTGAATGGAAATATTGCCACCACTGTCTGCTTGACCCCCAACTTCAAACCGTATCAACTGGTTATTTGCTAGAAGTCGAGCAGATCCGTTGAGTTGAGAAAATAGCACCGGCAATTGCTGAGTGTTGTTAGTAGTAGCAGGGCGTTGAGCCGTTACTGAATTAGAATTTGGGTCTTGTCCCTTGCCCCCCTGCTCCTCTGCCCCTCGGTCACTGAGCGTAGTCGAAGTGCTGCCCCCCTGCCCCTCTACCCCCTCATCTCCCTCTCTCTCATCCGGCATCAAGGCCAGCTTGGCATTACGAAACCGCAGGTAGTCCAAATCGGTTTTAATGGCACTGCTTCCACCTGACGACGCAATGGTAGTAGAAACCCAACGCCCTTGGTCATCCTGGTCAATATAAATATCTGGATTGACTAAGGTTACATCTAGCTTTAAATGGCGATTAAAAATTAGTTGTAACAAATCAAAACCCACCTCTACAGATTCGACTGTGGCCCGATCTGCATCTGTAGGTGTGGCTGGGATAGCTGAAGCCCCAAACTGTACTCCTGTCAACGAAAATTGTGTAACTCTTCCCAGTTTTACCGGACGGTTGAGTGTAGTAGTTAGACTTTGTTGTGCTAACGGCGTTAACTCTGTTTGGACAAAAGTCCACAACCGCCAAATACCAACGAGAACTCCTAACAGCAAAAGTCCACTCAAGGCAATGCTACCCCGGCTCAACACCAGCAACCACAAACGTTTGCGGATAGGGGAGGGGGAATGAATATCTTGATTGGTAGATTTAGTCATTTGCTTTCACTGTATTAATTGCCGGATGTCGCTGGCACACACAAGCATTAACTGGCACATTGGTTCAGTATGCCATTTCCAGGATACGCCAACAAAACCCAAGACCCCATTGGTTGAGTTACGGTATTTTCTCGATCCAATACTTATGCTTAATAATATTGGCGTTTTCAGGAAAATCTGAATAGAGTGAAAATTATTCCTGTGACTTTCCTTAAGGCACAATCTCGAACTTTAATATGAATAAACCTTAAAAAGGACAGATGATTACACCAATGCGTGTTTTTGTGTTAATTTTTAACGCTCGAACGGAAAATGAGGGGATTCACACGATCCGGGAAGGCGATGCCAAAAGTGGCAAGCTACGCAATAAAATTCTGATGTTCGAGTCAGAAGACGATGCGACGCGCTTTGCCCTGATGTTAGAAGCTCAGGATTTCCCCGCACCCACACCGGAGCCGATGGATGCTGAAGAAATTAAGGAATTTTGCGAAAGTGCTGGATATGAATGGGAAATCATCCCAGAAAACAGCAATTTAGTTGTAACTCCCCCAGAACTTAACGTCGAAAAAACTGACTGGCAAGAAGATGCCCAGAAGGAGGATACTGTTGAAGATACTTTCCCTCTCAATCAACAGCCGCTAGAAGAACCAGAATTGTCGGATTCTGAACTAGAGAAGATGCGTCGCAAATTGGAAGGGTTGTTGTAAGTAGTCATTAGTCATTAGTCATTGGTCATTGGTCATTGGTCACTTGTACTGAGCTTGTCCTGAGTGTAGCCGAAGGGCGTAGTCGAAGTATTGGTCACTGGTCACTGGTCGCTAACTGACAAATGACAAATGACAACGGACAAATGACAACGGACAAATGACAAAGGACAAATGATAAATGACAAATTTGCAAGAACGCGGGCATCTTTTAACTGAGCTGGTAAATCCTAATAGTCTGAACTTAGACCAGCTCAGTTCTCTGGAATTGGTGGAGTTGTTTAATGACGAAGACCAAAAGGCTGTTGCAGCAGTTGCAGCGGCGAGAATTCAGTTGGCAGAGGCAATTGAACGCACCGCAGAGCGTTTGCGCCACGGAGGACGCCTATTTTATATCGGTGCGGGTACAAGTGGCAGATTAGGGGTGTTAGATGCTGCTGAGTGTCCACCTACTTTTTGTACACCCCCAGAGTTGGTACAGGGGATTATTGCTGGTGGTGCTGGCGCACTAGTACGCAGTTCTGAAGATTTAGAAGACAGCATTGAAGATGGCGAGGCTGCGATCGCAGGGCGGCACGTTACCCAATTAGATGTCGTAGTTGGCATTACCGCTGGTGGGACAACGCCTTATGTCCACGGTGCGCTTCATGCTGCTCGTCAGCGAGGAGCTATAACTATTTTTATCGCCTGTGTTCCTGCTGAACAAGTTAGCTTTGATGCCGATATTGACATTCGCCTATTGACAGGCCCAGAAATAATCGCCGGCTCAACTCGCCTGAAAGCTGGTACAGCCACTAAACTAGCTTTAAATATTCTTTCTAGCGGTGTGATGGTTAAGCTAGGCAAAGTTTATGGCAATCGCATGGTGGATGTAGCAGTAACAAATCAAAAATTACGCGATCGCGCTTTGCGAATTTTGCAAGACCTCACAGGTTTAAGTCGGGAAACTGCTGGTTTTTTACTAGAACGTAGTGGTAAATGGGTCAAGCTGGCCCTATTGATGCACTGGACTGGTTTGGAAAAAGACGAAGGCGATCGTCTACTTTCAGAACACCAAAGTAATCTCAGAGCAGCCGTTATCAGCTATCAAAACCACAAGCAACCTTGAATAAATTTTCTAAATTAATACTTTCTAATCTGGCTGCTACTTGTTTTAGTAGCACGCCTTTTTTTAAGAATAATATTCCCTAGAAAAGTTGACATCAATTAGCATAATTAAGAATAGTAAACTTAAATAAATATTTTTAACCTATATTGTGAATGTGAATAACTAAAGCAAGTCTCTTTGGAGACTGCTAATCTTTTTTAAACAAAAATTCAGAACTTATACGGATATGATTCAGTATGAAAATTCTTAAGATGATATATTAATACACTATGATGTCGACTATGGCAACCTACTTTAGTCATAAATATTAGCAGAAAAGTAAACTCTGCCAATAAAGACTTGATGCTAGATAAATTCTTTACTAGCAATAGTTTTGCTATCTTAACATCCGCCTTGCTTTTAATAATCTTGATTTAGACTGCTATATACCAAATCCATTTGCACTGATTCATATATTTGCCAATCGCTATATAGCTAGAACACTGGGACAGAAGTGTTGCCTATCTTTAACAAGTGACTTCAGAAATTTGTCTGGTTAATTGAGATGGTAGGTAGATTGACGCTGTGCTCTACTAGTATCGGTTTTTAATGGCTAGCTTTTTAATAAAAGGAACAAACTATGGCTCATCAAGAACTTATTTCAAATAATCTAGTAAATGAATTTAAAACTTGTACTCAGTTGCAATACAATGGCAAATTAAATATTAAGAGTTCAAAGGGCAGCCAATGGACTTTTTACTATCGACTGGGACGGATAGTTTGGGCAACAGGAGGAACTCATCCCTTCCGACGTTGGCGTAGACATATAGCCCAGAATTGTCCCCAGATTGATGTTGATAAGTTGCAGTTACGTGGGCAAGACCTATCAATTGATTACTGGGACTATAAACTGATAGAAGTATTTTATAAAAAACAGAAAATTCAGAGAGAACAGATTCAATCTATTGCGGAAAATACGATAGCAGAACTATTATTTGATCTAGCTTTGCAAGGAAACTTTGCTTCTCTAAGTTGCAATCGCAACCAAGAAGTTATCTTAGAAACCCCAATGAGCTTCACGAGTGCAGAAATGTCTGTAAAGCACATGCAAGACTCATGGAAAATTTGGTCAGAAGCAGGTTTAGCAAATTTTTCTCCTGACTTAGCACCAATTCTACGGCGACCAGAACAACTTGAGCAGATGGTTAGTCCATCTGTCTACAAAAACTTTGTAAATTTAATCAATGGTAAATTTACTCTGCGAGATTTAGCCATGAAAATGAAGCAGAGTGTACTACCACTTACCCGTTCCTTGCTTCCTTATATCCTTAAAGGAATCATTGAATTGGTAGAAGTACCTGACTTGCCTTTAGGAATTACTGAAGTCAACAATAACTCTACCACCACACAAGCCAAGAAGCGGATTGCTCCACTAGTGGCTTGCGTCGATGATAGCCCTCAAGTATGTAAAATGGTAGAGGATATTGTCACTTCCAATGGATTGAGGTTTGTCAAAATTCAAGATGCTGTACAAGCTCTACCAACTCTGATTCAGGATAAACCAGACCTGATTTTTTTGGATTTGATTATGCCAGTTGCTAGTGGTTACGAAATTTGTACTCAGTTACGAAGAATATCTACATTTTCCAACACACCAATAATTATATTAACAGGCAGTGATGGTCTTTTAGATCGAGTTCGTGCCAAAGTAGTTGGTTCTACAGATTTTCTCACTAAACCTGTAGTGGCTGATAAGGTAATGAGTATAATACGTAAATATTTACCTACACAAAGCGTATCCAGTGAAAAGAGTAAATCTAATTTAGAGGTTTGTAATTAGGGAAAGTTAGAGGCAATTTTTGGTTCTGAATTATTCCTCAAAACTTATAAACTTTTCCACCTCAGTAAAAATTAAATTATTGAGGTTAAACAATTTTACATTAAGTCTCTTCTTCAAATCATTTATTTACGATTTTAGATATGTTATTACCTTGAAATTATTTTGCTGCCAGTCATTTTTACATCTTGAATCTTCAATCCAAAATATAGAATCTACAATTAGGTTATCAAACTATTTTATATTCAAAAATCTTATATTAAGTTATGTTTATTACGTACTTTTTCTGAGGTTGATAAATAAAGATTGAATCAAAATTAGACAAATACAAATTTTTGTATTTATAGCAGTCCTATTTGATTTGTGAATATTGTTTAGGGCAAAGGGGTTAGGGCTAGTCTCTAGTCCCTTCCATTTCTTTTTGAGGAATCATTTAGGATTTGTCTATTTTGTTTACATTTTGAGAAAAAGTTAACGATTAATTGCCATGAATACTGTTTTAGTTGTTGAAGATGGCTTAACAGATATGGAAATAATCAGCCGTTACTTGCAACAGGCAGGTTATTCTGTGATTAGCGCCACTAGTAGTGAAGAGGCTCAAGACAAAATAGATCAAAATAAACCAGACTTAATATTTCTCGATGTAATTTTACCGGGTAAAAGTGGCTTTGAAATTTGCCGAGAACTGAAAAATAATCCTGACACTAGCAATATACCTGTGGTTTTTTGCTCTACAAAAAATAGTGATGTAGATAAAATTTGGGGTAATATGTTAGGCGCTGATGGTTATCTATCAAAACCGATTGATCGCGAGGAACTAGTAGTAATTTTAAAGCGATTACTCAATTAGTGAAAATATCATAAATCAAAAAATCCTAGAAGTCACTATTTTTTAGATGAATCTCTCCAAGAATAAACAATAACTGTAAATAGTGGCTCAAGATAAATAATCAAGGACAAAGGATCGATAGCTTTGGAAACCCAGGAAAAGTTTTTAAGTTTTAATTTGGGAGTAACTGATACAGCTGTAATTTCTTTACAACACATCGCAGAAGTTTTGCAAGTATCATTACCAGAAATATGTGGCGTTCCTCAGATGCCAAGTAGTGTCTTTGGTATTTATAATTGGCGGGGTGAGATGCTTTGGTTAGTCGATTTAGAGGCAATGTTAGGTTATCCTCCAATTTCACAAGAGTCAAATTTAGTTTCAAAAATGATGGCAATTGTTCTAGAAAATAAAGGTAAGTATTTGGGACTATTGGTGCGACAACTTATAGATATTGAATGGCTGGATACTAAAGAAATGAAACCCGCAAGTGCTGAATTATTTTATCCGAAAATATCACCTTTTTTACAGGGATACTTTATTAATGATTCGGAGGAGATAATTTTTAATTTGGATGCTACAACTATTATTCAATCTCCAGGATGGGGGATTCATAATTGAATACTTAGTAAGGTGTGATTAGGTATATTGTTTTGAAAACTCCTAATCATTAATGAGTAAATACCAGATAAATATCGCTTGCCACATATCCAGTTATTACCAATCACAATTTTGAGGTTAATCAAATGACATTTTTGTATAACAATAGCCATGAGAACGAGCATCTAATCTCGGAATTAGAAAATCAGAATGGTAACGCTCATATAGCAAATATTGCTAGTAGTGAAATATCTTTATTAAATGCGATCGCTCTAGAATTTAAAACTTGGCGGCGACAGTTGAAAGACATCGCAACTTACATGCGCCAAGCCCCAGACCTTGATACATTACTGAAAATTACTGTAGCACAAATTAGAGAAAAGATTGGCTGCGATCGCGCCTTAATTTATCAGTTTACTTCGCGAGAATCAGGTAATGTTTTAGCCGAATCGAGAACACTAGGTTGGACACCAACTTTAGGTGAAAATATTCCTGGAATTATTTTTGGTCTATATACCAATCAAGACTATATAGAAGCTGTAGTTATTGACGATATCAATCAAATTCAACTTACCCCTTATCAAAAGCAACTGTTAGATAAATTTCAAATTAAAGCTAGTTTGAGTTTACCGATTGTAGTAGAAGGTAAAGTGTGGGGTTTACTAGTAGTTAATAATTGCTACTCAACGCGGCAGTGGCAAGAAGTAGAAATTAGCCTACTATCTCAACTGACAACAGAACTAATTTACAAATTACAGAGCTTTGAATTCCAAAAAGAACAGCAACAGCGGCTACTAGCAAAAAAATCGGTAGCTAAAGTCATCGACAAAATTTTGCGGATATCAAATGTCGATAAGCTTTTTCAAACAACCACTCAAGAAGTACGTCAATTACTAAAATGCGATCGCGTCGGTGTCTATCGCTTCAAATCTGACTGGAGTGGTGAGTTTGTCGCTGAGTCTGTGGGTAATGGTTGGGTAAAAATGGTAGGCCCTGATTTTTACATGGTCTGGGAAGATACCCACTTACAAGACACTCAAGGAGGACGTTATGCCAAGGGTGAAAGCTTTGTAGTCAATGACATTTATCAAATGGGCCATTCTCAATGTCACATTGACATTTTAGAACAGTATGAAATGAAGGCTTACATCATTGCGCCCATATTTGCTGGAGAGAAATTATGGGGTTTGTTGGCAGCTTATCAAAATTCTGGGCCTCGTGATTGGCAACCTTGGGAAGAAAGCTTTGTAACTCAAATTGGGCTGCAATTTGGTGTAGCTATCTCGCAAGGGGAATATCTTGAGCAAGTGCAGACAAAATCTGAGCAACTAGCTCAAATAGTTGAACAAGAGAAAGTTTTCACTAAGATAGTCAACCGCATCAGACAATCTTCAGATGTAGAAAGCGTCTTCAAAACAACCACTCAAGAAGTGCGTCAATCACTACAATGCGATCGCGTCGCTGTCTATCGTTTTAACCCTGACTGGGGTGGTGAATTTGTAGCTGAGTCTGTGAGTAGTGGTTGGACAAAACTGGTAGGCCCTGATATTAAAACCGTTTTGGATGATACCTACTTGCAAGAAACTAAGGGAGGTCGGTATGTCAGAGGTGAAAACTTTATCGTTAATAATATCTATGAAGTAGGTTTAGCTCCCTGTCATATTGAGATTTTAGAGCAGTTTGAAGCTAAAGCTTACATGATTGTTCCGATATTCTTCGGGGATAAATTGTGGGGATTGCTAGCAGCTTATCAAAACTCTAGCTCCCGTGAATGGCAAAGCTGGGAAGTGAATTTTTTAGTTCAAACTAGCTTGCAATTTAGCCTAGCTAAATCACAGATAGATTATTTGGAATTAGTGCGAGTCAAATCTGAAAAACTAGCTCAAATAGCAGAACAAGAGAAAGCTGTCACCAAGATAAGTAACCGCATCCGCCAATCTTTAGATGTAGAAGAAATCTTCAAAACAACGACTCAAGAAGTCAGGCAATTATTGCGATGCGATCGCGTTGCTGTGTATCGCTTCAATCCTAACTGGAGTGGGGAATTTGTTGCAGAGTCAGCAGGTCATCTTTGGGTAAAACTTGTAGGCCCCGATATCAAAACCGTCTGGGAAGATACCCACTTACAAGAAACTCAAGGAGGTCGATATGCCCAAGGAGAAAACTTTGTTGTAAATGATATCTATCAGGTAGGTCATTCTCCTTGTCACATTGAAGTTTTAGAGCAATTTGAAGCCAAAGCTTATGTAATTGTGCCTGTATTTGCTGGAGAACAATTGTGGGGATTGCTGGCAGCTTATCAGAATTCGGGAACTCGTGATTGGGAAGAATTAGAAGTTACTTTGTTAGCACGTATTGGCAGCCAATTAGGATTGGCATTACAACATACCGAATATTTGCAACAAGTACAAGCGCAGTCAGCAAAATTAGCAGAAGCCGCAACACGGGAAAAGGCAGCTAAGGAGTTACTACAACAACGATCCATTCAACTCTTAAAAGCCCTTAGACCCGCCCTTAACGGCGACTTAACAGTACGCGCACCGATTACAGAAGACGAGCTAGGCACGATCGCAGATGCTTACAATAATACTCTGCAAGCACTGCGGCAAATTGTTGTTCAAGTACAAGGGGCTGCTCAACAAGTTGCACAAACTTCCAGCAATAGCGAAGCTTCATTAACGGGATTGACTAATCTGGCACAACAACAATCTGAGGAGATTACCGCAGCTTTAGATGACATTCAACAGATGGTGGACTCTACTCAAGCTGTAGTAGCGAATGCTGAGTTAGTACAACTAGCAGTGCAAAAAGCCAATCAAACTGTAGAGTCTGGCGATACTGCCATGAACCTGACTGTAAAAGCAATCCAAGGAATTCGCGAAACCGTTGCTCAAACCAGCAAAAAGATTAAACGCCTCAGCGAATCCTCGCAAAAAATCTCCAAAGTGGTGAATTTGATTGGAAATTTTGCCACACAGACAAACGTACTCGCTTTGAATGCAGCCATTGAAGCTACTCGTGCCGGTGAATATGGCAAAGGCTTTGCAGTTGTAGCTGATGAAGTCCGTTCTTTATCTCGCCAATCAGCAGCAGCAACCATCGAAATTGAAAAATTAGTTCAGGAAATTCAAGCAGAAACTGGGGAAGTTGCAGTAGCAATGGAAACTGGTATTCAGCAGGTAGTAGAAGGTACAAATCTTGTTAGCGACACTCGCCAAAACTTAAATGCGATCGTTTCTGCGACTGCCGAAATTAGTCAGCTAATCGAGCGAATTACCGCAGCGACTCAAAAACAAATGGCGCAATCTGTAACAGTCACTAAATCAATGCAAGATGTTGCAGAAATTGCTGATAAAACTTTTGCTGAATCTCAAGAAATTGCAACTGTGTTCCAAGATTTATCAGGAATGGCGCAAGAGTTATTAACAACTGCTAGTAAGTTTAAAGTGAAATGAAAAATGGTTAGGAGTTAGGAGATAAGAGCTATTAGGTCAAAGCATTAATTATATAAAGCACTATTTTATTGGCAAATGTAAAATGCTTTGACCTTAATTACTTATAACTTTTTAGTTAAGAAAAGGAGATGTCTAATTGGCAGAGAGTGTTATTCAACAGAAGAGTTTCAAATTTACTTTAGAAATTATTCACCTATATATTAAACTGCAAAATCAACGTGAATATGTGCTTTCTAAGCAATTACTACGAAGTGGGACAAGTATTGGCGCAAATGTTGAAGAGGCTAGCGGTGGTCAGAGTAGAAAAGATTTCTTGGCAAAAATGTATATTGCATACAAAGAAGCTAGGGAAACCAAATACTGGCTACGTCTACTACAACAGTCCAAACTAGTAAATATTGATTTAACTAATGAACTCATCTATGCAGACGAAATCATTCGGATTTTGAGTTCAATAGTCAAGACAACTGAAAAATCAATTGGTCGCTCAACTCTTAACTCCTAACTCCCAACTCCTAACTCCTAACTCCCAACCCCAACTCCCCACTCCCCACTCCCCACTCCCTAATTATGATCACAGATAACGAAATCCGCGAACAAGGGTACATCTATTTTCTGGCTGAAGCCCCAGAATTAGTCCAAATTATTGAACAAGAACTATTTAGCTTATCGGCAGATTATAGCATTACTAAAATTCACAATTTAATGCGGGCTACTCATACACTTAAAGGTGGTGCAGCTAACGTTGGACTAGAATTAATTAAGACGATCGCCCATTTTTTAGAAGATGTATTTAAGGCTTTATACAATCCAAAAGTAATCGTGGATGCAGAATTACAAACACTTTTATTACAAGCTTATGAGTGTTTGAGTATAGCATTAAATACTGAGCTAATAGGCAGTACTGTTAATGACGAAGAACTGCTTCAGCGAGCAACTTCAGTGTTTGCACAGTTGCAAGAAAATCTGGGTGATGCGTTTGGTGCTGAATCTCATATTCCCACTTCTGAAGAATTGGGATTTGATATTGTACAATCTGTTTTTGAAGTAGGAGTAGAACAACGTCTAAACAGTCTTGCTGAAGTTATTAACAATCCACCAAATAATGAAGAATTTATCGAGTTTTTACACTCTCAAGCTGAAGTATTTCTTGGCTTGGCAGAATCTCTAAATTTACCTGGATTGGGAGAAATTTCCGAAACAATTCTCTCCGCATTGCAAGCAAATCCCAACCAGGTACAGCAAATTGCAGAAATTGCCCTTGCAGATTTACAACAAGCAAAAAAATTAGTATTAGCAGGCGATCGCATATCTGGTGGAGAAACGTCTTTAGGTTTACAAAAACTCACAATAGTGGCAAACAATGAGTTATCTGAAGAATTACCAAATAATTCATTTTCTGACACATTTATCATCAATGTAGAACAATTTTATCAATTTCTCACTACATCTGATAACAATAAAAATGAATCGGTAAAGCCAACAACTGCCAAATTCTATTTAAAAGTAATTCGCTACATTTTTGGCTGGTTTAATCACCAGATGCAAATACCAGAGACGGAACTAAATTTAAATTTACTAGTTCCCAGATTAGAAAGAATAAGTCTGCTGAACTATATCGAAAACTGGCTGAAAGACTTTCTTGATTTTGTTCAAGATGAAGAAGATAGTCAAAGTCTTTGTATTTATCGACATGGGATTATCTTAATCATTTTATTTGCAGTTGCAAAATTTCAATATTCTCTGAAAACATCTGATAGCTACCTTTCAGGAATTAAAATATTACAAAACCAAATTCATAAATTAGCAAAAGAATATAAAAGTTATCCTCCTGTTACTAGTGAAGAGAAAAATTGGCTTGATAGTCCCAAGTTACAAAAATTGTTAGTTATTAAAGAGATTGTATCTTCTCAATCACCTGATAACTTACTAGAAGCAATATGGGGAGAAGAAGCTAGGCAGAACCTTGCTGTTGAAGTGGTGACAACCCAGGCTGATAATTCTTCAGAAAAGCTTGATTCATTAACTGTCAACGAGCAGGTAGTTATAGACGTTCCGAAAACAGCTATTGAAGTCATCCCTGATATAGCTACACAAATCAACAAAGAAATAGACGATAAATCAGAGTATGTTCAAACTAAAAACTTTCGTCAACCTTCATTTATTCGGGTAGATACAGAGAGATTGCAACACCTCAATTATTTAGCAGGAGAATTGCTGATTTACCAAAAACGGGGTAGTTTACAAGATGAACAGGTCAAAGAAATAATTGAGCAACTAGAACAGCAACTCACTAGACATCAAACAACTTTAAATAATTTACGCGATCTACCTTTACAAATACAAAATATTACCTCACAACAAACGCAAAGTTTTGCAGTAGATTTTGACTCTCTAGAAATGGATGTATATACAGAATTTCACATGACATTGCATGAAGCAATAGAAGAAACACTGCAACTACAAGAAACCACAGAATCTCTCGATTTGCTTCTGACACAAGCTACTCAAATTAGCGATCAAAAAGAGAATTTAACTCTTAATATTATAGATAGCTTAGTCGAAGCACGAATGGCACCTTTGGGCAATATTCTGAATCGTTTCCCTCACATGGTAAATAAATTGGGGAATGTTCATGCCAAACTTGTAGAATTGAAACTTACTGGTAGTGAAGTCCTAGTAGATAAAGCGATCGCAGAAAAACTCTACGATCCCTTGTTACACTTAGTGCGTAATGCTTTTGACCACGGTATTGAAGCTCCGCAAGTTCGCCGAGAGCTTGGTAAACCAGAAGAAGGTTTAATCGAAATCTGCGCTTATCATCAGGGTAGCCAAACTGTTATCGAAGTTCGTGATGATGGTCAAGGATTGAATTTAGACAGAATTCGCAGAAAAGCTGCTGAACTTTATCCCATACAAACTGAAGAAAAAACTAGAAAATATGCTTCTAGTCTGGCTGAACCTGAACTTTTAGATTTGATATTTTCGCCTGGATTTACTACTGCAAATAAAGTAAGTGAAATTTCTGGGCGCGGTATGGGTTTAGATATTGTGCGTACTCAGATGCACGCACTCAACGGCTCGATTTCAGTTCAATCCTTACCCAACCAAGGAACAATATTCATCCTCAAAATTCCTTTTTCTATGACTACAGAAAAGTTAATGCTTGTTCAAGCCAAAGGTGTTGTTTATGGTCTGATATTGGACAGTATCGAAAAAATATTAATTCCCTCTGAACAACAGATTAAAGAAATTGAAGGAAAAAAAGTCTTATATTGGAATATAGACAATGATGAGACTATGGTTAGCCTTCGTCAACTTTCAAAGTTGATTAATTATAATGGTTCATTCATTAATAATGAGACTCAATACGACACTTCAAATACTCACGACCCAAGTGTAGCGAAAAATCCGGTGCTTTTGCTACAGCGAAATCAGGGAAAGGTTGCTTTAGAAGTTGACCAAATAATCGGCGAACAAGAACTGGTAATCAGACCTTTAGGAAATGCGATCGCACCGCCAAAATACATTTATGGTTGTAGTAGTTTAGCCAATGGTAATCTCATCTTAGTAATTGATGCTTTGTTACTGGTAAAATCTAGCGAAATCCAACAAACAACACTTGATATCAGGGCACTACCAGTTGCTTCTTCGTCAAATAAAAAAGCCTTGTCGATATCAGGGCATACTTTTTCATCTACACCATTACTTGCGGCATCGACTTCCACAACAACCATAGAAACCCAATCCAGTTATTCTCAAGAGCCAGATTATAAGTCACCAAAAGTTGTTTTAATAGTAGATGATGCAATTAGTCTCCGGCAAACTCTCTCTCTGACTCTCCAAAAATCTGGCTATCAAGTAATACAAGCCCAAAATGGTGTAGAAGCTCTAGAAAAATTGCAGTTACATCCTGAAATTAAAGTTGTCGTCTCCGATTTAGAGATGCCACGAATGAATGGTTTTGAGTTGTTGAGCAATTTCCGCCAATACACCAATTTAGCAAAAATACCCGTAGTAATTCTCACTTCTCGCAGCGCTGAAAAACATCGCCAGCTTGCCCAAGAATTGGGTGCAAAAGCTTACTTAACCAAACCTTTTTTAGAGCATGAGTTTATCTCTAAAATTAAGGAGTTAATAAACAATAATACAGATAATTTAGATCATTTACTCATAGTGAAAAATAATTTATAATTTATAATTTGTAATTACGAATTACGAATTATCAGGTAGATTATTTGGATCTACACCTAGAGAACGTAAATACTCAGCTAATTGTTCAGCCCTTTGCCGTTCTTGTTGTGCCTGTTCTGCATCTGTAAAATAGCGGTTTCCTTGCTCGTCATACCAACATAAAAACTCCTGTTGTATCCCGCCAATTACAGCTTGGTGTCGTCCTATACCTAAACCCACCTCTGGCATTAAATAAGGTTCACCTATTTGTAGTTGGTAGTTTCCATTGAGCAACTTATACACTTCAAAGGGTTGATGTTGGTCGCGTCGCCAAAACTCAGGGTTATAAATTACGTAGTATAATACACCGAGTTTTCTATATATATCTAGCTTTTCGTCGTATTCACCTCCTGGAGTATGGGATACCATTTCTAATGTGAATATTGGAACTATCCCATTTTCTTCCCAAACCGCGTAACTTTTGCGTGATTTACCACCCTTTTTCCGTTCTACTCCCAGACTTAAAAAAGCATCTGGGACTACGGGTACTCTGGGATTTACTCCTGTAGTGTGATACACTCCCATATCTACTCCGAAGTACCAATCCATGCGATTTGCCCAAATGGAGTTAAGTAAGAAAAGTAGAATGTTGGGCAAAAAGTTTTGATCTTCGTTATCCACTGGGGTATCGTCTGAACAGGGAAGTTCGTCGGTAGTTGGTAACGCATTTTTGAGATCGGGTGAGAGCATAACCGTTGTCTCGCTGGCGTTTGATGCCTTTATTATAAGTGAGTGGCAAAAGTTTAGCGTTTGGGTGCAGCTTCCCCAAACTTAATTAAAAGTGCGATCGCAATACTAACAAACAAAATTAACGTCATACTCAAGGCTGAACCGAATCCCCAATTTTGGGTTGCTCCAAGAAACTGGTTATAAACTAACCGCGCCGCCGTCATACTAGAAGCACCACCGAGTAATTCTGGATCGACAAAATCCCCCAAGCCTGTGATGAATACAAGCATGGAAGCAGCCGCAATTCCCGAAAAAATTTGCGGTACAGTTACTTGGAAAAAAGTTTCCACCGGATTTGCACCTAAATCAGCCGCAGCTTCTAGCAAGCGCTTATCTAGCTTTTCGAGAGAAGCATATAAAATCAAAACCATATAGGGTAATAAACTGTAACTCATGCCAATTAATACAGCTTGACTATTGTTGAGTAATTCCCAAGTAGGCAAGCCTAAATTGCTGAATAAAGTGTTCAATAAACCAGTGGGACGAAGAATTGTAATCCAAGCATAAGAACGGAGTAAGGAAGAAGTCCACAAAGGTAAGACAAAGCCTAATAGCAATAAATTTCGCCAACGCTGCGGCGCTATCTGAGCAATCCAATAGGCGACGGGGAAGCCCAAAATTAAACAAATTACCGTAGTACCAAAGGCAAAAAATAGCGATCGCCCAATTACTTGCAGATAAAGTGAGTCAAATATTCTGGTGTAGTTTTTGAATCCGTTAGGATTGACCAAATCTCCTGGTCGGATGTCTGCAACTAAACTTAACTCGAAAATTATTAAAGATGGCAGCACCAACAAAAGTAATAACCAAATTCCAGAGGGTGCAAGCAATACCAAGGGTTGCAGCCAATTTCTGACGGGGTGCTGCAATTCTTCTATTTTAGAAATCTCATTTTTTTCCAAATTAATCACTCCTAACTCCTAACTCCTAACTCAATTAACTGCTAGTTAATTGAGTCCAATAACGATCGTAAACCTCTTCAAATTCTCCTACAGGTGTAACACGTTCACAATTTTTTAGCAGAGACTCTGGGGGAAACAAATTAGTGTTGTTTTGGATTGTTTTTGGCAATTGCTCAAATCCGGCGCTATTCGGCGTAGAAATATTTAGGCGTTGAGTGATTTGGGCTGCGATTTCTGGTTGCAAAATCATGTTAATCCAAGCGTAAGCTCCAGCTTGGTTGGGGGCTGTTTTGGGAATTACAATAGTGTCTGTCCATAATGAAGAACCACTACGAGGAATCACATATTTGAGTTTAGGATTTTCTTGAGAGATTTTCACTGCATCTGCTGAATAACACATTGCCAGTAGTAAATCTCCGGCTAGAATTTGATTTTGCCAAGCGTCAGTGTCAAAACGGGCGATCGCAGGTTTTAGCTGCTTCAATTTTTCATAAGCTTGTTTAATTTCTTGTTCATTTTTTGAGTTATAAGAATAACCGAGCATTCGTAAGGTTGCACCCATCACTTCTCGAACATCATTGAGCAAGGTCATCCGCTGATTCAGTTGCTCTTGATTTTGCCAAAGATAATCCCAGTCTTGTGGTGCATCTTTAATTTTTTCAGAATTGTAAAGTAAACCTGTTGTCCCCCAGTTAAAAGGGATACTGTAGCGGTTATTGGGGTCATAACTAGGATTTTGAAAACGGGGAAATAAATTCTCTAGACCGATTAAGCGATCGTGATTTATTTCTGTTAACAAGCCTTTGTCTACCATCTTCTGCACCATATAATCAGATGGGTTGATGATGCTGTAAGTGCCACCGCCTCCAGCTTGCAATTTAGCCAGCATGACATCATTGGAATCATACACATCTGCTAGGACTTTTATGCCAGTCTGGCTGCTAAAAGTTTTCAGTAATTGATTGTCAGTATATTGTGTCCAGGTAAAGATATAAAGTTGGTCACGCTGACTACTGGTATTAGAATTAGCACGTACTTCAGCCAGCCTCCAGCCACAACCACCTAAAGATAAGCTAGAAAGTGCTGCCACCCCTTTTAAAAATTGGCGTCTGTTAGTCATTAAGTTAATAGTTAATCATCTTTTGTATTGTTACCGATTGGTTCTAAATATGCCTTTAATTGGAGTGCCCATAGGTAGTTTAAAGATTAACTTAAGTGTATCTATCTGTGCAACTGTTAATAAGTTACTGCTGTCAGCTAGTGTTAGGCATGGTTTTTAATCAAGCTTGAGTTATAAAAATTAACAAAGCGAGGGATCGTCTAGGACTAGCAATCAGTCTGCAAATCGTTGAAGAAACCCACGGCGGAAAATTGAGTTTTAACTCGGTTTTCAGTGAGGGTACGGAATTTATTATTGAAATTTCGGTGTAATTGTGGCTATTTTTGGTAAATAATTTTAGACATCTGGGAATACTAAATCTGGAAGTTTTAAAGATTTAGCAGTATGGTTAGCACTCTTGTCAATATTCCCGGATACAAGGTTAGCGAAGAACTCTACAATGGTTCTAGAACCATTGTGTATCGAGGGTATCGAGAGACTGACTCATTACCCGTAGTGATTAAGTTGCTGAAAAATCCTTATCCGAGTTTCAGCGAACTTTTGTCGTTTCGGAATCAATACACCATAGCTAAAAATCTCAACTCACCGCTAATAGTCCAAACTTATAGCCTAGAACCCTATCAAAATGCCTATGCGCTGGTGATGGAAGACTTTGGGGGGATTTCTCTCAAAAATTATTTTACCTCTGTAGAAACGCAATATATCTCGTCTTTAAAAGAGTTTTTAGAAATTGCGATCGCACTCTGCAATACCTTAGATATACTCTACCACGAACGGATTATTCACAAAGACATTAAACCTAGCAATATTCTCATTAATCCCGAAACCAAACAAGTTAAATTAATCGACTTTAGTATCGCATCCTTACTCCCACGAGAAACACAAACTTTGATAAATTCCAATGGATTAGAAGGGACACTCGCTTATATTTCCCCGGAACAAACAGGAAGAATGAATCGGGGAATTGACTACCGCACTGATTTTTATTCTTTGGGTGTGACATTCTACGAATTACTTACTGGAGTTTTGCCATTTCAATCAAACGATCCAATGGAGTTGGTGCATTGTCATATTGCAAAACAACCTCCTTCAGTTATTAGAGAAGAGATACCGCAGGTGATTTCAGATATCGTCATGAAATTGATGGCGAAGAATGCCGAAGAGAGATATCAGAGTGCATTAGGACTAAAATTGGATTTAGAAAAATGTTTAGATCAGCTACAAGTTTCTGGTGAAATTCAAAGTTTTAAAATTGCACAACGGGATGTATGCGATCGCTTCATCATCCCCGACAAACTCTACGGACGAGAAACCGAAGCAGAAACTTTACTGCAAGCATTTGAGCGAGTCAGTCTTGGTGCAACAGAAATGATGCTGGTAGCAGGTTTTTCGGGTATTGGGAAAACCGCCGTTGTCAACGAAGTTCATAAACCAATTGTTCGGCAACGCGGTTATTTTATCAAAGGGAAATATGACCAATTTCAACGCAATATTCCTTTCTCTGCTTTTGTACAAGCATTTCGGGATTTAATGGGGCAATTGTTAACCGAAAGTGATGTCCAACTAGAGCAATGGAAAAATCAAATATTAGAAACTGTTGGAGAGAACGGTCAGGTAATTATTGAAGTCATTCCCGAATTAGAAAAAATCATTGGTGAACAACCACCAGCAGTAGAATTATCAGGAACGGCAGCCCAAAATCGCTTTAATTTATTGTTTCAAAAATTCACCCAAGTCTTTACTAGCGCCGAACATCCATTAGTGATGTTTTTAGATGATTTACAATGGGCTGATTCAGCATCATTAAAGTTGATGCAGCTATTAATGGCTGATACAGGTCATCTTTTGATCATTGGTGCTTATCGTGATAACGAAGTCAATCCAGCCCATCCATTAATGTTGACTTTGAGCGAAATCCAAAAAAACCAAGCAACTATTAATACTATTACTTTAACACCCCTGAGTCAATCCCAAATCAATCAATTAGTCGCTGATACCCTAAAAAGTACAGAAAATTTGGCATTACCACTTTCACAATTAGTCTATCAAAAAACTAAAGGCAACCCATTTTTTGCCACCCAATTTCTCAAAGCCCTACACGAAGAAAATTTCATTCAGTTTAACTTGGAGTTAGGCTGTTGGCAATGCGATCTGTCCAAAATTAATCAACAAGCCTTGACCGATGATGTCGTAGAATTTATGGCGTTGCAGTTAGAGAAGTTACCGTTAGCAACCCAGAATATTCTGAAGTTAGCCGCTTGTATTGGCAATCAGTTCGAGCTAGCAACATTAGCAATTGTTTCAGAACACTCAGAGGTAGAAACCGCAGCCAATTTATGGAAAGCATTGCAAGAAGGTTTGATTTTACCGATTGGTGATGTTTATAAATTTTATGTAGGGGCAGAAAGTCAAGCCATTACGCCAGAAAAGTCTCAAAATGTTACCTACAAATTTTTACACGATCGCGTTCAACAAGCAGCCTATTCCCTAATTCCCGATGACCAAAAACAAACGACTCATTACCAAATCGGACAACTGCTTCTACAACAGATTTCCACACAAGCTAGAGTTGACCGGATTTTTGAAATCGTCAATCAATTAAATCACGGAACTGTTTTAATTACCCAACCAACTCAACGAGAAGAATTAGCTGGCCTCAATTTAATTGCCTGTCGCAAAGCTAAAACTTCAACCGCCTATCAAGCAGCGCGTGAATATGCGACAGTAGGATTGTCTTTGTTATCAGAAAATACTTGGCAGCAGCAGTATGAAATGACCCTCGCCTTATATGAATTAGCTGCGGAAGTAGCAATGCTAAACGGTAATTTTGAGGCGATGGAACAGCTTATTGATATTGTCATTCAACAGGCACGCTCCTTACCTGAAAAAGTCAATGTTTACTGCATTAGAATTCAATCTCATATTTCCCAAAGTAAACTGACATTAGCGATCGCGATCGCCCAACCAATCTTACAACAGCTTGGCATAACCTTTCCTGAAACACCGACACCATCAGATATTCAACAGGAAATCCAACAGATTAAGGAACTCATTGGAGATAGGGAAATCGCTGATTTGGTTCACTTGCCTGAAATGACCGATGCAGAAAAACTTGGTACTCTTAAAATTGTCAATATCATCAGCCCAGCAGCTTACCTCACTGGCTCTGCGCTGTATCCATTGCTGAATACTTTGTCCGTTAAACTATCAATTCAGTACGGTAACACATCGACTTCTGCTTTCGGCTATGTGAACTATGGCAATATTCTCTGCAATTTCTTCCAAGTCGTGGATACAGGAACACAGTTTGCTTCCCTGGCACTCCAGATTATTTCAAAACTCGATGCCAAAGCAAGTAAAACAGATGTTTTGATGATCTTGGGGTTATTTGTTGTACACCGCAAATCTCACATTAAAGAAACACTACCCCTGTTGCAAGAGGGTTACACCAGTGCCATAGAATTTGGGAACTTGGTACTTACTGGGTACAATGGCCACAGTTTTTGTCTCAATTCTTTTTGGAGCAGTCAACCCCTGGCTACCTTAGAGCAGGATATTTGCGCTTACTGCCATAGTTTGACCCAATTAAATCAATTAACAACTGCAAACTATTGCCGGATTTATTGGCAACCTGTTTTAAATCTGCTGGGTTTTGCAGAACACACCACTTTTTTGTCTGGGAAAGCCCTTGAAGAAACAGAATTTCGACCGCAGCTAGAGTTTGCCAAAGATGGATATGGATTGTATATTTTCCATTTGTATAAACTAATGCTTTGTTTCTTGTTTGGAGAAATTGAGCCAGCGAAAAATCATGCTATTGAAGTCAGGCGCTATTTTATGGCTGGTGCGGGATTAGTCACCGAACCAGTATTTTATCTTTATGATTCTCTGCTGACTCTGGCACAATTAAATCCACAGTTAGATGAAACATCAGAAGCATTGCAGGGTGTCATAGAAAATCAAACCAAGTTACAGCAATGGGCGTATCATGCACCCATGAATTATCAACATAAGGTTGATTTGGTAGAGGCGGAAAAATGTCGAGTGTTAGGACAAAAAGCCGAAGCAATTGAGTTTTACGACAAAGCGATAACTCTAGCCAAAGCTAACGAATATACGCAAGAAGAAGCACTTGCTAACGAACTAGCAGCAAAATTCTACCTAGATTGGGGCAGACAGCGCATTGCTGGGGACTACATGATTGAAGCCTACTATGCTTATGCTCGTTGGGGTGCAAAAGCCAAAGTCGCTGACCTAGAAGCTCGCTATCCACAACTACTTAGACCTATATTAGAGCAAACCCGTTCTCCTCTCTCCACTCACGAAACTTTGTTCACATTGGGTAGTGTCACTTCCACCAGTTCGGCCATATCCAGTAGTAATGTTTCTGTGGCTTTAGATTTAGCTACTATTCTCAAAGCTTCTCATACTATTTCCGGTGAAATCGAACTGGAAAATCTACTTTCATCGTTGCTGACCATTGTCATCGAAAATGCGGGGGCTGATAAATGCGTGTTCATGCTCTTGCGAGACTCGCGCCTGTTAATCAAAGGGTCAATTACCACAGGTTCAAAGCCAGTTGTCTTGCAGCGTATTCCCATTGAAGATAGCCAGGACATTCCCCACAGACTGATTTACAAAGTCTTGCATGACAAGCAAACTGCTGTGCTGGTGAATGCAAGTGCCGATCGCACCTTAGCTAATGACCCCTATATCATCCGTCAGCAGCCCAAAAGTATCTTGTGTAGCCCGATTTTGCATCAAGGGAAGTTGCTGGGCATTTTATATCTAGAAAATAATCTAGCAACGGGGGCGTTCACAAAAGATCGCGTCGAACTTCTCAACTTACTCTGCGCCCAAGCCGCAATTTCTTTGGAAAATGCCCGACTTTATGAGCGATCGCTAGAGTATTCCCAACAGCTAGAGCGATCGCTTGAGGAGTTAAGCACCGCACAGTGTGTGTTGCAATCATCCCAGCAACGACTCCACCTATTGGTTCAGCAAACTCCACTAGCAGTCATCGAATGGGATACTAATTTCCAGGTTACTGACTGGAACCCAGCCGCAGAAAGAATCTTTGGCTACAGCAAACAAGAGGCTTTGGGTTGTGGATTCAAATTCATCATTCCTGAAATAATTCAAGCAGAAATTGAGCGAGTCAGCGTCGAAATTATATCGCAGGAGGGCGGTAATTACAGTATCAATGAAAATGTGACAAAGGATGGTCAAATTATCATTTGTGCTTGGTATAACAATCCACTTGTAAATGCAGATGGCGAGTTAATCGGAGTTGCTTCCCTAGCAGATGATATTACAGAACAGCAAGCTGTGCTACGCGAACGCAAAGTTGCCGAAATCCAACTTCAACAAAAAGCACAAGAGCTAGAAACTGCTTTACAAAACCTGCAACAAGCACAATTACAAATGGTGCAAACTGAGAAAATGTCTGCACTAGGCAACTTAGTTGCTGGTGTAGCTCACGAAATGAATAATCCCCTTGGTTTTATTGCTGCTAGTCTCAAACAAGCGAAACCTACTATCGCTGATATTGTTGAACATCTCAGACTATATCAAGAAAGTTTCCCCAATAAAAGCGATGAAATCGAAGACCACGCCGAAGAAATCGACTTGGATTATAGCTTAGAAGACTTACCAAAGATGATTGATTCTATGTCTATGGCGTGTGACAGGCTAAAGAACATCAGCACCAGTTTGAGAACTTTCTCTCGTGCCGATCAAGACTACAAAGTACCTTTCAATATCCACCAAGGCATTGATAGTACTATTCTCATTCTCAAACATCGTCTCAAGGCCAATGAACAACGTCCGGCGATTCAAGTTGTTGCCAACTACGGTAATTTACCTCAAGTAGAATGTTTCCCCGGTCAATTAAATCAGGTATTTATGAATATTTTCGCTAATGCTATTGATGCATTAGATGAATCTAACTATGGACTCAGCTTTGAAGAAATTAAAGACAATCCTAACTGTATTACAATTACAACCTCAGTCGAAAATAATCTCGTTAAAGTTTCCATTACTGATAATGCCAAGGGGATGAGCGAAGAAGTTAAACAAAAAATATTTGACCATTTATTTACTACGAAAGCTGTGGGTAAAGGTACAGGATTAGGGTTAGCGATCGCTCGGCAAATCGTTGAAGAAACCCACGGTGGAAAATTAAGTTTTAACTCGGTTCTGAATCAGGGTACAGAATTTACGATTGAAATTCCGGTATGAATCTCGGATACTCCTTGTTCGCGCCGCGTCTCGTAGAGAAGGAATGGGATTAGCGCCGATTTTCTTTGACTCTAAATCCTGAAAATTTCAAGTCGTGGAGCGACGGGTTCGCTTTATATCTGGGAACACTATATCTGGAGTCTTAAAGATTTAGCAGTATGGTTAGTACGAGAGTCAATATTCCCGGATATAAGGTTAGCGAAGAACTCTACAATGGTTCTAGAACCATCGTTTATCGAGGTTATCGAGAGACTGACTCATTACCCGTAGTGATTAAGTTGCTGAAAAATCCTTATCCGAGTTTCAGCGAACTTTTGTCGTTTCGTAATCAGTACACCATAGCGAAAAATCTCAACTCACCTCTGATCGTCCAAACCTATAACCTAGAACCGTATCAAAATACTTATGCCTTGGTAATGGAAGATTTTGGGGGGATTTCTCTCAAGGATTGGGGATTAAGGAGTGGGCTTGCCGTGAGCGTAGCCGAATGGGAGTGGAAAATTGGGCGAAACCTAGAATCTTTGATGGAGTTTTTAGAAATAGCGATCGCACTGTGCAACACCTTAGATATATTGTATCGCGATCGGATTATTCATAAAGATATCAAACCCGCCAATATTTTAATTAATCCAGAAACCAAACAAGTTAAATTAATTGACTTTAGTATTGCATCCCTACTACCACGGGAAACTCAAACACTGATGAATCCCAATGTTTTGGAAGGGACACTTGGTTATATTTCTCCCGAACAAACAGGAAGAATGAATCGGGGGATTGACTACCGGACTGATTTCTATTCTTTAGGTGTCACTTTTTATGAACTACTTACGGGTGAGTTACCCTTCCATTCAAACGACCCAATGGAGTTGGTACATTGTCATCTAGCAAAACTTCCACCAATTTTAGGCGATAGAAAAGAGATTCCCCAAGTTCTCTGTGACATCGTAATAAAATTGATGGCAAAAAATGCTGAAGACCGCTATCAAAGTGCATTGGGACTGAAATTTGATTTAGAAGCTTGTTTATCTCAACTCCTAGAAACTGGTGAAATTAAGCATTTCCCAATTGCTCAACGGGATCTGTGCGATCGCTTTATTATCCCTGATAAACTTTATGGACGAGAAACAGAAGTAGAAACTCTCCTGCAAGCATTTGAGCGCGTTAGTACAGGTGCGACAGAAATGATGCTGGTGGCTGGTTTTTCGGGTATTGGTAAAACCGTTGTAGTTAACGAAGTTCATAAACCAATCGTCAAAAAGCGCGGTTATTTTATCAAAGGGAAATATGACCAATTTCAACGAAATATTCCCTTTAGTGCTTTTGTACAAGCCTTCCGCGATTTAATGGGGCAATTATTAACCGAAAGCGATGCTCAAATCCAGCAATTTAAAACCAATATTTTAGCGGCTGTAGGTGATAATGGACAGGTAATTATTGATGTCATTCCCGAATTAGAAAGAATTATTGGTCAACAACCACCTGCTAGAGAATTATCGGGAACTGCCGCTCAAAATCGGTTTAAGTTATTATTTCAGAAATTTACCCAAGTCTTTACCAGTGAGAAACATCCATTAGTGATGTTTTTAGATGATTTGCAATGGGCAGATTCAGCATCTTTGATGTTAATACAGTTATTAATGGCTGATACGAAACATCTTTTTTTAATCGGTGCTTATCGTGATAACGAAGTCAATTCAGCACATCCATTAATGTTGACTTTGAATGATATCCAACAAACAGCAGCCACAATTAATACGATTACTTTAGCGTCTTTGAGTCAATCGCAAGTGAATCAGTTAGTTGCTGATACACTTAAATGTACAAAAGATTCGGCATTACCTGTTTCTCAATTGGTATTTCAGAAAACTCAAGGTAATCCGTTTTTTGGCATCCAGTTTCTCAAAGCATTACACCAAGATGGATTAATTGAATTTAACTTTGAATTAGGGTATTGGCAATGTGATATCACCAAAATAAATCAGCAAGCGGTGACAGATGATGTTGTTAAATTCATGGTATTTCAATTACAGAAACTATCTCCATCAACTCAAAATGTATTGCAGTTAGCCGCTTGCATTGGCAATCAATTTGATTTAGCAACCTTGGCGATTGTTTGGGAGTCATCAGAAATTGAAACAGCTGCGAGTTTATGGAAAGCTTTACAAGAAGGGTTGATTTTACCAATTAGTGATGTTTATAAATTTTATCAGGGAGAAAATCACGATCGATTGGCGCTGTCAACAGGAAATACCAATAAACAATTAGCCAAATATAGATTTTTACATGACAGAGTACAACAAGCGGCCTATTCTCTAATTCCTGATAACCAGAAACAAGCAACTCATCTCAAAATTGGTCAATTACTTCTAGAAAATTCCTCTCAAATAGAACAAGAAGAAAAACTGTTTGATATTGTTGGGCATTTGAATTTAGGGCAAGAGTTGATCGCCCAACCGCACCAGCGAGAAGCCTTAGCTCGACTTAACTTAGCAGCAGCAGGTAAAGCTAAAAATTCTACTGCTTATGCTGCTGCCAGAGCCTATTTACAAACTGGGATTGAGTTGCTCACAGTGAATTGCTGGCAAGATCAATATGAATTGACTTTGAGTCTCTATGTTGCCGCCGCCGAAGCCGCCTACTTAAATGCTGACTTTGATGGCATGGAACAAACAGCAGTACAGGTGTTGCAATCAGCCCAGACGATTTTAGACAAAGTTAAAATTTACGAAATTCAAATTGCTGCCCAGACAGCCCAGAGCAGACTATTAGAAGCGATCGCAGTTGGCAGAGATGCTTTAAAGCAATTGGGAGTTGAGCTACCCATCGAGCCAAACAATGCTGAGATTGGTAAAGCTTTACAAGTCCTTGCTAGTCAACTTGCAGGCAAACGAATTGAGGAACTAGCTGACTTACCAGTGATGACCGATCCTCAAGCACAGGCAGCCATGCAACTGTTAGGAATGTTGTTTGCACCCGTTTTTCAGGGAATGCCGGGTTTATTGCCTCTAATTAGCTCCACAATGGTGACTCTATCGCTTCAGTTTGGGAATACGCCCGCCTCAACTGTGGGGTATGGGCTGCACGGAATGGTGCTGTGTGCCTTTTTGGGAGAGGTTGAAGGGGGCTACGGTTTTGGGCAATTGGCATTGAATTTGCTAGATCGGTTTAATGTGCGGGAATTCAAATCCACGATTTCCATGTTGTTTGGTGGCTTTATTCAGCATCACCAAGAAACTCTCTCAGCAACGATACCGTTGTTGAAAGCTGGTTTTACCTCTGGTATGGAAACTGGCGATTTTTTACACGCTGGCTATAACGTATGTTGTTACAGCTATGCGGTCTTTTGGAGTGGCTCTGAACTTAGCAATTTGGAATTAGATATCGCAAGTTACAACGCCGCCTTAACTCAGGCGAAGCAACATTCTGCCCAGACTTATGTAAGTATTATGCGGCAGGCGGCAGAAAACTTTAGGGAAACCCAAATTCAGCCCGATTGTTTGAGCGGCAGTATCTACGATGAAACGGTGATGATTCCTAAACATCATCAGGCTAATGAACTCACGGTGATGGCTGAGTTGTATATCTACAAACTGTTGCTTGCCTATTCTTTTGGTGATTACAAAGCTGCGATCGCTTACATTGAGGAAGGGAAAAAGTATTTACTTGCCGTATCAGGATTGATTTTTGTTCCGATTTCCCATTTTTATGCAGCCCTGACGCACCTAGCTCTATTTTCCACCCATCCAGAAATTGAACTTTCCCTAATTCTCGCCCAGGTAGAAATCCATCAAACCACTCTCCACCATTGTGCGCAAAATGCTCCCACAAATCATCTGCATAAATGGCATTTAGTTGAGGCTGAGAAACAACGAGTGTTGGGCAATAAAGTAGAAGCACTGGAAAATTACGATCGCGCCATAACTCTAGCTAAAGCCAACGGCTACATCCAAGAAGAAGCACTTAGCAATGAATTAGTAGCCAAATTTTATTTCGATTGGGGTAAAGAAAGAGTTGCCCAAGAATATATGCAAGAAGCATACTACTGTTACGCTCGTTGGGGCGCAAAAGCCAAAATAGAAGACTTAGAAAAACGCTATCCCCAACTACTGCAATCCATTCTGCAACAGCAACGAATCAACTTCAATACCCTAGAAACTATTAGCTTTCGTAGCACTTCCTCATCTACTTGCACTTCTACCACTGGCAGCACTAGTATTTCCCAGACATTAGATTTTACCTCTGTCCTCAAAGCTGCTCAAACTATCTCCAGTTCTCTGGAATTAGATCAACTCATTGCCAGCTTGACCCACATTATCCTAGAAAACTCTGGCGCCAAGAAAGCTGTACTCATTCTTCCCCAAGATGATACTTGGCAAGTTAGGGCAATTACCTCGATCAATCATGACCAAATACAAACCATTCTTGAACCACAATCACTAAATACTTGTCAAGAGATTCCTGCAAAAATTATCAATTACGTCAAAAATACTCAACAAACAGTTGTTATAGACAATTGCAAAACAGATACCATTGGGTTGATTGGGGAATATATGCACCGAATACAACCCCAGAGTGTATTATGTACCCCGATTCTTAATCAAGGGCGTTTAGTAGGGATTCTTTACCTAGAAAATCAACTGACTCAAGGGGTATTTACTAGCGATCGCCTTTCTCTTGTAAATTTCCTCTGCACTCAAGCCGCAATTTCTTTAGAAAATGCCCAGTTATATAATCATCTCCAGGAGCGAGAAAAGTTCCTCAATAGTATTTACGAAGGTGTTGGCTGTCTGATATTTGTGACTGATATCCGTGATGATGGTAGGTTTGAGTACACAGGATGGAGTAAATCTTGCGAATTAGCGGTTGGTATACCTGCTTCTCAAGTGCTGGGTAAAACTCCGCAAGAAGTAATGGCTGCTGACGAAGGTGCAGCAGTCGAGCAAAAATATTTGCATTGTTTTCAGACCGGAATACCCATCACCTATGAAGAATGTCTAACATTTAATGACCAGAAAACTTGGTGGTTAACCACACTCAGTCCATTAAAAGATGAGACAGGCAAAGTTTATCGCATAGTTGGAACAACTATTAATATTAGCGATCGCAAACAAGCTGAATCAGCAGTTACAGAAAAATCTCAAGCACTCGGAACAGCCTTAGAAGATTTACAGCAAGCCCAATTACAAATTGTTCAAAGTGAGAAAATGTCTGCACTGGGTAATTTAGTTGCTGGCGTAGCCCATGAAATGAATAATCCTTTGGGATTTATTTCTGCAAGTCTCAAACAAACTAAACCCACTATCGCTGAGCTTGTGCAACACTTGAAACTTTATCAAGAAAGTTTCCCTAATCCGGGTACTGAAATTATTGATCATGCAGAAGAAATTGACTTAGATTATAGCTTAGAAGATTTACCCAAGGCAATTGATTCAATGGTGATGGCGTGCGATCGCCTGAAAAATATCAGCACTAGTTTAAGAACTTTCTCCCGCGCTGATAAAGATTACAAAGTGCCATTTAAAATTCATGAAGGGATTGAAAGTACAATTTTAATTCTCAAACATCGCCTCAAAGCCAATGAACAACGTCCAGCAATTGAAGTAATAACCGATTATGGCAATTTGCCTGAAGTTGAATGTTTTCCTGGACAACTAAACCAGGTGTTTATGAATATCCTAGCTAATGCCATTGATGCCTTAGATGAGTCGAATACTGGGCGGAATTTTGCAGAGATCCAAGAAAATCCTAACAAGATTACAATTCAAACCTCATTGAAAGATAATCAAGTGAAAATAACGATTGCTGATAATGCTAATGGCATGAATGAAGCAGTCAAACACAAGATATTTGACCATTTGTTTACGACGAAATCTGTGGGAAAAGGAACGGGTTTAGGATTAGCGATCGCCCGACAAATCGTCGAATCAACCCACGGCGGCAAATTGAGTTGCAATTCTGTTATCGGTGAAGGTACAGAATTTATCATTGAAATTGCAATGTAAATCTTTGGTGTTGTTTATCAACCACTTAATATATCTGGGAACACTATATCTATAAATCGTCACTCCTTGAGCAGTTATGGTCAGCACTTTTGTTAGAATTCCTGGATATCGGATAACTGAAGAACTCTACAATGGTTCTAGAACCTTAGTTTATCGAGGGTATCGAGAGACTGATTCCTTAGCAGTAGTCATTAAACTGCTGAAAAATCCCTATCCGAATTTCAGCGAACTCTTGTCGTTTCGCAATCAGTACACCATTGCCAAAAATCTGAATTCACCTCTGATAGTTCAAACTTATAGCCTAGAACCTTACCAAAATGGCTATGCATTGGTGATGGAAGACTTTGGGGGAGTTTCTCTCAAGGAATGGAAATTCAGGGGGAATCTACAATCTCTACAGGAGTTTCTAGAAATAGCGATCGCTCTGTGCGACACCTTAAATTTACTTTATAAAGAGCGCATTATACATAAAGATATTAAACCCAGCAATATCTTAATTAATCCCCAAACCAAACAAGTTAAATTAATTGATTTTAGTATTGCATCACTTTTACCAAGGGAAACTCAAACACTAGTAAATCCCAATGTATTAGAAGGGACAATCGCTTATATTTCCCCAGAACAAACTGGCAGAATGAATCGGGGGATTGACTATCGCACAGATTTTTATTCACTCGGCGTAACTTTCTACGAATTACTAACAGGAGAATTACCTTTTGCCTCCAACGAGCCAATGGAGTTGGTACATTCTCATCTTGCCAAAATCGCACCATTAGTACACGAAATTAATTCTGAAATTTCATCTGTACTATCAAAAATTGTCAGTAAATTGATGGCGAAGAATGCCGAAGATAGATATCAGAATGCCTTGGGACTAAAATTTGATTTAGAAAATTGTCTGCATCAGTTACGAATTTCAGGTAAGATTGAAAGTTTTGAAATAGTGAGTCGGGATGTGTGCGATCGCTTCATCATCCCCGACAAACTCTATGGTCGAGAAACCGAGGTTCAAGCATTACTTAAAGCCTTCGATCGCGTTTCCCAAGGCAGTTCAGAACTCATGCTAGTGGCAGGATTCTCTGGGATTGGTAAAACCGCCGTAGTCAATGAAGTCCACAAACCCATTACCCAGCAAAAAGGCTACTTCATCAAAGGCAAATTCGACCAATTCAGCCGCAACATTCCCCTGTTAGCCTTTGTTCAAGCACTGCGCGACTTGATGAATCAACTACTCTCAGAATCCGATCGGCAGTTACAAACCTGGAAAGAAAAGCTGCTCAAAGCACTAGGAGATAGCGGTCAAGTCCTCATCGATTTAATTCCTGAACTCGAACGGATTATTGGGTCGCAACCTCCCACTCCAGAACTCTCCGGTGAGGCAGCCCAAAATCGCTTTAACCGTCTGTTCCAAAACTTTATTCAGGTTTTTGCGAAGGTAGAACATCCCCTAGTCATCTTTATCGATGACCTGCAATGGGCTGACTCCGCCTCCTTGGGCCTCATGCAAAGTTTGTTGACGGAAGCTCAATCTCACTCTCAATGTCTCTTAGTCTTAGGAGCCTATCGAGATAATGAAGTGTTTCCCGGTCATCCCTTTTTGATGACAGTTAAGACCCTAGAAAATGCCGATGTTACCCTTGAAACTCTTACCCTCAGTCCCTTGAGTACTGATAGCCTCAATCACCTAATTGCTGATGCTTTTCAAGCCTCACAAAGCGCCGTGCAGCCCTTAACCAACCTGGTCATGCAAAAGACGCAGGGCAATCCGTTTTTTGCGACCCAATTTCTCAAGGCATTACATCAAGATAGTCTGATTACTTTTGACCGGGAGGTTTGTCACTGGCAATGCGACCTAGTGCAGGTACAGGATGCAGCTTTAACCGATGATGTGGTGGAATTCATGGCTTTGCAGTTACGAAAACTGCCCGTTACCACCCAAGAACAGCTTAAATTTGCCGCTTGTATTGGGGCAAAATTTGACCTCAAGACTTTGACGATTGTTTCAGAACAAGACGAAATTCAAGTAGCCTTGACTTTGTGGTCTGCGCTCCAAGAGGGGCTGATTGTGCCAGAGGGTAAAATCTATAAGTTTTATTTGGATGATAACCAACCCCAGGAGCATCGCTCCCTGAGTGAAGAGATTTCTGAGCAAATTCACTATCGCTTTTTCCACGATCGCGTGCAACAGGCCGCCTACTCACTAATTCCTGAAGACCAAAAACAGGCCACTCACCTGAAAATGGGTCAGTTACTCCAAACTCGTTTGTCAGCAGCAGAGCGAGAGGAGAAGTTATTTGATATTGTCAGTCATCTAAATCTAAGTCGTGGGTTGCTAAGTCATCAAGCCGAACGTGAGTCTTTGATTCGACTAAATCTAGCTGCGATCGAAAAAGCGAAAAAGGCAACCGCTTATGGCGTGGCGAGAGACTTGGTGACGGTGGGACTGGAATTACTTTCGGAAGATAGTTGGCAAAGTCAGTATGAGTTGAGCTTAAAACTCCATGAGATCGCCGCAGATGTCGACTGTTTAAAGGCTGATTTTGAGGAAGCAATTACCCAAGTTCAAGAGGTTTTGGATAAGGCTCAGACGGTCTTGGATAAAGTGCCTGTTTACATGGTGCAAATCAGGGTGTTGACGGCTCAGAATCAATTGGCGGATGCGATCGCCATTGCTGCCTACGCCATCACTCAATTGGGGATAGAATTTCCCTCAGACATCACACCGAGCCTCAGCGAACAAACCTTTCAAAATGTGGAAGTCGCGCTAGAGAGGAAAGTCATTGAGGATTTGGTCAACTTGCCTGTAATGACTGACCCGACCATGATGGCTGTCATGGAAATGCTGGGAATAATCATGCCAATGGTATTTATAGCTCAACCCGCATTTCTGCCCTTTGTTTGTGCGAACATTGTGAGCTTGTCGCTCCAGTTTGGCAATGCTCCTGTTTCGAGTGTTGGCTATGCTGTCTATGGCTTGCTCTTAGCAACGGGCTTGGGTCAACTCGATCGGGGCTATCGCTTGGGAAAAATGGCTTTAGCTTTAATCGATCGGCTCAATACAAAAGCGTATAAGTGTCTGACAATCCTTTTTTTCGCTGCCTGTGTCCAGCATCAAAAAGAATCTATGATTTCTATGGCTGCTTTGCTCAAGCAGGGGTATTTAGCTGGAATAGAAGTCGGTGACTTTTTGTATTTAGGCTATTGTCTAAGCCACTATTTTTACGCTTATTTCTATGCCGGCAAAGAATTATCTGCCCTTCAATCAGAAGTCGCTCAGTTTTGTTCTGCCATTGCTCCACTAAAGCAGGATAATGCCCTCGCCTACTTAACAATGAACCAAGCATTCTTTGGGCGCTTGCTTGAAAAAAACCATCAACCAACTCTCTTGATTGGAGATGCTTATGACGAGACGAAAATATTCCCACAGTACCTTCAAAATAAGCAACTAACAGGCTTTGGCATTGCTTACATCTACAAGTTAATCTTGGCTTATTTGTATGGTGATTATAACCGCGCCCTTGAATATCTCAATGAAGCTAACCAATATTTAGGTGGTATTGCTGGAATGCTGCATATTCCCGCCTTGCATTTCTATGGGGGGTTAACCTATTTAGCGGTGGTAGCAGGTAAGTCTGAGGATGAGCAGTTACAATTACTTGCTTTAGCGGAACAGCATCACGCTAACCTATCGACCTGGGCAGAGAATGCCCCTATGAATCACCAGCACAAGGTGCCTCTCTTGGCAGCAGAAAGATGTCGAGTTTTGGGCAATATCTCGGAGGCAATTGATGGCTATGAGCGGGCCATTGCGGGCGCTAAAGCCAACGGTTTCATTCAAGAAGAAGCCTTAGCAAATGAACTTGCAGCAAAGTTTTACCTGGAGTGGGGCAAACAACGCATCGCTAGGGAATACCTGACTGAAGCTTACTATGGCTATGCCCGTTGGGGTGCAAAAGCCAAAGTTGCTGATTTAGAAAACCGCTATCCGCAATTACTTGCCCCCATATTACAGCAAAGCCGTTCTCCCTTATCCACCTACGAAACCGTCTTCGCCCTGGGGAGTGTCACCTCCACCAGTTCTTCGAGTTCCAGCAGTAGCATCTCAGACAGCCTGGATTTAAAGTCCATTCTCAAAGCTTCCCAGACTCTTTCCGGCGAAATCGAACTGGAGAAACTGCTTGCATCGTTGCTTGAGATTGTCATTGAAAATGCCGGAGCTGATAAGTGTGTGTTCATGTTGATGCGAGATTCGCGCCTGCTGATTAAAGGCTTAATGACCACAGGTTCCAAGCCAGTTTTGTTGCAGGAAATTCCTGTCGAGAACAGTCAGGATATTCCCCACAAGCTGATTTACAAAGTCTTCCACAACAAACAGACTGTTGTGCTGCTGGATGCAACCGCAGATCCCGCCTTGTCTAGCGACCCGTATATCATGCGTCAGCAGCCCAAGAGTATTTTGTGCAGCCCGATTTTGCATCAAGGCAAGTTGCTGGGTATTTTGTACCTAGAAAATAATTTAGCAACGGGGGCATTTAGTGGCGATCGCATCGAACTTCTCAACTTACTCTGCGCTCAAGCGGCAATTTCTTTGGAAAATGCCCGACTGTATGAGCGATCGCTAGAGTATTCCCAACAGCTAGAAATTGCTTTACATAACCTCCAACAAGCACAATTACAAATGATCCAAAGTGAGAAAATGTCTGCGTTGGGTAACTTAGTTGCTGGTGTTGCCCACGAAATGAATAATCCTTTAGGTTTTATTGCTGCCAGTCTAAAACAAGCTAAACCAACGTTTACTGATATTGTTGACCACTTAAAACTCTATCAAGAAACTTTACCCGATAAGAGTGAAGAAATCGAAGACCATGAATCAGAAATTGACTTGGAATATAGCCTGGAAGACTTGCCCAAAATGCTTGATTCCATGACGATGGCGTGCGACAGACTGAAAAATATTAGCACCAGTCTCCGCACTTTCTCTCGTGCCGATCGCGATTACAAAGTGCCGTTTAATATCCACGAAGGTATTGATAGCACTATTCTCATTCTCAAACATCGTCTCAAGGCAAATGAACAACGTCCTGCAATCGAAGTTGTCACCAACTACGGCAATCTCCCTCAAATTGAATGTTTTCCCGGTCAATTAAATCAGGTATTTATGAATATTTTAGCCAATGCTATTGATGCATTAGATGAATCGAATATCGGGCGTCATCTTCAGGACATCAAAGCCAATCCCAACCGAATTACAGTTACCACTTCTATTGAAAATAACTATGTAAAAATTGCCATTGCTGATAATGGCAAAGGGATGAGTGAAGCAGTCAAACAAAAGATATTCGACCATTTATTTACTACGAAATCTGTGGGAAAAGGAACGGGTTTAGGATTAGCGATCGCCCGTCAAATTGTGGAATCAACCCACGGCGGCAAATTGAGTTGTAACTTTGTTGTTGGTCAGGGTAGTGAATTTATCATCGAAATTAAGGTGTAAATATTTACTTTTATATAAATCACTTGATATATCTGGGAACACTATATCTGTAAATCATCACTTCTTCAGCAATATGGTAGCCACTTTTGTGAGAATTCCCGGATATAACATTACCGAAGAAATCTACAACGGTTCGAGAACCGTGGTTTATCTAGCAGTTCGAGAAACTGACTCCTTAAGAGTAGCAATCAAACTGCTGAAAAATCCTTATCCCAATTTCAGCGAACTCTTGTCGTTTCGCAATCAGTATGTCATTGCGAAAAATCTCAACTCACCTCTAATTGTCCAAACTTATAGCCTAGAACCTTACCAAAATGGCTATGCTTTGGTCATGGAAGATTTTGGCGGAATTTCTCTCAGTGAGTGGAAAATAAGAGGAAATCTCCAATCTCTACAAGAATTTTTAGCGATCGCGATCACTCTGTGCGACACCTTAGATTTGCTTTACCAAGAGCGCATTATCCATAAAGATATCAAACCTAGCAATATATTAATTAATCCCGAAACAAAACAAGTTAAATTAATTGACTTTAGTATTGCATCACTTTTACCAAGAGAAACCCAAACCCTCGTAAATCCTAATGTGTTAGAAGGGACACTTGCTTATGTTTCCCCTGAACAAACAGGCAGAATGAATCGGGGGATTGACTATCGCACAGACTTCTACTCACTCGGTGTAACTTTCTACGAACTACTCACGGGAGAGTTACCTTTTGCGTCCAACAATCCAATGGAGTTGGTACATTCTCATATTGCAAAAATCGCACCATTAGTACACGAAATTAATTCAGAAATTTCATCTGTACTATCAAAAATTGTCAGTAAATTGATGGCGAAGAATGCTGAAGATAGATATCAGAGTGCCTTGGGGCTGAAATTTGATTTAGAAAATTGTCTGCATCAGTTACAAGTTTCGGGTAAGATTGAAAGTTTTGAAATTGCACAGCATGATATGTGCGATCGCTTCATTATCCCCGATAAACTCTACGGACGGAAAAAAGAAGTTCGGTCTTTACTCAAAGCCTTCGAGCGGGTTGCTAGCGGCAGTTCTGAACTAATGCTGGTGGCTGGTTTCTCTGGTATTGGCAAAACTACGGTGGTGAATGAAGTCCACAAACCCATCACCCAACAGTGCGGCTATTTCATCAAAGGAAAGTACGACCAGTTCAATCGCAACATTCCGTTTTCAGCCTTTGTCCAAGCTTTTCGCAGCTTGATGGGACAAATCCTCAGCGCATCCGATACAGAATTAGCTCACTGGAAGGAGCAAATGCTTGCTGCTGTTGGTGAAAACGGACAAGTTCTGATTGAAGTCATTCCCGAACTAGAATGCATTATTGGTTCCCAACCCCCGATAATCGAGTTGGTTGGTAGTGCATCTCAGAATCGGTTTAATCTGCTCTTTGGCAAATTTATTCGGGTATTTACGAAAAAAGAACATCCCTTAGTGATTTTCCTCGATGATTTGCAGTGGGCCGATTCTGCTTCTTTGAACCTTTTGAAATTGTTGATGAGCGAGTCAGAAGCAGGCTATCTACTCGTACTCGGAGCTTATCGAGATAATGAAGTTTTTTCAGCCCACCCGCTGATGCTAACCCTGAATGAGATTAGAAAACAAGGTGTCAATCTCAATACTCTGATGTTGGCTGCTTTGAATGAATTAGATATTACCAGTTTGGTTGCCGATACATTGCAGTGTTCAAATAATATTGCAGCGCCGCTTTCGCACTTGGTCTACCAAAAAACTCAGGGAAATCCATTTTTCACCATTCAGTTTTTGTACGGACTGCACGAGGAAGAATGTATTTTTTTCAATCGTACCTCCGGCTATTGGCAGTGTAACTTAACCCAAGTGACACAGTTAGCTCTGACGGATGATGTTGTAGAATTTACGATCCGACGATTGCAGAGGCTACCAGAAGCAACACAGCAAGTATTAAAGCTAGCGGCGTGCATTGGTAATCGATTTGATTTAGAAACATTAGCAGTAGTTTGTGAAGCTACTCAAGATAGTGTAGCAGCAGATTTGTGGCGATCGCTTCAAGAGGGGTTAGTGATTCCAGAAAACTCAACCTACAAGTTTTTCCAAGGAAAGGAAGACGATGTAGAAGCGGTTGATAACGTTACTGTTAGTTATTTGTTTCTCCACGACCGAGTGCAGCAAGCCGCTTACTCTCTCATTCCTGAAACTTTGAGACAAGCAACCCATTTCCAAATTGGCAAACTTCTGCTTGCTAATGTTTCGCCAGAAGAACAAGGCAGCAAAATTTTTGCGATCGTCAATCACTTAAATGAGGGCTTTGTACTTCATCAAAGCCAGGAAGAACGTTCAGAACTTTTACAGCTAAACTCTATTGCCGGGAGAAAGGCTAAAGAGTCTACTGCCTATGGGGTTGCTGTTAACTACTTTACGGTAGCTGAGAGCTTATTACCTCCAGATAGTTGGCAGCAATGTTATGAAAAGTCTTTAGATGTTTATTTCAATCTCGCAGAAGTTAAGTATTTGTCTGGGGATTTTCAATTTTCTCTAGCCATTGTTGAAACGATTTCTAGCTTTGCAAGACAACAAATTGAAAGAGCTGAAGCCTTTAACCTAGCAATTTTGATGTTCACATTGCAAGGTCAGTACCTCCAAGCACTTCAGTATGGACAAAAGGCATTGTCTTGCTTGAATTTTGATTTATCAGAAATAGACTTACCAGAAAAACTTGAATATTACCAACGTGAGATTCAATTGAAAATAGGCGATCGCACAATAGAGCAGCTCGTTGATGAACCAGAGACCACCGATCCAGAAAAACGCCTGATTATCAAAATCTTGAATAATTTAATCGTCCCTGTTTATGTTCTCCAAAAAGGAGAGCTATACTTTGTCGTCGCGTTATCGATGGTTTCAGTATCTCTCAATTTTGGCGTAATAGCTGAATCAGGAAATGGATTTTCCGCCTATGGAATGTATCTCGGATATTATCAGAGCAACTATCAATCTGGCTATGAATTTGGAGTACTTGCAGAAAGTTTAGCCAAACGATTTAAGCAAGCAGAAAATCTATGTAAAGCTTGCTATATGCTGGGGAATAATTTGCTTTCCTGGGTGCGTCCCTTGCGTTGCTCTGGGCCGATTTTCGATCGCGGATTAGTGGCTGGGCTACAGTCTGGGGAGATGGTTTTCTCAGGTAATCTTTTGATGTACAAGCTGCTCAATCCATTTTATGCAGGAGAAAGTTTATTAGAAATTCAGCAAAATCTTCCTGAATATTTAGAATTTTGTGCCAAGAAACTTAACTATCAGCTGACTGTGGATGTACTCTCTGGATTAAACATTGCGCTTGCTGAACTTACAGCCAGTCATGCTCTTGATATCCCGACTGAACAGCAGCATCTTGAAACATGTAGGATAAACAACAGTGATTATGCAATTTGTCACTATTTGCTCCTAAAAACTAAAATTCTCTGTTTTTACGGGCGCTATGAGGAGGCATTGGAATCGGCTCAGGGGGCTGAAGACCTCGTTGGTACAATTACTGGAAAATATCAGGTTGCAGCGCTCAATTTTTATCAATCTATTGCGATCACTGAATACTGCCGGACTCATTCTCTAGGTTTAGACAATAGTTACATCCAAAAAGTTAAATCAAACCAAGCGCAACTGAGTCTATGGGCAGCTAGTTGTCCTGAAAACTTTGCTCATAAATACGATCTCGTGAATGCAGTTTTAAGCGTTTTATCAGGACAAAAAACAGAAGCAATTGAACTGTTCGATCGCGCTATTTCTGGAGCTGAAGTCAATGGCTACCTCCAAGAAAAAGCCTTAGCAAACGAACTTGCAGCCAAATTCTGCCTCGAATGGGGCAAAGAAAAATTTGCCGCAGGCTATATACAAGAAGCTTACTATTGTTACGCAAAATGGGGTGCAAAAGCCAAAATTGCCGATCTGGAAAGACACTATCTGCAACTGCTAGCCCCTATCCTCCAGCAAATCCATACTCCCTTCTCCACTAGAGACACAATGTTCTCATTGGCAAATGTTACATCCATCAGTTCCAGCATTTCCGACAGTAGTAATGCATCTGTTGCTTTAGATTTAGCTGCCATTCTCAAAGCTTCTCATACTATCTCAGGTGAAATCGAATTTGAAAAACTGCTTTCATCATTGCTTGAGATCGTCATTGAAAATGCTGGGGCTGATAAATGCGTGTTTATGCTGTTGCGAGACGATCGCCTGTTAATCAAAGGGTCGATTACCATAGGTTCAAAGCCAGTTGTCTTGCAGCGTCTTCCGATTGAAGATAGCCAGGACATTCCCCACAGACTGATTTACAAAGTCTTGCATGATAGGCAAACTGCTGTGCTGGTGAATGCAAGTGCCAATCCGGCTTTAGCCAACGATCCATATATCATGCGTCAGCAGCCGAAAAGTATCTTGTGCAGCCCGATTTTGCATCAAGGGAAGTTGATGGGCATTTTATATCTCGAAAATAATTTAGCAACGGGAGCATTTACAAGCGATCGCATCGAACTTCTCAACCTGCTTTGCGCTCAAGCTGCAATTTCCCTAGAAAATGCCCGACTGTATGAACGTTCCTTAGAATATGCCCAACAATTAGAACAGTCGTTTGCCCAATTGAGTGCGAGTAACTCTCGTTTTGAAAAACTTGTAGACAACGTGCCTGGGGTGGTTTTTCAATACCAGATGAGTGCTGATGGCATCCTCTCGCTAAACTACATCAGTGGTGACTGTTACAATTTGTACGAAATTACGCCAGAGCAAGCTGCTGCCGAACCAAAGTTTTTCGAGAAAATGGTACATCCAGATGATGTGGCTTCTTACCAGCAATCAAGGACTGACACAGTTCAAACTCAATCTCCTTGGTGCTGGGAGGGTCGAATCATTACCCCTTCAGGAATCGTTAAGTCGGTTCACGGCGAATCTAGAATTGAACGGCGCGCGGATGGCTCATTGGTTTGGGATGGGTTGTTTTTGGATATTAGCGATCGCAAGCAAGCAGAACTGGCATTGCAACAAGCGCAATTACAAATTGTTCAAAGTGAGAAAATGTCTGCTTTGGGTAACTTAGTTGCTGGTGTCGCCCATGAAATGAATAATCCTTTAGGTTTTATTGCTGCCAGTCTCGAACAAGCTAAACCAACGTTTACTGATCTTGTTGACCACTTAAAACTCTATCAAGAAACTTTACCCGATAAGAGCGAACAAATCCTCGACCATGCCGAAGAAATTGACTTGGAATATAGCTTATCAGACTTGCCCAAAATGCTTGATTCGATGACAATGGCGTGCGACAGACTCAAAAATATTAGCACTAGTCTTCGCACTTTCTCTCGTGCCGATAAAGATTATAAAGTGCAATTCAAAATTCACGAAGGTATCGATAGTACGATTTTAATTCTCAAACATCGTCTGAAAGCTAACGAACAACGTCCCGCGATTGAAGTTGTCACTAACTACGGAAATTTATCTTTGATTGAATGTTTTCCTGGGCAACTAAATCAAGTGTTTATGAATATTTTGGCAAATGCCATTGACGCCTTAGATGAATCGAATTTCGGACGAAGTTTTGAAGATATTCAAGCCAATCCTAACCGCATTCATATTACCACTTCCATAACAGATAATCTCGTAAAAATTGCCATTGCAGATAATGGCAAAGGAATGAGTGAAGCAGTCAAATCAAAGATATTTGACCATTTATTTACTACGAAATCTGTGGGTAAAGGTACAGGATTAGGGTTGGCGATCGCCCGTCAAATTGTTGTGGAAAAACACGGGGGTTCAATAGACTGCAACTCCTCCCCAGGAAAAGGTACAGAGTTTGTAATTGCAATTCCAGTGCGGCAATAAACAGTACTGAGTAGACCAACTTTAGCTAAGAAGATTCTGTCACTACACTTGCTCATGGACACGTAGCGTTCATACAGAAAAGGCATCTTGGCGGTTGGATAAATTAAGCTTTGGAGCAATGTAAGTCCTGAGTCAGGCAGGACTGGCTCAACCCTAGCTATCTGCAAACAGCACTAAGTAAAGTAAATCGGAGTTGAACATGTGTACTGAAAAAATCAATGAAGAGATATTGCTTTTACGTCAGCAAAATACCCAATTGCTACAACAGCTAGAAGCATTGCAAAACCTATATTCAACTATGCTGTTAGCCGAACAACATCAAATTTGGGAATTAGTTACTGATGAAGTCCCACAGGATTTACAACTGATAGAATTACAGTCGAAATTGGTAGATAATTCTGCCTTGGTGGAATCAACAAATAAAATTCGCGGACGGCATCATCAAGCGGCGGCAAGTGCTTTGGCTGAGAGTGAAGCTAAGTATCGCCAACTCGTGGAAAATATCAGCGACCTGATTTTCTCTATGTCAGTGGAAGGTCTTTTTACTTATGTCTCACCACAGTATAAAAATGTTTTAGGATGGGAACCTTCAGACCTACTTGGTCAACCCTTTGCCCCCCTGCTTCATCCTGATGATTTCCCTCTAGCCCAGAGAAAAATTCAAGAAATGGTGGAAACCAAAGGACAGCGAATCGCAATAGAATTTCGCCACCAAAAAAAGGATGGAAATTGGTGCTGGATGAGGTCAGTGGCTTCGCCAATTTTCGATTCAGATGGTGAAATTATTGGTCTTCATGGCGCTATTAGCGATATCAGCAGTCGCAAACAAGCTGAAGAATTAATCAAAGCCTCGCAAGCCGAATTACTCGCTTTGTTCAACGCTATGCAGGATGTGATTCTTGTCTTGGATGCCGAAGGAAGATACTTAAAAATCGCTCC
Source organism: Nostoc sp. EspVER01 (assembly GCF_034530635.1). Lineage (NCBI taxonomy): Bacteria > Bacillati > Cyanobacteriota > Cyanophyceae > Nostocales > Nostocaceae > Nostoc > Nostoc sp. EspVER01. The sequence continues at coordinate 153,102 of NZ_JAVRCS010000003.1, forward strand.
TAGTGGTGCGCCCTTACTCTACCAACCTCCTGCGGAACTGCTGGGCAGAAAAATATATGAGGTTTTACCCTCTGCTTGTGCCGACTATTTTCTCAACTCTATTCAACAAGCACTCTTAACTAAAAAAACTGTGAAGGTAGAATATAGCTTGCCTATAGGTGGGCAAGAGGTTTGGTTTGAGGCGAATATTGCCAGCATGAGCGAAAACACGGTTGTTTGTGTCGCTAGGGATATCAGTGAACGCAAACAGATGGAAGACCAATTGCGACAACAAACAGAAAATTTAGCACAAACTCTTCAAGAACTCAGACAAACTCAAGCACAAATGATTCAAGCAGAAAAAATGTCTAGTCTGGGTCAACTTGTGGCTGGAGTTGCTCACGAAATCAACAACCCCGTTAATTTTATTCACGGTAATCTCACCTATATAGAGGAATATACTCAAGACCTGTTGCGAATAATTCACTATCAGCAGCAATCTGGTAATAAGTCGGAATTTCAGGCTTTGTGTGAGGAAATTGACCTAGAGTACATCCAAAAAGATGTACCAAGAATATTGAGTTCGATGAAAGTTGGTACTCAGCGCATCCGTCAGATTGTGCTGTCGTTAAGAACCTTCTCACGCATAGATGAAGCCGAGTTTAAAGCAGTAGATATTCACGAAAGTATCGACAGTACTTTAATGGTATTACAACATCGCTTGCAAGAAACAACAAAGCTTCCAGCCATTCAAGTCATCAAAGACTACGGCACATTACCTTTAGTGGAATGCTATGGTGGAGAACTCAATCAGGTGTTTATGAATATATTGGCGAATGCCATTGATGCTTTAGAAGAATGGACAATTGAGAATGCACAATTAAGAATAGACAATTTAACATCTGGGTTGTTAACTCCCACGATCGCCATTCGGACATCAGTCATAGATTCAGGTTGGGTAAAAATTGCGATCGCTGATAATGGAATAGGTATGTCAGAACAGATTCAACAACAAGTTTTTAATCCGTTTTTCACTAACAAGCCTGTAGGGAAGGGGACAGGTATGGGAATGTTTATCAGTTATCAAATCATTACAGAAACACATGGTGGCAAACTGGAATGTCATTCAACACCAGCAGCAGGAACAGAGTTTGTAATTACAATTCCAATTCAGCATTGACCAAATAATTCGTAGTTCGTAATGACGCTCCTGCGTCGCTAACGCTACGCTAACGTAATTCGTAATTACGGACAAAATTAATAATTAATTCATTCGGCTTTCAAGCCCCTTTACGAATTATTGTGACTATTGACTAATAGCTAAACAATCAGTTTCTGACCACCAAGCGTAAATAGGTGTGTCGCGGTCTGGTAAAGTGCCAAAAGTATTAGGTTGCAACACATTAATGCTAATGCCATTTGTTAATTGCATAACATAATTAACGTGTGTGCCCAAATACATAACGTTGACAAGCCGTCCTTCAAAACAGTTAACTGGCAAATTAGGTGGATACAGCGAAAGCTGTATTTTTTCTGGACGCACACTCACTACTACAGCTTGTGATAATTCAGTTGGTGTATCTTCAGCGCGGTTAATAACAATTGATAGTCCCATTTTTGTGGAAATTTTAATATTAGAGGAGTCTACCGCGACGATTTCACCACTGAATAAATTAGTATCACCAATAAAATCAGCAACAAAAGATGTACAGGGACGTTCGTAAATTTGGCTGGGAGTGCCAACTTGTTCAATTTTGCCTTGATTCATTACGGCAATGCGATCGCTCAAAGACAATGCTTCTTCTTGGTCGTGTGTCACCATCACAAAGGTTAACCCCAAGTCTTTGTGTAAATTTGATAACTCAACCTGCATTTCTTTACGTAGTTTTAAATCTAACGCCCCTAAAGGTTCATCCAGTAGTACCACGGTGGGACGGTTGACTAAAGCCCTTGCTAAAGCTACTCGCTGCTGTTGACCACCAGAAAGTTGATTGGGAAAGCGCGATCGCAAACTTTCCATTTTCACCAGTTTTAAAACTTCTTGGACTCTAGCTTCAATTTTCGATTTGGGTATTTTTTTTAACCGCAGTCCAAAAGCGATGTTATTCCAGACATTCAGGTGGTTAAATAGAGCGTAACTTTGAAATACAGTATTGACGGGTCGGCGGTAAGGGGGCACATTAGTCATGGACTGACCCTGAATAAACACCTTACCAGCGTCAGCAATTTCAAACCCAGCAATTAAGCGCAGTGTTGTTGTTTTACCACAACCGGAGGGGCCTAAAATACTAAAAAATTCTCCTTGTCTGACATCCAAATCAATTCCATTTACTGCTGCTTCTTGGTTAAAAAACTTGAAGACGTTACGCAGTTCAACATCAAGTGGCTGAAAACTTGTTATCCCCCTCTGATTTTGCATGACAATTTGAGCCATAATCCTCAGTAGAATGCCGTGATATTACGTTATTTTGTCAATTGCTCTAGTCTTTTGGGCAGACTATATTTGACACTTTGGTTTATTGTATCCGCCAAAAACAATTGTTCAAGAATATACTCGCCCGATTCTTTTATACTCAGTAAGGATAATAAGATTATGGTAGTTTTATATACTATTTTGCTGATAAATATTCTGTAATGAAGTTAACATACCTTAAAATTGCATATTAGCAATTGCTAAAAGGCTGGCCGGAATTGCGTTTATTCATTTTGAATTTTGATTAATCTTGAAATCCTCTTTGGCTTATGAGTTTATTGAATCCATCTCCACTTGGCGGACAAAAAAATACACGTACAGTTGGAAAGAGTTTCCAGCCGATATTTTTAATTATATTTACTCTACTGATGATCACTGGTATCAGTGTTCGTTTGGCATATTTGCAAATTACTGAAGGAGCAAGCCACCGAAAACGAGCCGAGTCAAATCGAATTCGGATGATCCCCAAACAACCAGAACGGGGCAATATCTTTGATCGCAATGGCAAACTTTTAGCCAGTACTCGTTATCCTCGCTCTGTATATTTGTGGCCGATGGCACATACCAAGCCAGCATGGTCAGTTGTAGGGGCACGTCTATCTCAAATTCTCGAAGTTACCCAAGAAGAGATGGAAAAGAAATTAGAAGAGGCAGGTGCTAACTCTTCTTCACTGATTCGGGTCGCTCGTGACTTGAACGAGGCGCAAATCACAGCATTGAAGGAGTATCAAGCCGAACTTCAAGACGTGGAAATCTCTACAGAGGCCGTTCGATATTATCCCCACGGCAAGGAATTAGCTCATGTATTAGGTTATACGCGAGAACTGACCGCCGAGCAGTTAAAAGAAAAGAAGCAGGAAGGTTACAGATTGGGTGATGTGATTGGTCAAATGGGAGCGGAAAAAGCTTATGAGAAAAGTCTCCGGGGTGAATGGGGTGGTCAGCAAGTAGAAGTTGATGGTGCAGGTCGCCCGCTCCGGGTTTTGGGTGAGAAACAGGCGAAAGCTGGTAACGATTTGCACTTGACCATAGATTTAGATATGCAAAAGACCGCAGAAAAAGCTTTAGGCGATCGCGACGGTGCGATCGTGGCTCTTGATCCAAAGAACGGTGCGGTTTTAGCAATGGTATCTCATCCCACCTTTGACCCAAATATTTTCTCAAAACAGAAGCTCACCCAAAAAGATTGGGAATTTGTCCAAGGTGCCGATCATCCCTTGGTAAATCGCGCCCTCAGCGCCTTTCCACCCGCTAGTACCTTCAAAATTGTTACCACCACAGCCGGTCTAGAATCAGGTAAATTTTCTCCTAGCACAGTCCTGCAAACCTACGGTTCTTTGAGTTTTGGTGGCACCCGATTTGGTGAATGGAATCACGCCGGGTTCGGGCCATTGGGTTTTGTCGGAGCATTGCAGTGGAGTAGTGATACTTTCTTCTATCAAATTGGTCGCGGAGTCGGCGGCCCAACTTTAATTGAATGGACTCGTAAGTATGGATTTGGTAAAAGAACTGGCTTTGAGTTTGGCAACGAAGAGGCAAAAGGTTTAGTGCCAGATGAGACATGGAAGCAGAAAACTTGGAAGATACCTTGGACTGTAGGCGACAGCATTAATATGTCAATTGGTCAAGGTGCTTTACAAACGACACCTTTACAAGTCGCCATCATGTTTGCTGTGCCCGCTAATGGTGGCTATCGAGTCCAGCCGCATTTGCTTAAAGACAATGAAGAAGCAAAAAGCTGGCGAGAATCTTTAAATATGAAGCCGACAACCATAAGTGTTCTCCGTCAGGGACTACGGAAAGTAGTAGCAGAAGGTACGGGTAAAGCTTTAAAGCAGCCAACAGTTCCCCCTGTGGCTGGCAAGAGTGGCACTGCTGAAGCGTGGAAGGGGCGTGTTAAGCAAAATCACGCTTGGTTTGGAGCCTATGCACCGGCTGAACAACCAGAAGTTCTGATTGTGGCATTTGCTGAACATTCCGGTGGCGGTGGTGGTAGCATTGCTGCGCCGATGATCTTAGAAATTATGGAGGAATATTTTCAGCGCAAGTATCCAGGTAAGTATCAGAAACCAGCGCCTAAGAGTCCTTAAACAATTCGCAATTACGTTTTGTGATAGCGATGATGCGATCGCTAAAGACATCGCGGGTATTGTCCAGCCCTTAAGGAAGTGGTGTTTCAGCCTCCATTAGGGGAAGCATAATTCGTAATTCGTAATTAATAATTCATTCAGGGTACAAACCTAATCAATTTATTGATAAAAAAATAAATTTGATTTTTTATTCAGACCTAGTGTATTTATAAGCCACTGCGGTCTTGGAGTTTCCCCAAGTAGAGCAAGTGGCGTGCATGGGATAATAATTACGAATTACGAATTATTTTGACTCCTGTCTTTTATGGCGATATCTGAGCGGGTTTTAAGTTTCTGGCTTTGTAGAACATTTCTAAACTATTGCGATCGCCTACAAAACGCCAGTGCCACGGCTCATAACTCACACCTTGAGCATTATCTTTGGGAAATGACATTTCAAAGCCAAAACGTGCTGCATTTGTTTGTAGCCACCGATAAGCTTTGGTATTTTCAAAGTTTGTTTGGAGATTAGTTGCTGGTACTGCTCCGTCTCCAACATCCACTGCATAACCTGTGTGATGTTCGCTATGACCAGGAGGAGCGCTGAGGGCAGCTCGTTGTGCTGGCGTTTGATTTCGCTGGGCACCGACAGCAAAAAACAACTGCTCCTGGTCTTTGACTGAGCGAAAGGCAGAAATTGGTAGTAAAATTACACCTGAACTCCGGGCTGCTGCTACCATCTCCTCAAACTTTTGGGCAGCAGGTTTTCGCATTCTAATGCCCCTATTTGCGGAGATGGTTACTAGTTCTGATTCAGGGGCTTCTGGGTATGGAAAATGCCCTAATACAGTATCGCTGGAATTATTAGATGCTGGCGGAGTTGGAGTTGTAGTAGCAGAAGTAGCTGGTAAAGGTTGAGAATCTGCGGTTTTTTTAGGTGCAGTGAGGAAAAACAAAAAACCGCTTATTAAAGCGAGCAAGACAAATCCCGCAAATCCTCCAATCAGCATAATTCGGGGTTGCAACCAAATTTTAGGTGCTGCAACAGGGGTATCGCGTACAGCCACTGGAATATCATCACCAAGGTCATTCGATGAGTTTTGCGGTTTTCCAGAAAACCCTGCCTTATTCAAAGGTAAACTCCTGTTTTTGTGGAATAGCCATAACAGATTTTGCACTGGACAAAAGTAAACGTAACAGGTAGCATTTTACATCTGTGGTTCTTGGGCGCAATCTTGACAAACCTTTTAGAACTATACGTCAAGCTGGGAGAATTAGTCCTGGTAAGTTTTATTCTGGGACGCAAACTACCTGTGACAGTTCCTACACGTTTGGGACTGTTTCTTTTTTGAGTGGGAGTACCCATAAGCATAGTATCGTTTTTGCGTCAATCTAGTTTATCAGGGCAAATTTGGATTGCACCTGCGATCGCTTGAAACTCCAAGAAAAACGCATCTTATCGTTCTAATTTAAGCACTTTTAGAACAGCCCAATATTTATGATCACCCTTATGATTTAGATTTTTAGTCCACTTTAATTCTGTCAAATCCATACATTTAATCTCTGTTGGAACAACAAACTTTATGTATCAATATCAGCGAGGGATTTTGTATAACGCCAGAATAGCTGCCACTCTGAACTTTTATGGTTTTAACATCACAAGTAGAAAAAGTGCTACTTGCTATGCTTGTAGAAATTTCCTTAAAGTCTCGTTCTGCGGGAAGCCGCTTCTCTACGTTCGCGTAGCGTGTCGCAGATAGACGCGTTCACGCAGCGTCTATGTAAAAAAATTGACTTTGACAAATAGTTTTAGCCTTAACTTAAGCGTATTGCTCTATAGGTAAGTTATTTCTGCGCGATTTCTTAGCATTATTAGAACGTGGCGAAGGAATTGACGCATATCAGTTAAAGTTCTACAGGATGTTGCCCATAATATGGCAAAGCCTCTGACCAATTAGGAAATTTGCCCTCTTGCCAATCGAGATTAGCTAGTTCCAAAATACTTGTCACCGTCGCTGCTAGCCCAGATTGAGCTTGAATCAGCTGATAATTAGTGTTCCAATTCGCTAAAGTTTTCTGCCATGCTTCTGGTGTGAATACTCTATCTGGTAAACACACTTTTAGTTTAGATATATCTGGCTCAAACTGATAAATAGCAGCAAAAATTTGACCTCGTTGTGCTGGCATTTCCACAGCAAAAGTTTTTATATTTTGACTCTTGCCTACTTCTGACCAAGCTACCGCCGCCAAAGTTGAAATCGCAAATACAGGAATATTTAACTGTTGCCCTAAAGTCCGAGCAGTAACAACACCAATTCGAGTTCCCGTAAAGCCGCCAGGGCCTTTTGCAACTGCGATAAAGGATAAATCTGCCCAAGTTTGTGGTTTAATAAATTCAATTAAATATTGATGCACTAAGCTAGATAAATCACGTCCCAAATTCCAAACTTGAGAGCGAGTCTCGCCTGCAAAATTACTAATTGCTAGTCCTAATTCAGGAGTAGTGGTGTGTAGTGCTAAAGCGTATTTATTTATTGCAAGGTCTTCTAGTTCCGTTGTCAAAGTTACTTAAAATATCTATTTTTATAGAGTTAACGTAATTTATTTAAGCATATAACATAGCGGTTCTTAATTGAAAAACTACTGAGTAATAATCAGTCAAATAGTCTTGTTACAAGGTTTGTGAGAACCAATGCTGTTAAGCGATCGCGGCTAGGATGGGGGATTTGGATTACCGCCTTGCTGTCTCAATAGATAGTCCAAAACTCGGTCAATTCGCTCTAAGGCAGCACCTGTAGTCAGTTGAAACTCCTGAAACTGAGATTTTTGTTCCTCAAAATTGCGGTCAAGCTTTAGCATGAGTGCTTCTAATCGCTCAGTTCGTGCCTTTGTTTCCTCTATTTCACTGCCTGCCTTTGTAAATAGGCGTTGCGTGTGAGTGATAAAACTATCAACCTGATCAGAAACTTGGTCAACCTTTTCCCCTATCTGGTCAACACGTGCCCCTAATTTATCGAGGTGAGATTGGGTGCGGTCTTGTTTTATGGTCAACTCATCAAGGTGAGATTGGGTGCAGTCTTGTTTTATAGTCAACTCATCAAGGTGAGATTGGGTGCGGTCTTGTTTTATAGTCAACTCATCAAGCCGTCTGTTCGCTGATTCTGCGTAGCTAGCAGTAGAAACTAGCAATCGCTTAACAGTTTCGAGTTCATCTTCAACATGGTCTAATCGCTGTGCGTTGGTCATGCTGTTTTTGCTTGGCTGGCTTCTTTATCTTCTGCGATCGCTGATGGACAAAATCTCATTACAGCAGAAATCATGTATTTTGACCATATCGGTTGTAGGGGCGCAAAGACTTGCGCCCCTACCGCGTGGTCTATTTACCTGAAAAAGCTGTAACATACACCAATCATTTTCTATCAAGTCGGCACTAATTCACCAGGACGCAATTTCGACCACTTACCTGTTTCCCGCTTAAAGCTCAGACAACCAACAACATCCCATTCCATTTCAATTACATCATCTTTAGTCCGAATGTTGACATTGATAGAAGGTTCATTGGGATCAAAATCTGGTGTTTCAGTCAAGTGAGGCTGTTGGTGCTGCCCTTCTACGGCATGATAGGTAACACAGCTGTCTACATAGTGGCAATTCACGCAAATACACATAATAGAACCAACTCCAGGGGCCTTTATTGTTAATCTAACGTAAGCCCAACTGTTATTCATGAGTTGCTGGGTTGATTTTTATTACAATGCTTGAATCAATTCCTCCTACCCTCGCTCCCGAAAATTGGCCTTTTAGTTTGGAATTCTTGCCACAACCCGCTTACATGGTAGGTGGCGCTGTCCGAGATGCGATTCTGGGCAGAACTCGCGAATATCTGGATCTAGATTTTGTTATACCATCGAAGGCGGTAAAGGTAGCGAGAGCGATCGCTCATCATTACAAAGCTGGTTTTGTGTTACTCGATGCAAAACGCCAAATTGCGCGTGTGGTTTTTCCCCACGCCACGGCTGATTTTGCCCAACAGGAAGGAGATAGTTTAGAAGTTGATTTGCACAGACGAGACTTTACAGTAAATGCGATCGCTTATAATCCCCATACGCAAGAAATTATCGATCCTCTGCAAGGTTATGTAGACTTACAACAGGGCATTTTGCGAATGGTATCACCCGCGAACTTTGAAGATGATCCTTTGCGGTTAATGCGAGGTTATCGCCAAGCCGCTCAACTAGGTTTTACTATTGAGCCAGCTACCCAAGCCGCAATTCGTTCTTTGGCATCGCATATCAGCAAAGTTGCAGCCGAAAGAGTTAGGGTAGAAGTTGGCTATCTACTGGCAAATTCTCAGGGTACTCCTTGGATTGCAAGTGCTTGGGAAGATGGTTTACTTGCCCCTTTGTTCAAGAATGCTACCCGTGAAAGCTTGCTCAAACTAGCAGCAGTTGACACAGCTGCCGCCTTACTCACAGAAAAGTGGCAACAACTAGGCGTACAACTGCAAGAATATGTCCGCGATAGTATTAAAACTACTTGGCTAGCTATTGCCAAACTTGCTTGTCTTGTCAACCCAGATCCAGTATTAGCAGAAATAGAGCTACAGGAACTAACTTATAGTCGTGCTGAAATCCGAGGTGTAACTACTGCTCTGAAACTGTTACCGCAATTTCAAGTAGTTGATATGTCATTGCGAGAACAATACTTTTTGTTTCATAACGCAGATATTGTGTTCCCCGCTACGGCAGTGCTAGCTGTAGCAATTAATAATTTGGTAGAGGCAATATCTGGTGACAAGCCACTACACACAACAGTGGAAACTAAATCTTTGAGCTACCAAGTTTTAGCACCTTTGATCGACCGCTACCTCAACCCTAACGATGCGATCGCTCATCCTACTCCATTAGTAAGCGGGAAGGAGTTGATCGTAGCATTAGATATTCCAGCTTCGCCAATTATCGGTCAACTGCTGACTGAAATTGGGGTAGCACAAGCTGAGGGTAAACTTTCAACACCACCAGAGGCGATCGCTTATGCACGTCAGTTACTTGATTGGTTAAATATACTTAATTAATTTATGGTAATGTACCAAAGGCGATGCCTACGCAATTTTGGCACTCCTGGCTAAGGCTAATAAATCTGCAACTTCAAGTACCTTAAACATCCCTTACTTACCATAAAATACCGATCTTTATAGTCAATCCTTGCAATAACATACATCAATCATGCTACTATTTGCTTGACATTAGAACTGCTTTGCTATGTTATTTCCTAAAATTTAGCGCCGATGGACAACCGAATGAATTGTACACTAACCTATTCATTTTTATGCTTTAGTTGGTTGCCTGAAGATACTCTCATACATTAAATTAAACACTTATTAGAAACAAAGACTTTCAGGTTTTTCTGATGTGTGGAGTTTTTATGAATAGGTTTTCTTGGACAGGACTAACTGCTTATGAATGCACAGCCTTTAATTTTGGTTGTTGAACAGAGTTTACATGATTTAGAGCTACTTAATTCTCATCTAGGAATATTAAATTTTTCATGTATTTGTACCAAACAAGGAGTGAGGGCTGTAGTGTTGGCACAAACTCATCAACCAGATTTAATCCTGCTAGATATGAAGCTATCTAACTTGAGTGCAAACCAAGTCATTGACGATCTCAAGCATGACTCAAAAACTGCTACCATTCCAATTATTGCAGTCACACCTCTAAGAACGGTACAAGACGATCGCTCCACGATGCTCACAGCATTTGATGATTGCATTACTAAACCCTATGATTTTAATCAATTAGAAGTGGTAATCAGTCGTCACATCATTCAGCTAAATTTCTAACATTTATCTTAGGAATCGATTCGGGATTACGAAGTTCGGGTAATTCCTTGAGAATTACAACAATCCCAGTACGACCTGTTGCTAAATTGGTGTTTGTCATCAGGTAGAGGACAGGTTGACCAATAATTTCCTCAATCAATTTTTTTAAATCTGGTTTAATTATTTTTTCTAAATATAATCGTACTTGTTCAGCTAAAGTATCATAACCACCTTTGAGTAAAGTTTGTTCAGCTTGGGTAACAGAGTTTTCTAGAGAAATTACGATTTCAGTATCAAAAAAATGACAAATGATTTGGCTAGGAGACTTACCTAGTCTATCATTATATAAACTTATAATCCGCTGTGATATTTCTGTTTCTAATTGTCCAATAGTCGGTTGTACCATTAGTACCTACTATGTAATATTTATTGCTATAAGCGAAAAATTTAAGTATCCAACATTATAGTAGATGATTATGGATTCTGATAAAATAAATCACTATTTTATATGAAGTTAGTGTACCAATGTGATGTATCTAGTATGCATTGATTTAATAATATTTCCAATTTTGACGAAGTAAAATTTGTTAACTAACGATTTATGAAGTGTTCGGCTAATAACTGGATTTGATCGTCATTTGCTCATAGGTAATTAGCTTATTTTGTGCCAAATAAGCTCCCGCGTAGCCCGCCGTGTCTAAATCTCCCAACCCAGGAATAATATAGCCATGTTCATTCAAATGGTCATCAATGGCAGATGGATAAGCTAATCAGCATTCAAGTTGCATAATCAGGGCGGGCAAGATGCCATTAGTGTCAACTTAAGGTTAAAATCCATTTGTCAACGATAGGTTTTGTTAGAAACGAAGTATAAAGGTGAACTTTTTCTGACTTCTATACACAAGCTGGGAGTGATGCTAATAAACAAAGCATTAATAGTCCCTGAAAAAGTTCGTTTTTTGTCCCTTGAAAACCGAATTTTTAAGCCTAAATACTTATTGACATAGGAAGTTTGAGCTTAACTTGACACCAATGGCAAGATGCCCACCCCACAAGATATTGAGAAAATTTTCATCTGCAAATTAGATGTGTTTTAGCTTACAGCGTTACATCATAATGTAATGTACATTACAAAACTCTCTATACCTGCCAGTACAGCGAATAAGCGGATAAACTTAGGTTCTAATAAAGAGTGTGTTAGCCACTGAGATAATTTGTGAAAAACCAATACAACATAATATCTAGTGTGGTATTAGTCGTATTGTTGAACACAATAAGTCACACAGAAATTTCATAATTAGCGATTAATGACGCCTAATTTAAAGATGACTTTAAAAATGATTTAATCGAGAAATTTTGTGAGAAAGTTAATACAAAGGTATATTCACTGATCTCAAATTCATGGATTCTTTATTTATCAATTCCTTACTTGAAGAGTTGAAAAACCCGGATGCCACAGTGCGCGACAAGGCAACCAGAAAAATCTGGCGGATCTGGTTTCAGCAAAAGGGAATCTATGGGCTGGAAATAATTGACCGCAGTCAAAAGTTACTGGATGCAGGTGAAATTGCTGAAGCTGAAACATCGCTGACCGCATTAATTAAAGACCAGCCAGATTTTGCCGAAGCTTGGAATCGTCGAGCTTTCCTCTATTACAGTATTGGTGATTATCAAAAATCTCTGGCAGATTGTCAGATGGTTATACAGATAAATCCAATACATTTTGGGGCGCTTCATGGTATGGGCTTATGTTATGCAGCACTAGGAGAGTATGGTCAAGCTATCCGGGCTTTTCAACGTGCTTTAGAAATTCAACCCTATTCTCTAGTGAATCAAAAGTTGATTCTAGAATGTACATTTAGGTTCAGCTACAACGGCAGATAGGAGAGGGCATCATACTGTTTTATGAATCCGTTATCATCCTCATCAACAACAATTCATCGCCTTAGTCGCCATCATTTTATTCAATACACTTCTATCTGAATTAATAGCAGCGTCATTGCTGCTTGTACTAACAGCAATCAACCGTCAAATAACAATTTTCGGTTGAATAAAGTTAACTTTAGTACAAACTAGATAGCACAAGCAAAATATGGTGGATTTTACTAAACGATGTCTACTAAGGGCTGCGCCTATGTTACTGGTCAAAGACTACAGTTTAAGATGTAACTATCAAAATGAGTGGTTTTTAGGCGCTCAGTGGTAGTTAATTGGTGATGGGGGTACGGTAGATTTATTTATGAGTTATGGTATGGATGCCGTAAATGCCATAGCCACAGTTACAGCAATTTTAAAGAAAGACCCCTGGTGTCTTATTGCACATCCCAACACAGCAATTCAAATTCTTACCGATCTTATCTTTTACTCTGTTAAACTAAAATTTTTTCTAACTATAGCAATCCTAAATGAGTTGTCAAAATCGAGAGACTAAGAGGATATAGGGGTTTTGTATTATGTTGTTTACAATCCCCAACGCCGGAGAAAAACACCTTTAGAAGGTTACAGCAGTTTTCTTTTGTATGAGGTACAAAGTCACTGGTTTTGAGGCAGGAGGCAGATCGCTTTTAGCGTCTCCCCTTGGGAGAAGGCAGGAGGCAGGAGGGAGAAGAATAATTTGATTTGTGAATCCTTAGTTCTGTACCTCATTTAGCTGCAAACTGCTGTATCGCTTTGTAAATGGTGAATATCTATTGCAACCCAACTATTTTAACTTTTCCCTGACATAAGTACGAAATGATTTGAGCAAAGCAATTTCACCGATACTTTTACTCTGCTCAATAAATCTGCTTATCTCACTCACTGAAACTATAGAAAAAGCAATACTAAACTTACACTCTACATATTGCCCTTCTATCAACTGATAAAACTTTAAATTTTGCCCATCATATCTCCAAAGTTCAGTTACACCCAACGCTGAATAAATCCCCAATTTGTTAACTGAACTGCTAGTAATGTCAATCTCAATTGCTAAGTCAGGCGGCGGTTCTGTTTCTAAATTTAGCGTTGCCCTACCTCTGACTTTCAATTCATTTTGTATATAATAGCAGTTATCTGGTTCTATACCTCGAAGTGCTAATCGTCGCTTCAGTGTTGTAGAACCAGCACTTTTAATTTCTACTCCCAGTTCTTCAGCTAAAGCGAATATAAATCGGTCAAACTGAATTTTAGGATTTTCGTGTTCAAAAAGTGGGGTTATAATTTCTAAAATACCGCAGTCGTAAGCAAACCGAGAACCTCTATGCTCACCTGTATCTCTCAGCAAGGCTTCAAAGGTTTCCCAGCTAACGTTGTGTAAGACTGTTCTTTGTTCCCCAAGGGTTGACTTTACAAGCATATTACAATACTTTTTCTGTCAGAATGTTAGATAAAATTCAGATAATTTTACCTATGTCATTAATATAATACTCGCCCAAATCAATTTCAATCACTTGCTCAATAAGTTTCAAAAACTTCCAGTTAGTTCCAGTGGTGATGGTTCCATAAAAATAATCATTTCTGCACGGGATTTTTCTGTATTACTTGCAAGAGCTAAAGGTGCATTTTCCCGCAATATTTATTTCTGCAAGAAATGGTGGAGAATCTACTTTATGTACAAATGCAAATATATCAGTTTTATCAGAAATGGTTAAGCTAAAGGTTTTCCTAACTCTATCTAAAGTAAAGTCACTGTATGACACTTTAGTTGATGCTGGAAATAATTGAAACAGCAAAGTTGTGCCAACTATTGTTAGTTAATAACTGGCACAATCAGCATCTAAAATATTGTCTACTTTTAACTAGAGAAGCCAGCAAAAAAATCAATAGTTTCTTTCAATGCTTTGATGAAAATATCAATTTCTTCGCGGGTGTTGTAGAAAGATAGACTTGCTCGTGCGGTTGCAGCAAGACCTAAGTAACGGTGTAATGGTTGAGTGCAGTGGTGTCCAGAACGGATTGCAACGCCTTCTTGATCTAATAATGTAGATAAGTCATTGGCGTGGACTTCTCCGGCGGTGAACGACGCAAGAGCGGCTCTCCCTTCTCCTGTCGGAGACGCTACGCGAACACCTTTTGCATTTGGTTTGGGGCCGTAAATTCTAATTTGGGGAATTTGCTCTAATTGTTGGAACAAATAAGCTGTTAATTCTGCTTCGTAGGCGTGAATTTTATCCATGCCGATACTGCTAAGATAATCTATTGCAGCACCAAGTGCGATCGCTTCTCCAATTGCAGGTGTACCAGCTTCAAATTTATGCGGTAATTCTGCGTATGTGGAATGGTCTAAATACACCTCTGCTATCATCTCACCACCACCAAAAAATGGTGGCATTGATTCTAACAATTGCAACTTGCCATACAGAAATCCTATCCCAGTAGGGGCGCACATTTTATGACCAGAAGCTACCAACCAATCACAATCTATTTTCTGTACATCAATGGGGTAGTGAGGAACACTTTGGCAAGCATCAACTAAAAATTTAGCACCATATTTGTGAGCGATCGCACCAATTTCTTCCACTGGGTTAATGCAACCCAAAGTATTAGAAATATGCACCACTGAAACTAACTTTGTTTTGTCGGAAATCAGCTTTTTATACTGTGACAAATCAAAAGTCTCTTCAGGTGTCAGTTCCACGAATTTCAGTACTGCACCCGTTTTTTGTGCTACCAATTGCCAAGGCACAATATTACTGTGGTGTTCCATCACCGACAGAATAATCTCATCTCCCGGCTGCAAATTATTCATTCCCCAGCTGTAGGCTACTAGGTTAATCGCCTCAGTTGCGTTGCGGGTGTAGACGATTTCCTGACGCGATGCAGCATTAATGAATTTGGCAACTTTATCTCTAGCGCCTTCATAAGCATCAGTAGCTTTAGCACTCAGGGAATGGGCACCTCGATGCACGTTAGCATTATAGTGTTCGTAATAATCCCGCAGGGTATTTAACACCAACAAAGGCTTTTGCGATGTCGCAGCATTATCGAGATAAACCAAGGGTTTCTCATTGACTTCCTGATGCAATATCGGGAAGTCAGCGCGAACTTTATCAGCAAGGGTTTTGGTAGAGGTAAAAGTCATTGGTAGATTAGTTATTACTCATTAGTCAGGGACTTGAGATTATTCACTGTGTTTAAAAGGATTTCTCGCAGAGAAGGAACTGGTATTTTGTTGATAACTTCAGCAGCGAAGGCGTTAATTAACAACTTCCGAGCATCGTTTTCATCAATTCCCCGACTTTGCAGATAGAATATTTCGTCATCTTCTAATTGGCTAACAGTAGCACCGTGAGCGCATTTGACATTATCCGCAGTAATTTCCAATTGGGGTTTCGTATCAACTCTGGCTTTAGACGATAGCAGCAAATTGCGATTCAACTGGGATGCATTTGTCAACTGCGCTGGTTTGGGTACAAAAACTTTACCATTGAAGACTGCATGAGCGCGATCGCCTACAATACATTTATGCAATTGGTCACTTGTACCGTGAGGATAATTGAGTGCGATCGCACTGTGAGTATCAGACAACTGCTTACCAGAAATTATCGTTAAACCATTGAGAGTAGTTTGTGTCTGCTCACCAGTTTGCAAAATTTCTAAATTGTGCCGTGACAACTTTGCACCTAAAGTTATGGCGTGACTTGTATATCGACTATCACGAGCTTGTGCGATCGCAGTTTTCCCAATATGAAAAGCCTCTGCACCTTCTTGCTCAACCCTAGTGTGACTAACTTCCGCATTGTCACCCACCCAAACTTCCGTAACCGCATTAGTAAAATATACTCCCTCTTCCTCCGCGCTCTCTGCGCCTCTGCGGTTCGTATACTCCTCAACCAACGTCAGCTGCGAACCACTTTCCGCCACCACCAAACAACGCGGCTGCGAAATCGTCGCCGTCTCACCTGAAATAAACACCAAATGAATAGGTGTTTCAACCACCACATTCTTCTTCACCCACACCACAGCCGCATCAGTTATCCCAGCCGTATTGAGAGCGGTAAAAACTTCTTGCGCTCCCTCCGCTTGGGCTAAATACTGCTGTACACCCTCATACTCAACCGCAGATAAACCAGCCAAATTACTCACCACAATTCCAGACGGCAAATCCGAAACTGCGGATAACTCCGGCGCAAAAACGCCATTCACAAAAACCAAACGACTGTTAGCCGCTTCTGGCAAAATATCAAATTGTAGAGACGCAAAATTTCGCGTCTCTACATTATTAAATTGCAGCTTTCGCAGAGACGACAAATCAGTAAATCGCCATTCTTCCTCGTGGGTGGTGGGAATAGTCGAGTGGCGTACCCAACTAGCAGCACCTTCACGTAATTCCTGTAACCATCCCTCTGTTTTGGGTGCAGTTACCTGATTTAACAATTCAGTTAGATAGGTATCTTTATCTAGCAGAGTGGATGTCAAACTGACTAAATTCGAGTTGGGAATTGGACTGGGAGATACTTGAATACTCATTAGATACTCGTAAACTGGTTTACAATGTTAAGTAGTGCTGGAATTAAAAATCCCTATCAGGGATTGAAACATTACACACCCACCTCAGCAGCAAATTCTTCCAGCACCCAGTCATAACCACGAGACTCTAATTCCAGCGCCAGTTCCTTACCACCACTGGTAATAATTCGCCCCTGTGCCATCACATGCACAAAATCAGGCACAATATAATCGAGTAATCGCTGATAGTGAGTAATCAAAATTGTCGAATTTTCTGGACTTGCCAGTTGATTCACCCCATTTGCCACAATTCTGAGCGCGTCAATATCCAAACCCGAATCAGTTTCATCCAAAATTCCTAACTTTGGTTCTAGTAGCGCCATTTGCAGAATTTCATTCCGCTTCTTCTCACCACCAGAAAACCCTTCATTCAAACTCCGACTGAGAAAACTGGCATTCATCTTCACCACATCCAGCTTTTCCTCAATCAAATCGTCAAAATCAAAAGCGTCTATTTCCTCTAAACCTTGCGCCTTGCGACGAGAATTGTATGCCACCCGCAAGAAATCCAAATTGCTCACACCCGGAATTTCTAACGGATACTGAAACGCCAAAAATACACCACTTCTAGCGCGTTCTTCCGGCTCCAACTCCAACAAATTTTGTCCCTGAAAAATTACCTCACCGCCAGTCACCTCATACGCCGGATGTCCAGCCAACACCTTAGAAAAAGTACTCTTACCAGAACCATTCGGCCCCATGATCGCATGAATTTCACCCGATCGCACATCCAGATTCACACCCTTCAGAATCGGTGTTCCATCAACATTAGCCGTCAGATTCCTAACTGACAGCACAACTTCACTATTTTCAATAATCATCTTCTCTCCCTTCTCTGCGCTCTCTGCGCCTCTGCGGTTCGTCATTCTTCCAAAAGATAAACACAGAACGCCGATGTATCTGTGTTTATCTTATTTATCCAACACTGCCTTCCAACTTCAAACTCAACAACTTATCAGCTTCCACAGCAAACTCCATCGGTAGCTGATTAAAAACATCCTTACAGAAGCCGCTAACCATCATCGAAATGGCATCTTCTGCTGAAATACCCCGTTGAGCAAAGTAGAAAAGTTGATCTTCCCCAATCTTAGAAGTAGAAGCTTCATGCTCCACCTTCCCAGTATTATTTTGCACCTGGATATAAGGGAAAGTATTAGCATGGGCATTATCCCCAATCAGCATCGAGTCGCACTGGGAATAATTTCTCGCGCCTTTAGCCGTCGGATTAACTTTCACTAAACCCCGATAGCTATTACTAGAATTACCTGCGGAGATTCCTTTAGAAATAATTGTACTGCGGGTATTTTTACCTACGTGAATCATCTTTGTACCCGTATCGGCTTGCTGCATATTATTTGTCAGCGCCACCGAGTAAAACTCACCTACAGAGTTATCACCCACCAAAACACAGCTAGGATATTTCCAAGTAATTGCCGAACCTGTTTCTACTTGAGTCCAGGAAATCTTGGAATTTACGCCCTGACACAAACCGCGCTTGGTGACAAAGTTGTAAATACCGCCTTTACCGTTAGCATCTCCCGCGTACCAGTTTTGGACGGTGGAGTATTTAATTTCGGCGTTGTCGAGGGCGACGAGTTCCACAACGGCGGCGTGCAGCTGGTTGCTGTCATACATCGGTGCGGTGCAACCTTCGAGGTAAGAAACATAACTACCTTCTTCGGCGACAATCAAAGTCCGCTCAAATTGCCCCGTATCACCAGAGTTGATGCGGAAGTAGGTAGACAGTTCCATTGGGCATTTCACGCCTTTAGGAATGTAGACAAAAGAACCATCGCTAAATACGGCGGCGTTCAAGGCGGCAAAATAATTGTCAGCGATGGGAACAACGCTACCCAAATATTTTTTGATTAATTCTGGGTGTTCTTGCAACGCTTCCGAAAACGAGCAGAAAATAACGCCATCTTCCGCTAGCTTTTCTTTAAATGTAGTGGCGACAGAAACGCTATCGAAAATTGCATCAACGGCAACATTTGCCAGTCGCTTCTGTTCAGATAGGGAAATGCCTAGTTTCTCAAAGGTTTCTAAAAGGGTTGGATCAACTTCATCCAGACTGTTGAGTTTTTCTTTCTTGCGTTTCGGCGCTGAGTAGTAAATGATATCCTGATAATTTATGGGCGGATACTTGACATTCGGCCAAGTTGGTTCCGTCATTTTTTGCCACTGGCGATAAGCTCTGAGGCGAAAGTCCAGCATGAACTGCGGCTCGTTCTTCTTAGAAGAGATCAAGCGGATAACGTCCTCGTCTAGTCCACGCGGAATAGTGTCGGCTTCAATATCTGTAATAAAGCCGTACTTGTAAGGTTGGTTGACTAAGGTTTTGACAGTGGCACTCATCAGTAATAATCTCTCGTGTTCGGAACTCTTTTAGGATGGGAGACGGGCTGCGGCTAACCGATTCCCATCTCCCGTTACGGAATGGTTACACGCCTGCTAGAATAGTGGTGGAGAGTAAAACAACAGCTATGTTGTTTAATCTATCTTAATTTTACGCTAAATTAACAACAACAATGTTGTCAAAGTCAAATTTTCAAATAAATTTTTGGGACGTTCGCTGAACGTTTCGCACCAAATGAAGATGGCGACTACCCACCAGTCCTCAACCAAGCAAGATATTCTTGAGTATCTGCACAAACACGAAAAAGCAACGGCTTTGGAGCTAGCTGAAGTTTTAGACGTTACCCCCCAAGCAATTCGTCGCCATCTTAAAGATTTGGAGACGGAAGGGCTAGTTTTGTATTCTACATCAGTGCAGGCGGCGGGGATGGGGCGGCCGCAGCACCTTTATGAATTGAGTCGTCAAGGACGCGATCGCTTGCACCGAACAATGAGCGATCGCTTTGGTGATGCAAGCGGAAATTTTGCGGTTTCGCTGCTAGACACCTTAGCCGAAACGGTAGGACACGACCAATTTAAATCGATTTTAGAGAAACAGTGGCAGCGCAAAGCTAAAGAATACCGCGATCGCGTGGGTAACGGTTCACTGCGAGAACGTGTAGCCAACTTAGTAGAGTTAAGAAAAGCGGAAGGCTTCATGGCGGAGTATCACGCTGTTGATGTGAATGACTCCTTTGAGTGCGATCGCTTTATCTTAATGGAGCATAACTGTGCAATTTCTAACGTTGCCGAATCTTTTCCGAGTATCTGTGGCCACGAACTAGAAATGTTTGCTGCTGTATTACCAGATTGTACCGTAGAACGCACCCACTGGATTATTGATGGCGAACACCGTTGTGGCTATTTAGTACAAATTCGTCAGTAAAATTATCATAGATAAACTTGGTTTACATCTAGCCCTGGTAATGGATAATAGCTGAATAGCAACTACCTATTATCAATAATCAACTAAGTTTGAGATAGCATTTATGGATGTACCACCACAGCAACCATCAGCACAATTTTTAACCCTGGAAGACTCAGCAAAAGTAGATGCAGCATTGTTATCTTCCCCAGAAAAGTTTTTAACAAGATTGACAATTTCATCACTGAAGCTTTTGAAGCATATTGCCCAAGAGTACGGTGTTGCTATTGAAGATTTGACAACACAGCAAGTAATTGCCTGGTTTGAAAAAGATGGCAAAATTAGACGCGAACAGGGAATTGAAGGTTCATATCTCAAATGGTGAACCGTGGAAGGCGGTTTTTTTAGGTCATAGCAATTATTTATAGTTAGTTGTAATTTTGTTGGTAATAATACTCTAATTTTAAATAATAAACAAAAAACACCTTGAAAAAGGTGCTTTTATTTAAAAATAAATAACATTTGATTTGTCAAACAATTATTTAAGCATTGTAATTGTTAGTCCGAGGACTACGAGCGCCAGTTACGGCTCCAATCATTGAGGCTATTAAACCCAACAAAGAACCAAACACAAACCACCACAATCCCGAACGTATATTAGCTGCCGTTTCACGAGCTTGTTGGGCACTTATATTTGCTTGTGGTACATTAACACCACCTTGCTGTTGTACTTGGTTTATAACTTCCCCTGCGTTAGAAGCAGCAACACCGAAAGCACCAGATACTCCACTTGCTAAAAGCCATGAGCTAACTGCCAAAGTCGTTGCCCAAAGAATTGCGCCGTTCAGAAGAGCTGTATTGCGGTTCATCGGCCCACAAGCACGGGCTGTAACCCAACCACCAGTAAATAGGGAAATTAGTAAAGCGATAGTTGACCAAAGCCCCGCATTACCCGCAGCGTTAGGAGCAATTGTTCTAGGTGCCCCTGAACCTGCAACTGTGCCTGCCGCAACCGCAGCAATGATAGAACTCAAAATTAATTGTGTAGCCAAAGAAACCAACAAACCAGCAATAATTGGCCCCCAGCGAACACGGTCGTGATATTCGGCTACTCGACCTGCTACCACAGTATCAGTAGATATAACGTCATTGCCTGTCCGATTTACGTATGACATCGCTTATGTTCTCCAGTGCTGTTTCAGCAAAATTCCTACTCAGGTATATTCATCTTTATGCTTCAAATTAAATAACTAAATGTTCTGTTTTAATCTCTATCGATAGAAAGATTTAATAGGTCTATCTTTAGCTAGAAAAAACAAACTTCATTTAACAACTTTTAATATAATTTAGTGTTTATTTATGTATTTTTTCTAAAATTTCCATCTAAAAACTCTTAACTTAAAATATAACTATTATCTAGCTATCAGAAACCAGCTTTAACGATGTATGCCATTAGACTTAATCTAACTAAAGCTTTGTAATGAATGTCAAAAGTAAAAATCATCAAAAACTAACGCATCCTCACAGCAGTGCCTGTGGCAGTAATCAGCAAAAGAACTCCTGACTGGTCAAGATTGATTGTGCCAGTATCAATTTCAATCCCAATTACAGCATTTGCTCCTAAACGTTGGGCGCGTTGTTCTAATTCTTCTAGTGCCTTGCGTTGACCCTGCTCAAATAGACGCTCATAGCTAGCAGTGCGTCCACCGATAATATCTCGAATCCCAGCCAAAAAATCTCGTAAGAAATTGCTGCCGTAGACTACTTCTGCTGTCACAATGCCTAAATATGACTCAATTACAGCTCCTTGAATTACATCAGTGGTAGTTATAATCATAAATTAACCTCCTATATGGGACATATCTTGATATTTATTATTAAAGTATTTGGATAAATATTTTAATAATTGTAACTATTATTACAGAATACAGCTTTGGTAAACATCATCTCACACAATTTTAGATTGCGCGTTGGGGTCTAGTGTTGTCCTAAACAGATTAATGCAACATTTGACAGGTTAAATTTATCTTATCTTTGAATGAGCAAAAAAGATGTAAATGCCTAGATGATAACTTCTTAAATGGTAGTATCAATGATTAACAATTTCAGAAAAATTGGATAGAGAATCAGCAAACTCTGAAATGAAATAAAAATAGGAATAAATGTCAAAGTCTATAAGCTTGGTGCATCAGAATCTAGGATTAAGTCAAATGCCTGTTGAGTTGTTCTGGGTAACACGTATAACTACTGATTAAAAAATGTGTCGTTTTGCTATAGTACTGATTTATATGTATCGTATCTTCACCTGCTGCTCGATCGCTGACACTTCATCTTTCAGTAAAAACTCTGTTATGTAGTACTAAATGTAAAGAAAAGAAGAATGAACTATTAACATCTTAATCAATACGAAGAAATACAGTTTTCAAAAGTCCATATTTTTGTTTTAATGTACAAGAAAAAAGTCCTCTAAAATTTCAGGAAATTTACTGTGTACAAACCAACATCATTCATGTTTAGTGTGGTGTTACTAGGATGTTTTACTTTCACCATACCTTCAGTAGCTCAAGCTCAGGTATTAGTGGCGCAGGCCAAAAACCCAGAGTTAAAGCAATTACTGGAGGAAGGACGGAGGTTAGTGAATGCCGGGGATTATGGTGGTGCGATCACTGTTTATCAGCAAGCAGCTAGTATAGATCCGAAGAATGCTAAAATCCATTCAGGTATTGGGTATTTATACGCTCAACAGGGAAATTACCAGGCAGCATTAGCAGCTTATCGTAAAGCGATCGGTATCAACCCTAACAATAGTGATTTTTACTACGCTGTGGGTTACATCAAAGCCAATTTGGGCGACACGCGTGGGGCAAAGGAAGGTTATCGTCGTGCAATACAGCTGAACCGTAACAACGTCAACGCCTATTTAGGATTGGCTGTAACCCAATCTCGTATGGGAGACTATACTGCTGCTACCTGGGCATACCAACAAGCAATCGACTTGGATAAAAACAACGCCCAGACTTATGAGTTGATGGGTTCGATGTATAAACAGCGGCGACAAGCCAAACAAGCAAACAGCTTGCTTCAGAAAGCCCGTGACTTGTACAAGCGGCGCAATGACTCAGATGGCGTAGAAAGGGTAGAAGCCATGCTGCGGCAGTTAGGAGGATGAGGTTAATCTAACTGGCGTCCCGTTAATTCCACAAAAATATCTTCCAGATTAGAGGGACGCACCATCATTCCCGTTTTATCGGGCTGTTCATTCAAGTAGATATTTGCTGCTTCCAATGATGGGAAAAACAGATATTCCCAATTACGAGCGCCATCACTTCCCACGTTAGATACACCTAATTGTTTCATCACCAAACCTTCACCGTGAGCAGAGCGCAGCTGTTGTAAAGTTCCCAAAGAAATCAGCTTACCGCTATCCATAATACCGATGCGTCCTGGCTTGGTAGAACCAAAGGCATCGCATAAAAATTCGACCTCATCCATATAATGGGTCGTCAGTAGCATCGTCATCCCTTGTTTATTTAAATCCCGAATAATTTCCCAGAGGCGTCGCCTAGTCTGGGGGTCTAGTCCTACCGTTGGTTCATCTAAAAACAAAATTTGCGGTTGATGCAATAAAGCTCTCGCAATTTGCAACCGTCGTTTCATACCCCCAGACAGGGTTTTTACTAAATCATCACGTTTTTCTGCTAGCTCAACATACTCTAGCCATTGATTAATCAATTTTTGTCGCTGCGGGTTACTAATGTGATGTAGCCTCCCGTGCAATTCCATATTTTCCCAGACGGTTAAATCGTTATCCACACTGACTTGTTGCAAAACAACGCCAATACTCTGTTTTGCCAACGTTGCTTGGCTTGTCACATCATATCCACCTACTTCTATGCGTCCTTGGGACGGTTTTGTGAGTGTAGTCAGCATCCGAATTGTGGTTGATTTACCCGCACCGTTCGGGCCAAGTAGAGCAAATATCTCCCCCGCTTCAATTTGGAATGATAAGTCATTGACTACAGGTACATTATTGTAAAACTTGTAGACATTTTCTAGAAAGACAGCAGCAGTCACGTCGCTTCGCTCCGAATTCAAAATTCAAAATTCAAAATTAACCAACTCATAAATATATTTAGTTGCTCTGTATCCTTTTCTGTTCGGTCATAGATAAATTTGCTCATAGTAGTTCTTAAATCAAGACTACCATTCTGATTACATCAAACTAAATATATTTTATTAACCCTTAGATAACTCAATCTTTACTTGTTGACATAACAAGGTGTGGTAAACACTTATCCTGTAATACTTTAGTTTAAGGTTGCTGTTATTTAGTATGGAATCTCATCACCCATTGAAGCTAAATCGGCGTCAGTTTTTGCTACATTCAGCTATCACTGCTGGTGGAATTATTTCCACAAATTTTGTCGCTAAATCACCAGTTTTTGGCGAAGCACCTGCAATTATCACCTCTGATAGAATGCGCCCTAGCATACCTTATGGTGTAGCAAGTGGAGATATATCTAACGATAGCATTGTGATTTGGAGTCGGAGCGATCGCCCCGCCAAAATGATTGTAGAATATTCTACCAGCGAATCTTTTCGCAACGTGCAGCGAGTTGTCGGGCCCAATGCTTTAAAGAATAGCGACTTCACAGCACGACTTTATCTGAAGAATCTACCATCAGACCAAAAATTATTTTATCGGGTGATTTTCCAAGATTTAGATTATCAACGCACCTACAGCGCTCCTTTTTATGGTAGTTTCCAAACTCCCCCCAAATCTGGACGAGATATATTCTTTGTTTGGGGTGGCGACACCGCCGGTCAAGGATGGGGGATTAATCCTGATTTTGGTGGAATGAAAATTTACGAAACTATGCGCCAACTTCATCCCGACTTTTTCATCCATTCTGGCGATAATATTTATGCTGATGGCCCGATTCAATCAGAAGTAACTTTAGACGACGGCACAATTTGGAAAAACATCACCACACCAGAAAAATCCAAAGTAGCAGAAACTCTCACAGAATTTCGTGGCAACTATATTTACAATTTGCTGGATGAAAACATCAAGCGTTTCAATGCCGAAGTTCCCATATTGGCGCAGTGGGACGACCACGAAACCACAAATAACTGGTATCCTGGTGAATTTCTAAGCGATGAGCGTTATACAGTTAAGGATGTTAACTTGCTAGCTCGAAGGGCAAGACAAGCCTTTTTAGAATATCTACCTATTGGATATGAAAGCAATAATCCAGAGCAAGCGAAAATTTATCGCTCCTTCAACTATGGTCCATTATTAGACATTTTTATGTTGGATGAGCGCACCTACCGGGGGCCAAATTCCCCCAATAATCAGTCAGTACCAAGTAAAGAAACAGACTTTTTGAGCAAAAAACAAGTGCAATGGTTGAAAAGGCAATTACTGTCATCAAAAGCAACATGGAAAGTGATTGCTAGTGATATGCCTTTGGGGCTGATAATTCGAGACGGTAGCACTGATTTTGAAGCTTGGGCGAATGGAGATGGCCCAGCTTTAGGAAGAGAATTAGAACTTGCCGATTTACTACGATTTATCAAAAATAAAAAGATCCAGAATGTTGTTTGGTTAACTGCTGATGTACATTATGCAGCAGCGCACTATTACGACCCCGCTAAAGCACAGTTTACCGACTTTAAGCCTTTTTGGGAGTTTGTTGCCGGGCCGCTTAACTCTGGCACATTTGGGCCTAACCAATTAGAAAATACCTTTGGGCCACAATTAGTATTTCAAAGCCTTCCTCCAGGTACGAAAGCAAATCGACCGCCAAGTGAAGGTTTGCAATTCTTTGGAGGAGTTAAAATTGATGGAAATACAAAGGTAATGACGGTAACATTGCGTAACTTGGCTGGGAAGATTGTTTACAGTGTAGATTTACCGCCAGAAAAATAAATCGCCAAAATCATAGTGAGATGTAGCCAGTTAGATAGAGTAATTACGCAATTTTTTACTTTGTCTGCTGGCTTTGCTGTTTTTTAGGTGGTATGTTGAACAATGAAAAAATTGTGCGTGCCTGCGGCGGGCTTTGCCTACGCCACTGTTAGGAGCTAAATTTAGATAGGTACTGGATTATCTAATTATTATGCTAGCAAGCTACATTGACCAAGCAATGGAACTAGCGCTTTATGAGATCATTGAAGATGATCAAACTTATTGGGGTGAAATTCCAAGCTTACAAGGAGTCTGGGCAAATCATCAAACTCTAGAAGGATGTAGGCGAGAGTTAAGAGAAGCTTTAAGTGACTGGCTGGCGCTACGGTTACATTTGGGGTTAACGATTCCTCTAATTGCTGGTATCAATCTCAATGAACTGACCAAACCTGTATAAAAATGTCTAGATTAACCCCTATTTCTTGGCGTAATTTAGTAAAACGTATGCAAGAGCTAGGTTTTGAAGGCCCGTATGCGGGAGGAAAGCACCCACAAATGCGGCGAGGTGATGTTACTGTAATTATTACCAATCCTCATGAGGGTGATATTAGTGTGGGTCTATTATCGCGGCTATTGCGACAAGCTGGAGTTTCTCGTGAAGAATGGTTGGGTGAGTGAAGTTTTAAAGGTGTATTAAACTCTGCAATTTGCACCCTAAGTTGCTATCAAAAGTATTAGGAATATAATTTTAGCATTTTTGGAGTTGGTCATGCTTAAGCAACTCATCTTAGAAAATTGGAAAAGTTTCCGTTACGCCGAGCTTCCACTTGACCCGTTGACTGTTCTTATTGGTACAAATGCAAGTGGTAAATCTAATGTGGTTGAAGCTTTAGAATTTTTACAACGAATTGCTAGAGGTGAGAATATTGAAGCAGCTTTAGCAGGAGATAAAACACTTACATCTATTAGAGGTGGCTTAGAGTGGGCTGTATTTAAACCTGAAACAAAATTTACATTAAATGCTTTAGTTCAGGGTGAAGATGAGAAAACAGACTACTTGTATGTTATACAAACACAAATCATAAGTGAAGTCAAAGTTATAGAAGAATATATTGACCGTCAAAACTTAAATGAAGATCATACTATTAAGTATGTAGAAAAGTTTACTGTAAAAAAAATAGATTTAAATACAAAAAGTGGCATGAAAGAGCCAGGAAATTATTTTGATTTTAAGGACATTGTATCTAATCATATATATTTAAGTACGGACGAAGAGGGCAGGATCATTTTAGGAAAAGAACTTCAAGAGAGATATTTTCCCTTAAAAATTAAAGCTATCAATTGTGTTGTTTCCACTCTAAAAGAAATTTTGATTCTGAATCCTATTCCCTCGAAAATGCGGGAGTATTCACGCCTATCTGACACTCTTGAAAGTGATGCCTCCAATATTGCTGGTGTATTAGCAGCATTATCTGAAGAACATAAAACTGAAGTAGAATCCACTCTATCTAGCTACATCAAAGATTTCCCGGAAGGTGATATTCAAAAACTATGGGCAGAAAAAGTTGGTAGATTTGGTACTGATGCAATGCTTTACTGTCAAGAAGAATGGAAACCTGGTCATATCACAGAGATTGATGCTAGAACTATGTCCGATGGGACTTTACGATTTATAGCAATTATTACAGCACTACTCACTAGACCAGAAGGTAGTCAACTAGTAATTGAAGAAATAGATAATGGGCTTCATCCCTCGCGTGCAGAATTACTGGTAAGAATACTGCGAGAGATTGGCAGCAAAAGAAAAATTGATATTTTAATAACTACCCATAACCCAGCTTTGCTTGATGCTTTAGGCCCGGAGATAGTTCCTTTTGTAGTTGTAGCACACCGCGATTCTAAAACTGGAGAAAGCAAACTTACACTTTTAGAAGATATTGAAAATCTTCCTCTTTTGTTAGCATCGGGTAGTTTAGGCAAACTAGCAACTAAAGGTGCAATTGAAAAGAGCCTTTCTGATAATAAATAAAGTTAAATATGAGAAAGGTTCTGATTATTGACACATCCATACTTTGCGTCTACTTAGGTGTACCTGGTAAAGAGACTTGTGGTTCTGATAACGATAAATGGGATAAAAAAAGAGTTGAAGCCCGTTTTCAGGAAGAAGAGAAACAAGGTGCAAAGTTTATACTACCAATAGCAACAATTATAGAAACAGGTAATCACATTGCCCAAGCTAACTCTAAGCGATATGAAATTGCTCAAGCTTTCGGTAATATTTTAGTGAAAGTAGCGGATGGAGTTATACCTTGGGGAGTTTTTGAAACTCAAGTAGGTGAACTTTGGAACTCAGAGCAATTGAAACAACTGGCTACTGAATGGCCTACTCTAGCATCTAGAAAAATTTCTATCGGAGATGCGACAATTAAGACTGTAGCCGAATATTACGCCAAAACCAGTAGCACATTTCAAGTAGAAATTTTTACGGGCGATGGGGGACTTAAGGCTTATGAACCAGCTATCCCAGCACCTACGCGTCGAAGTACTCGCAAAAAAGCCTAAAGCGATTAGTATTTACCCAAAATAGAGATTTTTTAACTAACTTGTCAGGAATTAAGTTCGATAGGAATTGTAATAATAAATTCAGTTCCTTCTTTTATGGTAGATATACATTGCAGTTGACCACAATGTTTTTCTACAACAATTTGATAGCTGATAGATAGCCCTAACCCAGTGCCTTTACCAACGGGTTTAGTAGTGAAGAAAGGGTCAAATAATCGCTTTTGTATATCCTTGGGAATTCCAATACCATTATCGGCAATGCGAATAACTACTTGCCGATTGTCTGTGACTTCAGTACGAATACGAATTACAGGTGATTTTAGAGTTGAATAAACTGATTCAAAACTCTCGAAGATAGCATCAATTGCATTGGATAGAATATTCATAAATACTTGATTTATTAACCCAGCATAGCATTCTACTAAAGGGAGATTTCCATATTCTTTATCAATAGTAATTATCTGACCTGTTTGCTGATTTACTAGACGACTCTGTAATATTATTAGAGTACTATCAATACCTTCATGAATATCAACTATCTTTTTATCAGATTCATCGAGGCGAGAGAAATTGCGTAATGAAAGAACTATCTCTTGGATACGTTCAGTACCAAACTTCATAGAATCAAGAAGCTTGAGGTAATCAGCAGTTAAAAACTCTAGTTCCATTTCTGCGATCGCAGCTTTAATTTCTGCCACTGGTGCAGGATAATGGTGTTGGTATAGGCTAATTAATTGTAGTAAATCTTGGGTGTAGTTAATCGCATAAACAAGGTTGCCAGCAATAAAGTTTACAGGGTTATTGATTTCGTGTGCAATACCAGCAACGAGTTGTCCCAAAGCCGCCATTTTTTCATTCTGAATTAATCGCGCATAGTTATTCTTAAGGGTACGAAACCCTACTTTAGCAATTCTAGATTGTTCTTCTACTTTCTCTAGTTGAGCTAATGTTAAAATATGAATTTGAGAGTACGCTAAAAGTAAATGATGGAAATCGAGTAGCTTATAACTACCTAACTGAGTTTCTATTAAAATCGGCTCATATACAAATTGAGGTTCTCGCTGCAATGCTATCTTATTTGCTTCTACAATGAGCGTATCCTCAGAAATTATACATACATCTGGCTGAAGAAAGTTAATCAGATTGATTGCAGGTCGTTTAGAAAATAGTGGGAAACTATAAGGACGACTCATGTGTTCAAAAAATCTTTGCCGGGAAATCATCCCCAGATAGTCATGATTTTTCACCAGGATAATTCCTGGTAGTAAAGTCTCTTGCTTAAAGAGTGTATTCAAATCATTTGCTGGACTATCTGCTTCGATGTAAACAGACCAAAGTGGTAATTCTTGCAAAGTAGATTCTAATCGTAAGTTCAGATTATTAGCATTTGTCATGCTATGCATTGCCAACATAGTTTAAATCCTTAACCTTGAGTTAACATTTCTGATAACACTGCGAATCAGCATTGCGATAATTGCAAAGTTAATCAAACTTATATTTCCCTGATTACTAGTGAAAATCACAGTTATGCTGCAAAACTGCTGATGTTAGCGCATCCGATTATTTTCTATCCTGGACAATTGATACTAATTAAAATCCTCTGTTACCTATTCGCTAACCTTGTGACGTTATATTTCTTGTTTATTTAAAATATTTAAAATTATTTTGGGATACGCTCTTACCAATGGTTAATAAAGAACTTCAACCACAGTTATAAGCAACACTCAAACTGCATCAATGGCAGTCAACGACATTGCTCTTGGAGTGAAAGAGAAAGTAATTAAAAAGGGTTTTGGAAATTTGGTTATCTCTTAGACTGCTGCTTACAGTTGCAGGCTACTGTTTAGAGAACTAAAGCATTATCTTGTATAATCAACAACTAATGACTCCCCTTGATGGGGAGTTATTTGAGATCACTTAGCTAGCTAAAATGAAATTGGTACATTTTTAAATGCGGCTGTATCTGGCACAAAAATGTCCAAATTATTGATACCATCGGGAACTCTTAGCCAGATATAAGCATCTGCGGAGGCTTGTGGACGTACCTGGAACAAAGAAACGCTTCCTGTTGAGCGGTTAAGAGCAACTCCTTTGTAGGTTACGCTAGTGTCAGGATTGCGGGCTGTTGTACTAGCAACCGAGATAATATCGCTACCAACAACTCCGTCTGTGGCAAGGCGACGAATCCGCATTTGCACATTTACCACATCACGGTTTCCGGTTTCTGGGTCTTTAATTCGTTTTGCTGAAAGTAACTCAACTTCTGCCTTTTTGCCAAAAGCAGGCTGCACAAATTGACCAGGACTAATTGCTGAAGTTGTAGCACTCGCTGGGGATGGTGATAGTGTTGCTTGTGGAGAAATTGTAGCTGTAGGACTTGGGACTTGAGTGGGAATGGTGTTACTGGCTGTACTAGTAGCATTTAGTGTCTGCCGCAACGTGAAAACTTCATAAGCTACATAGCCGCTACATCCCAAAGCCAAAGTAGAGAGTAATACAGCTACACCAGATAAAAATGTACTCACACCATTGCCTCGATTTCGTATTTCTGTATATGCAGGTTGACTTGGGTTTCTACTTTGTAGTCCCATAAATATGTTTGTGCGTAGGCGCAGCCAGCACTTCTCTACGAGACGCTGCGCTCAGTGACCATCGTAGACATCGCCTATGTATGAAACATGTGAACATCTTCCCTATACTAATTAAGTAACTTTACTGAGCCAATTCTTCTCTCTCCGGAAGGAAATTGTTTGCAAGGTAAAAATATCTGTCTTTGGGATAAGGAAAATTGGTGAGACTTAAGACTTTAAATCAACCACTGGGTGTTTTATTAATATTTTTGACTAGTCAGATAGGATTTAGTTCTAGGGTTGCGAAAGCACAAACCACAGTTGCACCAACAACTACCACAAAATCAATTTGCTCTAGCCAACTGGGAAAAGCTATAGATGCTGTAATCAATCGTCCCTTATTTAATCGGGTGCGCTGGGGAATTTTGGTACAACCTCTGTCAACGGGGCCAACTCTTTACAGTCGAGATGCTCAAAAATATTTTACTCCTGCGTCTAACGTCAAATTGCTGACAACAGCAGCTGCATTGCAGGAATTGGGTGCTAATTTTCGGATTCGTACCTCTATTTATCAGAATGGCAATGGTGTTTTACGTGTTGTCGGTAGGGGAGATCCTAGCTTCAGCGATACAGAACTGCAAAAATTGGCACAGCAGTTAAAAAAGAAAGGTATTACCCAAATTCAGCAGTTGATTGCTGATGATAGTTATATTCAAGGTGATATTGTTAACCCCACCTGGCAATGGGAAGATGTGCAGTCAGATTATGGCGCACCAGTCAGTAGCTTTATTCTGAATCAAAATATTTTTAGCTTAAAACTTGTACCGCAGGCTGTAGGTAAATCTTTACAATTAGTGTGGATTGATCCTGGTGAAGCGAAACAGTGGCGGATAATTAATCAGTCAGTAACCGTTCCCCAAAATCAACCGAACTACGTTAATGTTACCCGCGAATTGTCAGGAACAGTATTACGAATTCAAGGACAACTGGCAACGAATTCTGAACCATCTTTAATAGATTTGCCTGTAGTTGACCCTAATTATTACTTCTTACGACGCTTCCGTACTGCTTTAGCAACAGAAAAAATTAACTTGGGACAAACATTAGTAGTAAATGGTGGTGTGAATCAGCAAGAAATCGCATTTGTAGAGTCACCACCTTTAGCTGAATTATTAGCAGAAACTAATTTAAATAGTAATAATCTTTATTCTGAAGTACTGCTGAGAGCATTAGCTGTGAAAAAAATCAGACTGAAAAATCAGACTAGTGCTGATGTCGGTTTAGAAGTTGTCAAAGCAAGTTTAACTAAATTGGGGGTCGATCCAGCTAATTACATTTTAGTGGATGGTTCAGGTTTATCACGTCGTAACTTAGTAACACCAGAAGCTTTTGTACAAACTTTGCGGGCAATTGCAAGAACACCAACAGCATATATATATCGGGCATCTTTACCTGTGGCGGGTAAAAGTGGAACTCTGAAAGGCCGCTTTCAAGAAACACCTGCTGAGGGCATTGTGCAAGCAAAAACAGGTACGTTAACGGGTGTAGTTTCTCTATCTGGATATATGAATGCGCCGAAGTATGAGCCGCTAGTTTTTAGTATTATCGTGAATCAGTCGGATCAGTCTGCAACAGTAATACGGCAGGCAATTGATGAAGTTGTTGTATTGTTGACACAGTTGCAGCATTGTTAATATTATACTTTTGACTCATAACTTGTTTCATGCCATCCAAAATCTTACCACCGCCCTTAAAACCTGGAGACTTATTACGAGTAATTGCCCCTAGTGGTGCTTTGCGAGAATTTGAGGAATTTAAACAGAGTCTAGAAATTTGGCGATCGCGTGGCTACAAACTAGAAATCAGTTCCCAGATAGATGACAAATGGGGTTATCTAGCAGGGACAGATGAAACCCGTCGTCAACAGCTAGCAGCAGCATGGCAAGATCCTGATTGTCGTGGTATTCTCTGTGCCAGAGGTGGTTTTGGCAGCACCCGCATCTTAGAAGATTGGAATTGGTCAAACTCAGGGACTCCCAAGTGGCTTATAGGCTTTTCTGATATCACAGCTTTATTATGGAGTCTTTATACAGCAGGAATTTCCGGCGTTCACGGCCCTGTAATGACAACTTTGGCAGATGAGTCAGATTGGTCTATTAAACGATTATTTGATTGGGTAGAAGGTAGTTCTTTCACACCTCTTAAAGGTTGCGGTTGGGGTGGTGGTGTGGTTACTGGCGCTTTGTTACCAGGTAATCTGACAGTGGCTACTCACCTTTTGGGTACACCAATCTTGCCACATCTGGATGGTGTAATTCTGGCCTTCGAGGATGTTACCGAAGCACCTTATCGAATTGACAGGATGCTGACGCAGTGGCGTTTGAGTGGTGCTTTGTCTCAAGTCTGCGGTATTGCTTTAGGCGGTTTTACTCGTTGTGAAGCGCCACCAACGATATCTAGTTTTAGTGTAGAAGAAGTATTGCGCGATCGCTTGGGTGATTTGGGGATTCCCATTGTCTCCGATTTACCTTTTGGCCATGATAGTCCCAATGCAGCCTTACCAGTGGGTGTAGAGGTAACTTTAGATGGGGATGCAGGAATATTAGCGATCGCGCATCCCCATTAAGCTAAAATCAGATCCGCTTACGATTAAATGTTCTAAAACACTAAAGAGAATGATTGTATCAAAAGTTTCTTTTGGTAGAATTTCTATATAAAAAACTATAGATAGTGTAAAGTATTACATGTTTGAACGCTTGCGTGATTATTCAAGGAAAACGTGATTGATGGATAAAAATTTAATAATTGATGTGGGTGTTCACACAGGTGAAGATACAGAGTTTTACTTAAAAAAAGGCTTTCGCGTTATTGGTATTGAGGCTCATCCTGAGCTTTACGAAGCTACGAAAAAGCGACTAAATTTATATATAGAAAATGGTCAACTTACCCTCCTAAATATTGCTGTATCACCGAAAGATGAGCCAGTAACTTTTTACGCCAACTTAGAGAGAAGCTTTTGGGGTACAACTTCACCAGATTGGGCTATTCGGAACGCACACTCTTTTGATGCGCCTTCTATTGAGATAACTGTAGAAGGGCGCAGATTTGAAAGAATTTTGGAGGAGTTTGGCATTCCCTACTATCTCAAAGTAGATATTGAAGGTGCTGATTTATTATGCATACAAGCATTACGGCAGTTTAATACTAAACCATCATTCCTATCTATCGAATCAACCAAAACTTCTTGGAAAGAACTGCTAGAAGAATTTGCGCTATTAAAAGAACTTGGCTATCACAAATTCAAAGCTATTAGTCAGGAGCATGTACCTAACCAAGTCTGCCCTTCACCAGCACGAGAAGGTCAATATATCCCACATCAGTTTGAATATGGTGCTAGCGGACTTTTTGGAGAAGAAACCCCAGGTACTTGGCTTTCTGAGAGTGAAGCAATCAAGGTCTACAAAGGCATTTTTTGGACTTATAAAATAATTGGAGTGAATGGGATTATTTACCGATTCCCCATAGGAAAGATGCTCCTAGACAAGCTTAAAATCCAGGAACCTTGGTATGATACCCATGCTAGTCTATGAACACAGCATTTTATCCTAAACATAAAAACCACTGTGGGGCTTGAGTTTAACTCAATCCCATTTCCGGTAGCAACGAGCTGTACAGTAATAAGGGTGAAAAACTTCTAAGAAGTTGCTCTGAATCGTCCTGTAGAAAGTCTCTACTACTTGAGGATCGTCGATGTGAAAAGGGTAATCTTGATTAAAGCCTTTAAAGAAATACCAGTTCAAAATTGTTTTACCACCAGGTGTCAGCGCTTGATGAAACTTTAGTAACTGTTGGCTGGGATCTGACAAATGTTCTAAAACATCAAAAGAAATGATAGTATCAAAAGTCTCTTTTTCAGGCATTTCCAAGTAAAAACTCATTTTGTGGCTCAAACCCATCTGTTCAGCTCGATAACGCACAAAATCATAATGAATAGGATTAAGATCGCAATAGATTACTTGCTCAACCTGTGGACAAAGGGCAGCATTAAGTGCATGAGTGCCAATCCCGCCGCCAAAATCTAACACCCGACCTTGAGCATGATCTACAATCAAATGTAACGTGTTTTCAATATTTTGACTTTGTTCTAGATGCCAAGCTCCTAACTCAAATAAATAAATTTCTCCCACCTGGTCACGATAAAAGTCTGTTGCTTTTTCCCAATCAAAATCTTTATGGCCTAACTCGGCCATTTCTTCTTGTCCTGTCGCTAACTTTTTTTCTAGTGTTTCTGAATCTAAATGCAAAAATTCCTGTAAATGTTGTTTTAAGTTAAATGAATTTTGCCAATAATCGCTTAAGAAAGCTGGAGCGGGATACTTAACCATGAATTGTAACTATTATCATTAATTCAATAATCTATATCTTAAACTGAATCAATGTTTTCTACTTACTTTTTTTCAAAAAACTAAATTTTAATAATTCTGTAGACATACTCACTAATCTGAGCTATAGCCCCAAAAGTAAAAATAAGTTAAATGCCATTTTCAGGGCAACAATGTTTAAGTAGTGTTTTATCAAGTCTGTAAAATTGCCTGAGGGGATTAACCAGTCTAGTGTAAATCACGGTAAAATTTACTTACCTTTACTGTACAGCAAGTATTGCGCGATGCCTTTGGTGAGTGTAGCCATCACTTGCTTGATGCCGATTATGGCATATTGAATACCAGTGAATAAATTACAAATAGTATCATTATTTGGTTGTGATGCTATGTTGTTAGTAAGTAGGTAGACATAATTAAATATAAAATAAACTCCTAGTTTGCAGTGAGCCATTTCTCGCTCAGAGCAAGGATTATCAGGACTAAAGTCCTTACTACAAACTTTAAATTTATTTATGCCTAGATACTTATGAACAATTTTCAACTAGTTACAAATTAAACATCTAACTCTTATGAGTCCCATTGTCTTTGACTTTAGTCCCGAAATTTCAGTTATACTTTGTACCTACAACCGAGAAAAATATTTGAATATTTGCATCAATAGTGTCCTCGCTCAAACTTTTAAAGATTGGGAACTGTTGGTAGTTGATGATGGTAGTAAAGATAATACTTTTGAAATTGTCAATCCATATTTGCAAAAATTTAACAATATACGTTATTTAAAACACCAAAATAGAAAATTAGGGTACTCTAAAAATGCCGGAGTTCAAGCATCCTTTGGCAAATACATCACTTTTATTGACAGCGATGATACATATAGACCCAATCATTTAGAGTCGCGACTTAAATACATGCAGGCTAATCCAGAAATTGACTTGATTGAAGGAGGCTTTTTCTCTGAAGAAGAGATTTTTGTAGCCGATTATTTTCAACCAGGTAAAATAATTAATTTACGCGAATGTGTTTTAGGTCCGACATTTTTTGGTAGGAGGCGAGTATTTTTTGAATTGCAGGGATTTAATAATATTCCCTATGGAGAAGATACAGATTTTTGGAAACGGGCAGACAAAATTTTTAAAACTCAAAAAGTTACAGAACCACAAACCTACGTTTATACCAGAGCAGAAACAAGCATTACCAAGGATGTTTTGGAACAGCGCTCATTAACCTAAAAACTTTAATTCAGTTTATCTCGATCCACCCAGTATAACGTTACCTGCAACTATGCATATTTGTCATATAGTTTTGAATAACATTGGTGGAGCACCAAAAGTTGCTGATTCGCTAATTTCTTCTCAATCCAAAGCTGGCTACCAAGTCTCTACTGTGGTGCTTACTGTTTTAGAGCCACAATGGATAGTATCTTTTAAAGCGGCTAAAACTGTGATTGTTATGAAAGTTGCAGGTACTCTATTTATTATTGGGGGGATAATACACCAAATATGGGTAGCGATAAAATTAAGCAGGGTTATTGCTGAACAAAAACCAGATATTATTGTTTGTCATACTGCATTTATTACTAAACTCTTTTATCTATCTAAATTCATCCCTGGCAGTTTCTCTGTTCCATACATTAGCTATATTCACAGTGATTATATTTCGGAATCACGGGTTGAACTTAAAACAAACCCCATCAGCGCCT
The DNA here is from genome assembly GCF_034530635.1 of Nostoc sp. EspVER01. NCBI lineage: Bacteria > Bacillati > Cyanobacteriota > Cyanophyceae > Nostocales > Nostocaceae > Nostoc > Nostoc sp. EspVER01. The sequence goes on from NZ_JAVRCS010000003.1 coordinate 190,313, forward strand.
TGATTCAAAAATTATTTATAAGTTTTGCTAGCAGAATTGATATGCTTGCGCTTCAGCAAGCTAGTGGATTAATATTTGTTTGCAAGTCTCTCTATCAAAGATTCGCAAATATTGGGTTTAAGCATCATCGAATAGTGATATCCTACAATCCAGCAATAGATGATATTCGTAACCAACCTCTTCATCCTACAGCCGCATCTTGGTTTAACAATTCGCAGTTGATTACCTTTGTATGTGCTTCTAGGTTTCACCATCAAAAAGACCATAAAACCTTACTCAAAGCATTTGCTAAAGTTAGTCAAAATCACTTAAATATTCGGCTTATTTTGTTAGGAGAAGGTGATTTAGAGACAGAAATGCAAGTTCTAGCAAAGTTTTTAGCCATTGATGAAATTGTGCTGTTTGCCGGTTCTGTTCTCAATCCTAGAGCTTATTTTTCACTGTCTAGAGCAGTTATACTTGCTTCCCATTTTGAAGGCTTACCACTGGTTCTTGTAGAAGCTGTAGCTAGTGGGGTAACATTTATTTCCACTGACTGTCCAGTTGGCCCACGTGAGATTTCTGAAGTACTTAAATGTGGAACGATAATACCACCAAACGATGTAAATGCATTAGCAGAAGCCATTATTGAGCATGTAAAAACTCCTCATGAGAAGATTGAATGCTCTGAGCAAATTGCACAATTATTTAGTGAGGCTAGCTGTGCTAAAAGATTAGAAGTTTTGATAAACCAAGTTATTGCCCAATGAGTATATGCTATTTTACCTAGTACTTATATCTAAAGACTTTCTATGAATATTAGTTTTTTAGCTTTTAAAATTAGAGATTTTTGGTGTTCATTGAGAAATTTTGCTCGGCAGCTTTCTCTTTTAGGAATTACTCTGATATGTCTTATATTTTTATCTAGTTGTCAGGGGATAAGACCAAAGGAAGATGGGGTAATTCATCTGACACTATGGCAAGCTATTAATCCCCCTGCAAATCGAGATATATTTCAAAAACTAGTAGATAAATTTAATCAAACTCATCCTGATATTCAGGTAGAATCTATCTTTGAGAGTGAACCTCAATTACCAAAAATATTGACATCAGTGGTTGCCAATGTACCACCAGACCTGCTGTCATTCCATCCTGAATATACAGGTCAATTTGTGGAATTAGGGGCACTTCGACCTTTAGAAGATTGGTTGAATAAATCGCCCCTCAAGTCAGACATTAGACCTAACTTATTGCCAGAAATGCAATTAGATGGTCACATTTGGTCAGTGCCAATGCATACCAGTAATATTGGTATTTTTTACCGTCCTAAACTTTTTGAAGCTGCGGGAATTACAGAATTACCCAAGACTTGGGATGAATTGAGACAAGTTGCCAAAAAATTAACTATAGACCGCAATGGGGATGGCCGCCCCGAACAGTATGGGATGTTACTGCCTTTAGGAAAAGGAGGATGGACTGTATTTAGTTGGTTCCCGTTTTTATTTGGTGCAGAGGGAGAGGTTGTAACTAATAATCGCCCCAATTTAACGAATTCGGGTGCGATCGCGGCCTTACAATTCTGGCAAGACCTGATAAAAGATGGTTCAGTAATGCTTTCTGCCCCAGAACGAGGTTATGAAGAGGAAGCTTTTCTTACAGGTCATGTTGCCATGCAAATCACAGGCCCTTGGACATTAATCATGAAATCTGAGGTCGATCATCAGGTATTACCCATACCAGCAGGTATCAGACCTGCTACAGTCACAGGTACTGGAAATTTTTTTGTGATGAAGACCACACCAGCAAGAGAGCAAGCAGCATTCAAATTTTTAGAGTATGTTTTGAGCGAGGAATTCCAAACCGAATGGAGTATAGGGACGGGTTTTTTGCCAGTTACCCTTACATCGGCTCAAAGCAAAGCTTATCAGCAATTCATCAATGAAAAACCAGTGTTAAAAGTTTTTTTCGATCAATTACCTGTGGCACGTTCTCAACCAATTATTGCTGGATATAGTCGTCTTTCTGACAGTCTTGGTCGAGCTATAGAAGCCACAGTACTAGGAGAGTCTGCTGAAAAAGCCCTTAAGAAAGCACAAGAGCGTTTAGATTTGATTTGGGATGACAAATAAATAGAACTAGTGCTGAGTGCTGTTAACGGTAGCGGGGTGTTGAGCCAGTTCTGAGTGATAAATCTCAGTCCCTAGTCATTCTTTTATCCTTGGTTTTTGAAAGTTGTTTCATAGGGACTGCCTCCTGCCTCCAAACCTGTAGCTTTGTACTTCATAGAAAAGAAAACTATTGTAATTAACTACTAGCATTAGTAAGAATTCCTACAAGTACTCGCACTAATTCTTCCAAACCTTCGGGAACGCGATAAAGTTTGATATCTTGCATGACCCGTTTATCTTGCCGATAAAATATTCCAAATCGCCAATCTTCTCCATTTGTTACAGCACCATACAAAGTTGATGTTTGCGAATCTGTCCATTGGTCGAGTGCTATTAATTCAATTGCAAGTTGAGTAAACCCCCGGCTTAAATCGGATTGTTTGGCTTCAACTACTAACAGTGAATTGGAAGATGAAATATAGTAATCAAAACTTCCCTTGAGTTGTTCGCTAACATTAATGGGGTACTCAATGTTTAGTTGAGTTTGTGTTTGGTCGCAAATTTCCAACAAAATAGGAGCAATTAAAACTTCACGTTTTGCAGCTTCACTGATAGGATTTACGCGCATGATGTTGCGCTGTAAGTAACGCTGTAAAAATTCTAAATAGTCAATTACACCTGAATATTGTGGTAGTTGTAGCGATGCGCGTTCGTAACTACATCCCAGTTCCGCCAAGATATCTCCTGGGGTATATGGTAATTCAAAATACTTACTAAATGTATAACTTTGACCGGGTTGGAGAATGCGCGGGCGAGTCATAAATATTAAGGTTATAGAATATATCGATAAAAGTCAGGAAGAAACTCCAGTTTTGGGATGTAAATTTCTTTTCAATGTACACAAACCAATTGCTGGTATGGCTCCTAAAATCGCTGCTGTCAGTCCTTGTCCACTCCAATATAGTATGGGAGTACGGTAGGTTTCTGGAATCAAATTTTGCATAATAAAAAGCAACCAAACCAAAATAGTGATCCAGAAAAAAGAGATTGAGGGTAAAAAATTCCACCACCAAATATCTGCTGTATATCGCCTCAACACCAGCCATTGGCAAATCCCTAGCCAAATTCCAGAAATTATATATGCGATCGCAGACAAAAATCCAAAAATAAAAGTATCTTCAGAAGATGATGAGGCAATGGTTGAAATGTAGTTAATCCAGGCTGTAGAAACACCGTTGGCAATCAGCCAACCGACACTAGTAGCAAATAGCCACTGCCAACCCGGTAAATATCGGTAAAGCACAAGAGCTTGGTCAGCAGCAAAAATCACGGCAAATACAACGTTACTAAGACTTCTAACCAAAATGATCCATGTTTGTGGTTGATTAGCAACGTTAGATGAGAGACTTTGGAAAATAATTTTCTCTAAAGCGATACTGGCAACGCCACCGACAACCCATCCGATGAGGGTCATTAAGGTAAACTGAATAAAGAACCTCTGTCGCTGCGATCGCGGAATCAAATACTTTCCTAGATTAGGCTCATTATTAGCAGATGCAAGATGATCGGGACTGTTAGAGTCAGTTTGCATAGAGAATTAAGAGAGTAGATAGTGGAGACAACACAAAAGAGTGACGAAATTCTTTTATATTCCACTTTCTTTGTTAATTCTTGTTTTATCCCATTCCCGACCCGATTTCCCTTTGGTGTAAAGAGACTAGGGCTTTTGCTGACAACTTGCTAATAAAGCGTAATCTCAGAATGATAAGCTAAACAGTGGCATAAAAGTTGTGACTTAGGATGAAGTGATAAATGGGTGTTTATTCAACGACTCCTCATCTCTTACGGGCTGCTCGTGGTGAAGTAGTAGATCGTCCCCCTGTATGGATGATGCGACAAGCGGGACGATATATGAAAGCATATCGAGACTTAAGAGATAAGTATCCTTCGTTTCGCGATCGCTCCGAAATTCCAGAAGTAGCAATTGAAGTTTCTTTGCAACCCTGGAGAGCTTTCCAACCAGACGGAGTAATTTTATTTTCTGATATTGTCACCCCATTACCTGGTTTGGGGATTGACATGGATATTGCCGAAGGTAAAGGCCCAATCATTCACTCGCCCCTCCGCACTCAAGAACAAATCGATGCTCTGCATCCTTTAGAACCAGAAGCAGCTCTACCATTTATCAAAACAATTTTGCAAGCGCTGCGTTCGGAAGTAGGCGATAAGTCAACGGTGTTAGGCTTTGTGGGTGCGCCGTGGACGTTAGCAGCTTATGCAGTTGAAGGAAAAGGTTCTAAAACCTACTCCATCATCAAAAACATGGCATTTTCAGATCCAGCGATATTGCATCAACTGTTAGCTAAATTAGCAGATGCGATCGCCATCTATGCCCGCTACCAAATTGACTGTGGCGCTCAAGTTGTACAAATGTTCGATTCTTGGGCGGGTCAATTGAGTCCTCAAGATTATGACACCTTTGCTCTCCCCTATCAGCAGCGAGTTTTCCAGCAAGTCAAGCAAACGCATCCTGATACACCTTTGATTTTGCTAGTTAGCGGTAGTGCAGGTGTGTTGGAAAGAATGGGACAATCTGGAGCTGATATCGTCACTGTAGACTGGGCAGTGGATATGGCAGATGCACGAGCCAGATTGGGTAAACAAATGAAAGTTCAAGGAAATCTTGATCCTGGCGTGCTATTCGGCTCTAAACAGTTTATCCGCGATCGCATCCTCGATACGGTTCGCAAAGCCGGCAATTGGGGTCACATTCTCAATCTCGGTCACGGTGTCTTACCAGAAACTCCCGAAGAAAATGTCGCTTTCTTCTTTGAAACCGCAAAGGAATTGAATCTTGCAGGAGTTAAGGGTTAGGAGTTATGAGTTATGAGTTATGAGTTAGGAGTTAGGAGTTATGAGTTATGAGCTATTAAGTTATCAGTCGCGAGGTGCAGAGTTCTTTTTTATTCTTAACTCCTCACTCCTCACTCCTAACTTGATTCTTAACTCCTAACTTTATAAATAACTCCTGATTCGGAACTTTTAACTTAATTCTTAACTCTTAACTCCTAACTCCTAACTTATTAAAATCTTAGTATGAGCCAGAAACGGATTTTAGTGACTGGTGCAAGTGGTTGTGTCGGTCATTATTTAACAGAAGCCTTAATTAAAGAAACAAATCACGAACTGTATCTATTAGTTAGGAACCCAAGCAAACTGCAAGTTGATACTAAGGCACGTTCAGGCATCAACGTTTTGCAAGGTAATATGCAAAATATTCGCCAGTTTGCCGATTTGCTATCCACAATTGATACAGCGGTACTCACAGCCACAGCTTGGGGTGGTGATGAGACATTTGATATTAATGTCGTCAAGACAATCGAGTTACTCGAACTGCTAGATCCAGAACGTTGCCAACAGGTGATTTATTTTTCGACAGCTAGCGTTTTGGATCGCTACAATCAACCATTAAAAGAAGCCGGGGAAATTGGGACAGATTACATCCGTTCTAAATATGAGTGCTTAGAGAAAAAAGAAAAATTAGCGATCGCACCCAAAATTACCACAGTTTTTCCAACTGTAGTATTGGGCGGTGATGCGAATAAACCCGATTCTGCTGTCTCATCTGGTATTACAGAAGTTACCAAATATATTAATTTAATTCGTTTTTTAAAAGCAGATGGTAGTTTTCACTTTATCCACGGACGAGATATTGCCACTGTCGTACGATATTTAATTGATCATCCTGCTAAAGATAATCAGCCACTTCGGCTTGTTTTAGGTCAAGCACCGTTAACTGCTAATCAAGCAGTCAAACAAGTTTGTGCTTATCTGGGCAAAAAGATTTACTTTCGCATTCCCATATCCATAGCATTGGCTAATTTAATTATTGTCCTTTTCCGCATTCGCATGGCCGCTTGGGATCGGTTTTGCATGAACTATCGGCATTTTACTTATGAAAAATTCATCAATCCCGATAGTTTCGGCTTGCCAAATTATTGTGCAACCATGAGTGATGTTTTGAAAATTAGCGGTGTTGAAAAGGCTAAAAATTGATTATAATCTGTGGCTTTTGACAACGTTTGGAAAATATTAGCAGAAAATTATCCTCATCTCCCAATACTACTCGGTTAAGCATTTTGAACTCAGAATTTGGTTTGGGGAAAAGGTTAAAGGGGAAGGGTTAAAGGTTTTTTCTTTCCCTTTTCTCCTTCCCCTTTTCCCCAAAACCCGACAAGTATTGCCTCATCTCGTAGAGAGCAATGGCGTCATTGAGTATGGGTGAAGAATGGAAAATTACCTCTTTCCTCTCTGCTCTCCAGTCCCTTGATTTGAGTTAAAAATATCAATGGTAAAATAAAACAACTTTAATAAAAAGTCAATAACTCTTTATTTTCGTTAGAGTGGGATAACAATCAAAGTGTGAGGATTGATACTACATGCGAATCTTGTTAGTGTATCCAATATTTCCCAAAACCTTCTGGTCTTATGAAAAAATCCTAGAGTTAGTCGATCGCAAGGTTTTATTACCACCTCTGGGTTTAGTAACAGTAGCCGCGATTTTGCCCCAAGAATGGGAATTCAAGCTGGTAGATCGTAACATCCGCCAAGCAACAGAAGCAGAATGGGCATGGGCAGATATAGTAATTCTCTCTGCGATGATTGTCCAGAAACAAGATTTACTTGAGCAAATTCAAGAAGCAAAAAAACGTGGCAAGTTAGTCGCAGTTGGCGGCCCCTACCCTACCTCTGTACCTCATGAAGTTGAAAATGTTGGCGCAGATTTTCTCATTCTGGATGAAGGGGAAATCACGCTGCCCATGTTTATTGAGGCAATCAAAAGGGGTGAGACTTCTGGCACTTTCCGCGCCACAGAAAAACCTGATGTCACCAGCACACCAATACCCCGCTTTGATTTATTAGAACTGAACGCTTATGACATGATGTCGGTGCAGTTTTCCCGCGGGTGTCCCTTCCAGTGCGAATTTTGCGACATTATTGTTCTCTACGGGCGCAAACCACGCACCAAAACCCCAGCGCAATTGTTAGCAGAGTTAGATTACCTCTATGAATTGGGTTGGCGGCGGGGTGTGTTCATGGTGGATGACAACTTTATTGGCAACAAGCGCAATGTCAAATTGTTGCTGAAAGAGTTAAAAGTCTGGATGGCAGAACATAAGTATCCCTTCCGATTTGACACTGAAGCTTCAATTGACTTAGCACAAGACCAAGAAATGTTGGAGTTGATGGTTGAGTGTGGTTTCTCGGCGGTGTTTTTGGGAATTGAAACGCCGGATGAGGATAGTTTGCAAATGACCAAGAAGTTTCAAAATACTCGCAGTTCTCTAACTGAGGCAGTGCAAACCATCACCAAAGCCGGATTGCGCCCAATGGCTGGGTTTATTATCGGGTTTGATGGCGAAAAAGCCGGTGCAGGCGATCGCATCGTCCGCTTTGCTGAACAAGCAGCAATTCCCTCAACTACCTTTGCCATGTTACAAGCGTTACCTAACACTGCGCTTTGGCATCGCCTGAAAAAGGAAGGAAGATTACGGGAAAATCAAGACGGAAACATCAACCAAACAACATTGATGAACTTCCTACCCACCCGTCCTTTAGAAGAACTTGCACGAGAATATATTGAAGCATTCTGTAGTTTATACGACCCAATACAGTACTTAGATCGCACTTATCGCTGTTTCTTGATGATGGGTTTGCCAAGTTGGAAAGCACCAGCCAAAATGCCAGAGTGGGTAGTTATAAAAGCGTTGCTAATTGTGATTTGGCGACAAGGAATCAAACGGGAAACCCGCTGGAAATTCTGGCATCATTTGTTCAGCATTCTCAAGCGTAACCCTGGAGTTATCGAGCATTACATCGCTGCTTGCGCCCACAACGAGCATTTTCTAGAGTATCGCCAAATTGTCCGCGATCAAATTGAAAGTCAGCTAGCTGAATATTTAGCACAAGGTGCAGAAACGCCTTATGTTCTAGTTAAGGAAAAAGTAGAGGAAAAAGCTGAAGCGGTAGTCAGTTAAGTGTGGTAACGGTTAATAGGTAAGAGTTAAAAAATTACTTATTACCCGTTACTAAAACTAGTATGCTATTCAAAGTATGATAGTCCTAACTCGACACTCACTGAATGGCAAAAACACCAATTGCTCTCTATCGGCAAGGTAATGCTAATTCTCCTAGAATGGAGAATGTTAGACCTGACAAGGATATTGCCAGCTATAATAAAAATATTGAATAACCGTGTGCGGTGAACAATCGCAAGCACGGTTTCGGAAGAGAGGGGTGGAATGGCAACATTTCCCTCGACTCTACCTCTCAGCGGCTACTTATTTAAAGATTATCATCAGGTTGCCAAGCTTTTCGCCAACGTTGATCAATTTTATAATCTACTCTTTGGTAACGTATGTCAGTCGATAGGCGAATGCGTTTTTGTAAATCTTGATTTGTTGAAGAAGCATGAATAATATATGGACTATGAACAACAACATCTCCTGCTTTATACTCTGCTACTAACCATCTACTATTTAGTAAATCAGATAAAGCAGCTAAGTCTTTAGTAATCCAGCCTCTTCGCCCCATACCTTGACTACGAATAGCATGAGCTTCTTGGCAAGATAAATTACTGATATCGGAATCAAATTTCTGTTCTATTTGTTGCCCCAACTTCCAAGAATTTTCTAAATATATTAAACCACCCATTTCTACTGGAATATCTCCCAGAGGTATCCAGCAAGTGTACACATCATTAGTACCACATCTTAGGTAAGTCAAATCATAATGAGATCCAGTATCACTACTATAGTCACCGGGTATTTTACACCGAATAATTTTGCGTTCCAGTGAGCAGACAGATCCGTTCAAGAAAAATTGAAAAAAGTTCAAAATTTCCTTTGAATTAAATAAAAATTCATATTCTTTAGAAGTAATCATTTCGCATCTAATCTTATTCATTATTCCTGGTTTTATTTTTCGTACACAAAAAATCCCATCTTCAGTTAATGAACCTTCTTTTAAGAGTCCAAGTCTCTTGCATTTTGTTAAAAATAGATAGCGAAATTCCATGACTTTTTTGGTATCAAGTAACCCTTTGAGCCATAAATATCCTTGTTCCTGATACTGTTGTTTGAGGGTAGCAATAGAAGAAGTTATATCGCTAGAATTAAGCCAGCCGAGACGATTGGTGTCCATTGAAAGTGGGAAACCATTGCTCATTAAGGTGATACTAATATTTTTCTCCATGATTTATCGAATCCAGTTCCTATTTTCAGTGAATGTAAAAACCACGATTAAGTAGGTAGGTGGGAAAATTTATAACTATGTCATTGCGAACATAGCAAAGCAAAGTGAAGCTATCACAAGGATTTCGACTCTTTTACATTTTGTTACATAGTTAGGTTTATTTGAGCCAACCTACTTAGCTAATGTTTGAACTATTAACTAGGATATGGGTTTAAATTTTAGAAATTTAATTTTGTAGGAATGTTTTTATTTACAGAAAAAACCTCTGTAACCCTTTTAAAGGTTGTACATATCTCGGAATAAGTAGAGCCGCGTGAATAATTCAAGGTTTGTAGTGTTCGCGCAGCGTCTCGTAGAGAGGACTTTAGTCCTCTTATGAGGGCTGAAACCCTCACTAAGAACTGATATCAATATTTTTTACATTACTTAATCTAGTTTGATTTATTCTCACCGACTTACTTATCATTACTATTAAGCCTCTTGACTTTTGAATTGAACTTAGTTCTTGTGTACTACTTTGTCAGCTTTTTGTTGATGTGTGACAGTTAGGGTGCGGAAAGTGGGTTAAAATAATACTCTCCTATCCCAGAGATTTGAAAAATTAACTCTGCCGCTTTACTCATTAACGAAGTGTTAATCTCAAGTTGATAATTCCCCTGTTTTAAAATCTCTATTACAACTTGACTGAAATCTGCATTACCTTTCCTCGCACCCAAACCATTAATTGCACATTCAATTTGCCTCACGCCACAACTTAAAGCAATGAGTGAATTATCTACCGCCATACCCAAATCATCATGACAGTGTACTGAAACTACAACTTCGTTAATATTGGGTACTCGATTAAAAATCATTTGCAGAAGTTGCAAAAACTCTTCTGGCGATGCCAAACCTAAGCTATCAGGAATACTAACAGTAGTAGCACCACTCTTAATTGCAGTTTCAATAGATTTACACAAAAAATCTGGCTCACTTCTAGGAGCATCAAAAGCGCTCCATTCTACATCATCACAGTAATTGCGTGCTAGAGAAACACTCTCTTTGATTGTTGCTAATACTTCTTCTTGGCTTAATTTAGACTGATTTTTAAGATTTACCGGAGTATAAGTGTGAATTTTACCTCTGATTGCTGGTTTAATTGCTTCAGCAAGAGTGATTATTTCATTTGAATTGGAACTAGCTAGCCCACAAATAATAGAATTTTTAATTATTTTAGAAATATTAAAGACTTCATCAAAATCTTTTTGAGAACTTGCTGGATAACCAACTTCAATAATATCTACTCCCATTTCTTCGAGCAACAGGGAGATAGCGATTTTTTGTTGCAAATTCATATTTACACCAGGCGTCAATTCTCCATCACGCATGGTGGTATCAAAAATAATTACTTTGTGATTATTTTCTGACATATTGGCTAGAGATAGCGATCGCTTACATCAAATGCAATATTAAGGAATATCCTCACTTAAGAAAACTGTCTCTAAATCTCGATAACTACTAACAATACGTACAACTTCCACACCGCCATCAATGGGACGATAAAATATTAAATAATCTTCTACTGGAAAACTCCGTAACCCGCGGGCAAAATTATCTAAACTATTATTACCTCATTCCATTTACTCTATATAGTAACCGAAAGTAATTGGAGCAAGGCTAAAATAATTCGTAATTGATAATACTAGGCGATTATTACTAATGACAAATGACAAATGACAAATTAGTTAATTCGCCGCTGTCTGGGCTTCTTGATAAATTATTTCTTGGAACTGAATCATATCTTTTTGTGGATCGGCGTGGCTAACTTTCACCGCTATCTGTTCGCCCAAGTTCACAGAACGTTTGAAAGCCATTGGCAACTGCAAGCCCAAATCTTCTAACAAAATTAGGGCTAAGTTGCTGTCTTCTCGCAACCACATCAACACTGTTACATCCCAAATTTCCTCTGGATGACGGCGTAAATACTCTAGAGCATAATATCTATTAGTTTGTCGTTCCACCATCGTCACCTCTTGGGTGATGCTGGTGACAGTCATCATTACTTCTTTAAGTTGATCTGCGGAAAATGGCAGAACTTCACCCCGCAAATGAGCTTTAATTTGAAAGTGGGTGAGTAAGTCACTGTAGCGGCGGATGGGAGAGGTTGCTTGAGTGTAAGTATCCAAGCCCAAACCAGCATGACGCAAAGGCGTAATGCTCATTTCACTCTTGGGCATACAACGACGCATAGCGCAAGCGCGAACGAATCCGGCTGGAAGTAGAAGCAATTCCTCATCTGGAGGTAATTCTGGTTGCGGTTGACCGCGAAAAGGCAAAGGGATGTTATGAGTTTTACCATAACGAGCCGCAACTTCACCGGCAACAATCATCATTTCTGCTACCAGTTGCCGCGATGGGGAATCGTCCAAAATATCAATGTGGATCTCCTCACCTTTGACTTTGATTGTTGCTTCGGGCATGGTGATGCTAATTGCCCCTTGGGCGTAACGCCAAGCTCTGCGCCGCTGTGCCCAAATAGCGATCGCAGCAATTTCTGGTTCTGCCTGTACCCGTAATTGCAGCATTTCATCTACATCTTCGTAGGTGAGGCGATAAGTCGGCTTAATAAAGCTGGTATGAATGCTGTAATCTTCTACTCCCCCAGTTGTACCTAAAATAATCCCGAAACTGAGGGCGCAACAAACCTTTCCCTGGATCAGACTCATTGGCCCAGTTGCCAACACTTCTGGAAACATGGGAATCATTCCCGTCGGTAAATAGACTGTACTACCGCGCTTTCTGGCTTCCAAATCTAATTCATCTTCCGGTACTAACCATCTAGTGGGATCGGCGATATGCACCCACAGGCGCTCCCGTCCATCAGGCAGTACTTCCCAACTTAGACCATCGTCGATCTCTGTGGTAGTTTCATCATCAATGGTGTAAACCTTCAGTTGAGTCAGATCAAGGCGGTTTGCATCTGAGTCAATCGGCGGGAAATCCAAACGCTGTTGCGCCACTTCTAATACCTTATGAGGAAATTGAATCGGAATTGAAGAACGCCGCAGGAACAAGTTTTCATTAGGACTCCAGCAACCCAAATCTACTAATAGTTGAAAAGCCCCTTGGGGTGTTGTGGGGCGTCCCAGCATGGTCATAGTTTCTAGTACTGGAGCGCTGGGTGGATAAGCGCGAGCCAAGGAGTCATAATTAACCCCCGTCCGCACCGTGTCAGCTATTAGCGCTGCATATTTTTCTAGTCCTTCTAAGCGCTGGCGATCGTGGCGCTGCCACTCTACTGCTTCACCTTTGAGCGCTTGCTCTACGCGAGTTAAAAATTCCTGCTGTCCTTTAGCTTTTAGGGCCTCTACTTCCAGTTGGTGCTTGCGTTCTGCTACTTGAGCAGCAGTTCTCGGCTCGTAAGCGTCTCCTTTTTGCTTGAAATAAAGTTTGTCGTCTGATAACAAGCAATAGGCGGCGTAACAAGGAGGCGCGGCTGATTCTGAAAATAGCAGATTCGCCATTTGGTTTGGGGTAACTGTTTCCCCATCTTCAACCAGTAATTCCCAAGCCACTTCTAAACTAGATGGGTCTAAATAAGGCTTGATCTGCTCCAAAAAGCTGGCAATTTCAGAAGCCTTGTAAGTCTGTCCGGTAACTGTATAGGTTATTTGTCTAGGCGCGAGGCTGTGGGATTGACCACGTTCGTCTACCACAAACCAGCGGGTTTTACCGTCTGGACGTTCTACGATGCCCAGACGGCGATCGCCTTGAACCCTAAATTCAACTAGCGTCCCCTTCTCCACAACTCTCGCACTCTAATTTGGTGAACAGTTTAAATAGTTTTAAGTTAGGAGTTAGGAGTTAGAAGTTTTGATTCTTAACTCATCACTCATCACTCATAACTCATCACTCTTTTTAGCCTTCCGCATTGATAAATGGCAACAGAGCCACAATCCGCGAACGTTTAATTGCTAATGTCAACTCTCGCTGTTGTTGAGACGTAAGCCCGGTAATCCGACGTGGCAGTATCTTTCCCCGCTCGGTGACAAACTTACGCAATAAATCAACATCCTTATAATCGATTGGTTCTCCTGGCTTGATCGGAGAAAGACGACGACGGAAATAACTCATCTCTACTTAATTTCCTTGTGAACGGTATGTTTGTTGCAGTGGGTGCAGAACTTTTTCAGTTCTAGCCTGTTGGTGGTGTTGCGGCGATTCTTAGTACTGGTATAACGGTTAACACCAGCAGAACGCTTATCTGAATTTGTCCGGCACTCAGTACACTCTAGTGTGATAATAATGCGGGCACCTTTACTCTTAGCCATAATCTTACAAACAGTGAAGCCTGAAGAGAATTAACACAAATGACTATCTTCTCACATTCCGCCGCATATTTTCAACTAATCTTTTAATCTTTATATCGAGCGAGTAGCCACGACGCGACGAAACGATAAAAGTTCCACAATAGCGATCGTGTAAAGCCTGCCGCATCTGGGTATCAGAGAAGGCAGTCCCACAATCAATAGCTAGGGGAATTACTAGCAGTATAGCAGTGGGATTGGCTCTAATATTGCTCAGGGCAATTGACACTAATAAAGCACCCAAGCCGATAATCGCCTCTCGCTTCACTAGTGAGAGCAAATCGGGAATTCTGCCCACTACTTCCCCATCTTCAACTTCCAAAACCTTTAAATCGAACGCCCAACGCCCTAAACTTTGCCCTTGATTGTTGTATGGCACTAGTACCCGCAAAATCAGCCAAAATATGACAAAAACTAGGATTTGCACAAATTGAATCCCGATATCGCCGCCTCCCAGTAGGGAACTGACTAGCCAGACACCAAGGAAATCAAGTCCCAATGCCATACCTCGGCGTCCAATCTCAGCCTTGGGATAGTGTTTTTGGGGAAGTCGTTCGATAGTCATACAAAATAAGTATTTTTATTTAGGGGTTGGAGAATAATAATTGCTCCTGTTTTTTATATTAAGATGATGACTTGGGTTTGGCGTTTAAGCTGTTATACATCAAAGTTCCATAATTCGGGCGCTTATCTTGTCTACGCCACAAGAGTCTGTTTTTAGGAAATATTTTTTTGTTGTAAAAACTTAATGTTATAAGTTTGGAAGTTGTATCATGATACATCTGTTTGCTAAAACAGCTATTAGTGTGGTGACGACTACTGCTTTAGGGTTAGCGATCGCCATAAACACGAATAACCTAGCTCATGCTGCCGAGTTCAACTTTAACTGGAAAGGAAACACTGGTTATTCAGCGAAAGGTTCATTTAACTACGATACAACAACTGCTCCCAGCGTCATTTCGGAAACAGGCTTGGGAGTTACGAAGAACTTACAATCTCTCTCAATTTCCTTCTTTGATCCCTTGAGTAATCTGATAAATAGTTTCACTCCAGTGCTTAGTGGGATCTCTAACTACGGCTTTTTGAGATTCAACTTTGATAGCACTACTGAGCAAATCTTTGGCCCCTTTGATGTTGGCAAGGATGATGCGCTTCCTGGGGACACATGGCTTAATAATAATCTCGCACTCATAGATGAAGGTTTTAGTGATGAGGTTCTAGCGAAAGAATTTGGTTTTAACAATAGAGATGCAACAGGTACAAAGCAAATACTAGATTTAAGTAACAATTCAGTTCAGGTATCCAAAGTCCCCGAAGGAAGCATAATTATCGGTTTACTCGCAGTATGTAGCTTGGGATTTACGGCTTATAGAAATCTAGACAAAGCTACCCAAGAATAAAAGAAAATTCGGAGGCGATCGCTATGTTATCAGTCAGCGATGCACAAGCAATTATTTTAAATTTGGTGCAGCCGTTGGATCGTCAACGGGATACAGAAGTTGTAGATTTATTGACAGCCGATAGTAGGATTTTGGCAACACCTGTCACCAGTCTGCTAGATTTTCCCCATTGGGATAATTCGGCAATGGATGGCTACGCAGTTCGCTACGAAGATGTACAGCACTCTAGCACTGAACAACCAGCCATTTTAGAAATTGTTGAAGAGATTCCGGCTGGGTATCAGCCCAAGTCTACGATTCAACCAGGGCAAGCCGCACGGATTTTCACTGGTGCGGTAATCCCAGCAGGTGCGGATACTGTAGTCATGCAAGAAAAGACACGCCGCGAGGAAAACCGCGTGTTTATACTGGATGCGCCAAAACCGCAAGAATTTGTCAGACACAAAGCATCTTTTTATCAAGCTGGAACACAACTACTACCAGCAGGAATTAAGTTAAATGCCTCAGAAATTGCCGTATTGGCAGCAGCACAGTGTCCGCAATTAAGTGTTTACCGCCGTCCACGTGTGGCAATTTTTTCCACTGGTGATGAGTTGGTGACAGTCGATCGACCGTTGCAACCAGGGCAAATTGTGGATTCTAATCAGTATGCGCTGGCAGCATTGGTGAGACAAAGTGGTGCAGAACCGTTAATTTTAGGCATTGTGAAAGACGATCCAGTTGCTTTGAAGAAAGTCATTGCTCACGCTATTGCGATCGCTGATATAGTTCTTTCTTCTGGTGGCGTCTCAGTGGGAGATTATGACTATGTTGACAAAATTCTAGAGTCACTAAAAGCAAAAATCTACATTCGGGCTGTACAGATAAGTCCAGGAAAACCCCTGACTGTCGCCACTTTCCCAACTCAAAATTCAGCACTATACTTTGGTTTACCAGGAAATCCTGCTGCTGTGTTGGTGACATTTTGGCGATTTGTGCTACCAGCAATCAAGAAACTTTCGGGAATTACTGAAGGTTGGGAACCAGTCTTTTTGAAAGTGCGATCGCATGAGGAATTGCGATCAAACGGCAAACGTGAAACTTACCTTTGGGGTAAATTGCATTTAATTGATGGTGTTTACGAATTTCACAAAGCTGGTGGTAGTCACAGTTCTGGCAATTTAATTAATTTAGCTCAAACCAATGCCTTAGCTGTTCTACCTGTGGGGAAAACATTAATTTCTCCACAAGAAGAGGTACAAGTTTTGCAGCTTTGTAATTCGTAATTTGTAATTAAAAACAGTTGCATAAAGGGATTTAGACACTATGTGAAAGAAAACCATGTATAGATTCGTAGGTTGGGTTGAACGGAGTGAAACCCAACAAAGCCCTGAAAATGTTGGGTTTCGTTCCTCAACCCAACCTACCCGGAGTGCTTTTTTAGGCTTAACCGAGCAGTATTGGGGAGCCGAAATATTACGAATTACGAATTAATTAACGTAAGTTCGATGCACAGGATTTTGACCTCACCCCCAGCCCCTCTCCTAACAGGAGAGGGGAGCAAAAAGCCTAATTTTTCGTTGCTCCTCCCTCTCCTCTCTTCGAGACGCTTCGCGAACGCAGGAGAGGGAGGCTGGGTGGGTGAAGTCTGTCGAATTCACGTTAATTAAAATGTCTGTTCAAAAGCCTCAATTAGGCTGTTAACTTCCTCAAGGGTGTTGTAATGCACCATACTCACCCGGACTATTCCACCTTGGGACGCTAACCCCAGGTATTCAATGAGCCGTTTAGCATAAAAGTCCCCATAGCGAATCCCAATATAATGTTGGTCAATTTTTGCGGGAATGGTTGAGCTATTTATTCCATCAACGACAAAAGATATAGTTGGTACACGGGTTTGACGGTCAGCCTTTGATTGACCAATCACTCGCACATTAGGCTTAGTGTTGAGGTAATTTAAGAGGCGATCGCTAATATGTTCTTCATGTATGCTAATTAAATCAAATGCTTGCACCATTTGATTTCTCAAATCAGATGCAGTTTCATTTCCGTAGTGCAATTGTGCTAATTCACTCAAGTAATCACATAAACCTAACATTCCATAACTTAATTCAAAATTGACATTCCCTAATTGAAATTTATAAGGTATGTCTGTCTGGTCAATAAAATAATGGTTAAGACCAGGCAATCTTAATAAATGTTCTTCTTTGCCATAAAGTAAGGCATGATGCGGCCCATAGACTTTGTAACAACTCAAAGTATAAAAATCAACATCTAAATCTTGGACATCAACTAATCTGTGGGGTGCATAAGCTACACCATCTACACAAATCATAGCGTTGCGATCGTGTACAAATGCAGCAATTTCTTTGATTGGATTGATGGTTCCCAAAACATTAGAAGCATGAGTCAATGCTACCAGTTTGGTGCTATGACTCATCAATGGTTCTAAATCTGCTAAATGAAGTTCTAAAGTATCTGGGCGAACTTTCCACACTTTAACCTTCATTCCTTGTTTTTCAAGAGCTACCCAAGCACCAATATTAGCCTCATGGTCACAATTAGTAACAATAACCTCATCACCAGGTGTAAAGGTTTGGCCCAGACACATTGAGAGAACTTTCAACATCATTGTAGTAGATGGGCCCATAACCACTTCTTTATAAGAATTGGCATTAATGAAAGTAGCCATTCCCCTAGTTGCTAAAGCCAATCGTTCTCCAGCAAGTTGAGAGATGCCATAAGAAGCTCCTAACTGGACATCTGAACTGAGGAGAAATTCGCTAATTCTATCTACTACTTTTTTCAAGGTTTGTGACCCACCGGCATTATCAAAAAAAGTCCACTCACCAGCTAGAGCCGGAAAATATTGACGAACTTTATCAAGATTCAGGAGCATAATATAAGTTTTCTAGAGAATGTTATTTACCCTAGCCTATCTTCTGACAAGTCGCCTAGAGAACATCTATATTCTCTTTTGATGTTTGTAGCTTGTTGTGCCAACCTTATTGCTCTAGACATCTGGTGAAAAAGAATGTAGAAAGATGTAGCTATGCTATGTCTCTACAAGGGTTCTAGATCATGCATATTATTTAATTTCTGGATATATCTTCTACAAGAACCTATCTAAAGAGGGTATACTTAAATCCATAAAGAGTATTTTACTATTTGTAACTATACAAGTTACACCTGCGCACCCCACTTGCTTTCATAGCAGAAAGTCTAAGAGCGAACAAGTCAGTCGGGCTGACCAACGTAGTGGCAACACTTACAAAAGGAAAAGTGGTCGGGTATTTCTGTATCTGATGTTGGTGTAGCCTCTGTCTCCGACACGCTGTTCGCGTTCGTAGAGAAGTTGAAATCTCCTGTATTTAACTTCCAGCAACTATTAATGTCTTGATTCTTCACAATTCTCGCCAATTTTATTTGATAAGTTTAAGGGAGAGTCAAAGCAACTATTGTTTTGAGTCTTAATTCCTTGATTGAAAAGAAAGGAACGACTTATGAATACTACGGTTAAATATGACATCAAGGTTATCAAGGAAGAAGCACTTCAACTTGTTAAAAAGAGACTTGTTAACCGTCAGCAGCCAATTTATACTCTCTGTAAATATATTCCTCTTCGTGACTGGGTTAATTTTGAACTTGAGTTAGAAAAAAATGAATTTCTACTCAGAGATAGAATTATCGATTTACTGAATCATGAATATTGGGAAGATGATTGAGGCTGTATAAAGCTAAACCACTATTAGCTGCATCCCAATAAAATCAAAATTACAAATTCATTTTTCAACCTTAAAAACTCTCGAATTAATCGGGGGCTATAAGCAAAAGATTATTAAAGTAAGCAATAAATCTTGATGGATGGCTGAGATGCTTGAAAAGATAAGAGAAGTATCGCTAGCGTAGCAACAATTCTCTGTTAAGCAAGTTGGCACAATAAAAACAAGCTGTGTAAAGAAAAGTAAACAAGGCTCAAGCCCTTTTTCTCCCTTCTTTATTCCAATGATAATTATTGACACCGAGCTACGGTGTACATACAAGTTTTTTAGAGTTGCCCTACAAACTTACCATTGTCCTCTGGTTCCCCTACTCTGTATGGAAATGGTTAATTAGAGGTTGCTACCTCAAGTCAGATATAGCCTAACCTCAGAAGCAACCTCACCTGTTTGGCTGTGGGTTTGAGAAAGTTTTCTGTCTTCTTTTCCTAGCTGTATCAGTTAATACCTGATATTTTGGCTAAAGTCTCACATTCTTGAGCAATTGATTACTGAAATAAAGAAAAATCATTATACTAAATGATTTCAGGAAATTGGATTACGTAGATAACTCTTCTAGCCCAATCCATTCGGTAATCGATTGCCATTGGCTTGCGTAAACAATAGTACTTCTACGTTTTTCTTGTTGAGGCTTTCTAGGTAGTTTACCCATGACAACATCAGCGAATGAACTGGATTCGTTCCAATCATAAATAGGCATTTCCTGCCAGCAGTGGCGACAAAACCAGTAAGTCTCTGCACCGCGTATATGTTCTAAAAGTAGGCTTGAGCAGCAAGGGCAGTAATTCATATTTTTCTCAAATCCTGTTCATAAAAGTGTTGTTGCAAATCAGGGCAGCTACTTGAGAAGCCCGTAAATATTTAAAACAAACTGTCTATATTTTGACTATAGTCTTTAAATATAAGGAACTTGTGAGGATAGTTGAAATACTTAATAAATTAGCAAAACTTATACATATTTCTTAAGTAATACTTTCAGGCTGATTTAGCGGTTTTTTCGCAAAATCCTCAAATTATATTCAGATAAATTACAGGAAGATCACTATAATTGACAAATTAACCATAAGATTCAACGAGCAACTGCTTAAATTAGCTAGCTTAAATCATGTTATTAATTATTCTCTATGATCGATTAGCCCTGATAGTTTTTTAGTCGATATTGTCTTGAACAGTCAGAAAATATTCAGCCAATTGAGATAGAGTAAGTCCGCAGCCAAAGTCAAAATAATTTAAAATCATGGGTTGAGGCACAATCGGCTCAAATGATGCAAGTTAATCAGGAACTTCAACAAGCCCTCGAAGAACTCCGGGTTGTGAAAGAAAAACTGCACCAAGCTTACGAGGAGTTAGAACAACGAGTGACGGAACGGACAGCAGAACTTGTGATGTCTAACGTCCTGTTGCAACAAGAAATTATTGAACGCGAAAGGGCAGAAGCGGCGTTACGGCAGAGCGAAAACCTCTATCGCCAACTTGTGGAAAGCCAAACTGATTTAATTATTCGCATTGATTTGCAGGGGCAAATTACCTTTGGCAATGTGGCAGCTTGTCAAACCTTCGGCTGGAAACAAGATGAGTTTCGTGGTCAGTCATATTTCCAGTTTCTTCATCCAGATGACTTGCCTCACGTGATGGAAAGTATCACAGCTTTAGGATCTTCATCCCATTCCTTGACTAATTATGAGCGATGTGCATTGACAGTCAACGGTATTCGCTGGTTTCAATGGAATGCGATCGCAATTCATAATGACAAAGGAGAGGTTGTTGAAATACAACTGGTAGGCAGAGATATTACCGAACAGCAAGCTGCGTTACACGACCGCCAACTTGCCGAAGCAGCACTACACCAAAGTGAGGAGAAATTTCGCACTTTTTCCGAAAATACCCACGCAGTGATCTGGATTGGTAGCGCAGATTCATTCTACCCTTTGTACATTAGTCCTGCTTATGAGAAGATTTGGGGTCGATCTTCCCAAGGTTTATTTGAGCAGCCAATATCTTGGGTAGACACAGTTCATCCAGACGATCGCGATCGCGCTACCCAATCAATTAAGCAACTACTTAGTGGCAGTCAATCCATTTCAGCAGAATATCGGATTTTGCGACCTGACGGATCGATCCGCTGGATTTGGAATCGGGGCTTTGCTGTCTATGACGACCAAGGGAAAGTTAACTACTATGGTGGCATTGCTGAAGATATCACCGAGCGCAAGCTGGCTGAAGAGTCACTGCGGGAAAGTGAAGCGCGATTGAGTTTAGCGACTGAAGCTGTCCAAATAGGCATATGGGATCGGAACCTGATCACCAATACTTGTGTTTGGTCTGCCAATATGGGGCTACTTTATGGTCTGCCGAGCAATACCTTGTGTCCAACCGTTGAAGACTATTTCAATTTAATCCATCCAGCAGATCGCGAATCTGTAGCTGCGACTATAGCTCGCATGATTGAGGAAGGAAAGGGATCTATAGAGTATCGAATTATCTGGCCCGACGGCAGCCTACACTGGTTAAACTGCAAAGGTCAGGTCTACTATAACGAAATCGGTGAGCCGATCCGGATCATCGGTACAAATAGGGATATCACCGAGCGGAAGCTGGCGGAACAAAAAATCTCCGAACAAGCCGCTCTACTTGATATCGCTACCGATGCCATATTAGTTCGAGATTTCCAGTCTCAAATCTTATTCTGGAATAAAGGTGCAGAGCGGATGTATGGTTGGCTTTCTACAGAGGTTATTGGCAAAGACCTCTACGAGATTTTATACCCAGTTGGAATTCACCAGCAATTGCAAGAACCACTAAAAAGCGTAATTGAGAGTGGCTCGTGGCAAGGTGAGTTACATAAAGTTACAAAATCCGGTCAGAAAATTATTGTGGAAAGCCGTTGGACATTGATGCGCGATTCTGCCGGAGATCCCAAATCCATCCTGACTGTTGACACTGACATCACCCAAAAGAAACAACTCGAAGAGCAGTTTTTTCGCACCCAGCGATTGGAAAGCCTTGGTACCCTTGCAGGTGGTATTGCCCACGACTTGAACAATATATTGACGCCTATTTTGGCAGCTGCTCAATTATTACAGGGAAAATTTTTCCAAGACGAGGAGCGTTCTGGGCAATTGCTGAGACTGATAGAAAGCAACGCCAAACGCGGAGCAGCTTTAGTGAAGCAAGTCTTATCCTTTGCACGGGGATATAAAGGAGAGCCGACAATTATTCAAGTCCAGTATCTAATTTCAGAAATTATCCAAATTGCTAAACAGACATTTCCCAAATCTATTGAATTTTCCACCATTATCCCAGAAGATATTTGCGCGATCGCTGGGGATACTACACAACTACATCAAGTGTTAATGAATCTGTTAGTAAACGCCCGCGATGCTTTACCAGATGGTGGCAATATCAATATTTCTGTGGAAAATAAGTTTATTGATGAAGCTTATACCAGAATGAATCTTGATGCCAAGGTTGGGCATTATATTGTGATTACCGTTACCGATAACGGAATTGGGATACCGCCAAAAATATTAGATAGAATTTTTGAGCCATTTTTCACCACAAAAGAGGTCAACAAAGGTACGGGACTTGGACTTTCAACAGCGTTGGGCATCATTAGAAGCCATGACGGTTTTATTAAAGTGTCTAGCAATGTCGGTAGAGGCAGCAAGTTTGACCTGTTTTTACCAGCTGTAGAAGCAACCCACTCATTTAAGATAGAAGACCTGGATTTGCTCCCAGGAGAGGGAGAATTGATTTTAGTTGTAGATGATGAAGCTCAAATTCGGGAAATTACCACAATCATTCTAGAAAATCATAACTATAAGATACTCACTGCTAGTAATGGCATTGAGGCGATCGCACTTTATGCCCAACACAAGCATCAAATCAATGCTGTGTTGATGGATCTAATGATGCCAGAAATGGATGGAATCACCGCTATTCGCACCTTGCGAAAAATGAACAACCAGCTTCAAATTATTGCCTGTAGCGGGCTGAACTCAATGGAAGTGTTTGCTCAAGCTGCTGATGTTAATGTGCAAGTAGTTTTATCTAAACCCTATACGGCCAGAGAATTATTGAACAGTTTACACCACCTATTTAGAGGGTAGTAAAGAGAAGGGGAGCATACTTCTCTACGAGAGGCTGCACTTCTCTACGAGACGCTCCGCGAACGACTACGCTCTGTTACCACGCCAACGGCTACGCTCAGTAACCAGGGGAGCAGGGGAGTAAGTTTTTTGCTCTGCCTCTTGTGCCCAATTCCTCACAAGATCTTCAAATTGTTTTCTTAAATTCAGAGTGTGGATAATATTGGCAAAATGGGGTTAATCTGGCTGATGAATATTGTTAGGAAGATTAATGATAACTTAGCGATCGCTGGGCAAATTACACTAGATCAACTGGGACAAATAGCTGATGAGGGTTATAAGTCTGTACTGAACCTACGTTTACCCGACGAAATAGACTTGCTGGCTAATGAGCAGGAGAAGACTGAGCTTTTGGGATTGTATTACGTTAATATCCCAACTAAACCTGAAGACATTAATCATCAAGGTATGCTCCAGATATATCAGATTATCACTGAACTACCCAAACCGATTCTGATACATTGTGATAATTCAATTCGTTCAGCTGCAATAGTATTGTTGTATATCGCCCTCAAACAAGGCATAGCATTTGAAAAAGCACTGCAAAAAGTTATTAATTTAGGCTTGATATAAGACTAGTACCGCAAGGCGGAAGTCAAAAGTTAAAAGTCAAAAGAATTATATTCCAAGCTGACTTGCGATCGCTCCAATTTTGCTTTAGTACTTAATTGAATAAAATAGTGTTTTATACCTGATTAAGAAAGAAACTCGTTCAATAATTTTCCCTTGTCTGCCTTCCCACTTTCTCATCCCACAGATTTGCAGTTCTCACAGCCTTTCATCCCAGAGCTAGACGCGAAAATTTTTATAGTAATTTACGATCATTTGGGGAATATACCTCAGCAAACCGAAAACTGGAAAGAAAAATGAGGTAGTTACCTAGCTAAATTTCTGGAATTCGTCATCATGTATGAACTAGTTCAAGCTCTCTCCAACGGTGATGAAAAAACTGCTCTACATCAGTTGATTTATGCGTTGAGTATTTCAGGTAAGCATTACTTCCTAAGAAACGAGATTTTGCAAGCTTTTGCTGATTACTGTCATCAATCCCAAAAGCCAGCTTATTTTTACTACTCTTCTTCTGTTGGCAAACTAATACAATATACCCACGAAATAATTCTCGAAGAGGAAAGTACTTGGTTCGTGATTCGACCGAGGATTGCTAATCAAGAAGTTTGGCAACTGACAGCCGATTTTAGCAGGTTCGAGCAGATGACGCCTCAAGCCCTGTTAGATGTGAGAGATCGTCTAGTCAACCGCTACCAACCCCATATTCTGGAAATCGACCTCCACCCCTTCTATGAGAGTTCTCCAAGAATTGACGACGCGAGAAATATTGGTCAAGGTTTAGCCTTTCTCAATCGTTACCTGTGCAATCAATTGTTGACTGACTCTGAATATTGGGTAGAAATGTTATTTAAAGCATTACATAGGCTGCAATGCAATGGTATTCGCCTATTGTTGAGCGATCGCATTTCTTCCGGTATCGAGTTAGCCAAACAAATTAAGCTAGCGCTCAAATTCCTGAGTGAGCGATCGCCTGATGAACCTTATGAAAAATTCCGCTTTGACCTCCAAGAACTCGGCTTTGAGCCGGGTTGGGGTAACACTGCGGCGCGAGTCTCCGAAACTTTAGAACTTCTCGATCGACTTATTTACTCCCCAGAACCCGGCATTTTAGAAACATTTGTAGCCCGCGTCCCCGCCGTCTTTCGCGTCGTCCTTGTTTCCGTCCACGGCTGGGTGGGACAGGAAGATGTTTTGGGAAGAGATGAAACACTCGGTCAAGTTATCTACGTCCTCGAACAAGCTCGCAGTCTAGAAAACGAACTACGCGAACAAATCAAACTCGCTGGACTCGACCAACTAGGCATTAAACCCCATGTAATTATTCTGACTCGATTAATTCCTAACTGTGAAGGCACATTTTGTAACCTGCCCTTAGAAAAAGTCCAAGATACCGAAAATGCTTGGATATTGCGCGTTCCTTTTGGTGAATTCAATCCAGAAATTACGAATAATTGGATTTCTAAATTTGATATTTGGCCCTATTTAGAGCAATTTGCTGTAGATGCAGAAAGAGAATTACTAGCTCATTTCCAAGGCAAGCCTAATTTAGTTGTTGGCAATTACAGCGACGGTAACTTAGTGGCCTTTCTGCTATCTCGCCGCATGAAAGTCACCCAGTGTAACATTGCCCATTCTTTGGAAAAGCCTAAATATCTATTTAGCAATTTATATTGGCAAGATTTAGAAGATAAATATCATTTCTCGGCACAATTCACCGCAGATTTGATTAGCATGAATGCAGCTGACTTTATCATCACATCGTCCTATCAAGAAATTGTTGGCACGCCCGACACTATAGGTCAATATGAGTCATATAAGTGGTTTACGATGCCACAGTTGTATCATGTAGTTGATGGCATTGATTTGTTTAGTCCTAAATTTAACTTAGTGCCGCCGGGAGTAAATGAAAATATTTTCTTTCCCTACAGCCAAAAAGAAAACCGAGATTCTAAACTTTGTACAGAAGTCCACGACTTACTTTTTACCCGCGAAGATCCACAAATTCTTGGTCATTTAGAATGCCCCAATAATCGACCAATCTTTGCTCTTGATACTATCAATTCAATCAAAAACTTCACTGGTCTAGCTGAATGTTTTGGTAAAAGTCAGGCATTGCAAGAGCGTTGTAACCTGATTCTCTTAACTACTAAACTGCATTTACACGAAGCTAGCAACCCAGAAGAAGCAGAAGAAATTCAAAAACTCCACGACATTATCGATCAATATAATCTCGATGGCAAGATTCGCTGGGTGGGAATGCGTGTCCCTAGCAAGGAGATCGGCGAAGCCTACCGAGTAGTTGCCGATTCTCAGGGAATTTATGTCCATTTTGCCCTTTTTGAATCCTTTGGTCGGAGTATTTTGGAAGCGATGATTTCTGGCTTGCCAACTTTTGCTACTCAATTTGGCGGTTCTTTAGAAATTATCGAGAACAAAGAAAACCAATTTAATGTTAATCCTACAGATTTAGAAGGAACAGCAACGAAAATTTTAGACTTCCTTGAACAATGCGATTCTCATGCTGAATACTGGTACGAAGTTTCCGAATGGATGAGTCAACGAATTCATCACAAATACAATTGGCATTTACATAGCAATCAATTACTACTGCTTGCGAAAATGTTTAGTTTTTGGAACTTTGTTGCTCCCGAAAATAACGAAGCTAGAGATCGCTACATGGAAACCTTATTTCATCTCATTTATAAACCCAGAGTCGAAAAGATTTTGGAAAAGCATCAGGGAATGGGGAGTGGAAGAGCAGATGAGTAATGAGTAATGAGTAATGAGTAATGAGTTGGAGCAGGGAAGCAGGGGAGCAGGGGGAGAATAACTCCTAACTCCTAACTCATTACTCCTAACTCATTACTCAGCACTCCTAACGCCCAATGCCCCATTCCCAATGCCCAATGCCCAATTCCCCAATCTCCAATTTATGCAAACAAAAGGTCGTTCTCGCCATTTTATCTACACAGACTGGATATTAATCGAAACCCAGTTTGACTCTGAGCAATTGCACTCCAAAGAAACCGTCTTTACAATCGGCAACGGATACCTAGGAACAAGAGGCAGTTTTGAGGAAGGTTATCCTCATGCATTGCCAGCTACTTTTATCCACGGTGTCTATGATGATGTGCCTGTGGTATACACTGAACTAGTAAATTGCCCTGACTGGCTACCCTTGATAGTGATTGTAAATGGCGATCGCTTCCGTCTCGATCAAGGTGAGATATTGAGCTACGATCGCCAGCTTGATTTACGCCAAGGACTACTGATTCGGGCCGTGCGTTGGCGCTCTCCCAATGGAAACACCATAGATATCAGCTTTGAACGCTTTGCTAGTCTTGCAGATCCGCACGTGTTGGCGCTACGCTGCCATTTAACACCAATAGATTTTGAGGGGTTAATCGAAGTTCAAGCTAGCATCAATGGCTATCCCGAAAATCAGGGTTTCAATCACTGGGAAGAATTAGATCAGGGCAAGACTAACCAAGGAATCTGGTTGCAACGCCGCACGCGCAACTCTCGAATTGAACTCGGTATGGCAGCTAAGGTGACAATATTAGGCACTGAAGCATCTTTGCAAGTTAATACCGCACCTGGTTATCCTACCTTGAGTACGACCTTCTTGGCTAAAGCACAGCAGACTGTGACGGTGGAAAAACTTGTGACAGTTTTTACCTCACGGGAGATTGAAGCACCAGTTCCAGCAGCTCAAGAAAAACTCGCACAACTGCCAGATTATGCAACATTACTAAAAGCCAATGAGCAAGCATGGGATGAGGTTTGGCAGCAAAGTGACATCCTGATTGAGGGGGATAGCATAGCTACTTTTGCTGTTCGCTACAATCTGTTTCAACTGCTGATTGCTGCCCCACGGGATGATGATAGGGTGAGCATTCCTGCTAAAACCCTTTCGGGGTTTGGCTATCGCGGTCATATTTTTTGGGATACAGAAATTTTTATGCAACCCCTATTTCTGTTTACTCAACCAGCGATCGCTCGCAATTTACTCAGTTACCGTTGGCACACCTTACCAGGAGCTAGACGTAAGGCAGTCCATTACGGCTATAGAGGGGCTATGTTTGCCTGGGAAAGTGCTGATACCGGAGATGAAGTAACACCGCGTTGGGCTATTGGTAGTGATTTTTATGGTGAAGACGTGCGGATTTGGTGCCGCGATCGCGAAATTCATATCAATGCAGATATCCCCTATGCAATTTGGAATTACTGGCAAGCCACTGGTGATGATGACTGGATGCAAAAGTGCGGTGCAGAGGTGATTTTGGATGCCGCCATTTTTTGGAGTAGCCGAGTCGAATTCAATTCTGAGCGCGAACAGTATGAAATTCGAGGAGTAATCGGAGCGGATGAATACCATGAATTAGTCCACAACAACGCCTTTACAAACCGGATGGCGCAATGGCATTTAGAAAAAGCGATCGCCGTCTATGATTGGTTGGCTGACAAATTCCCCGAACGAGCCATCGAACTAGAACAGAAACTAAAGCTGACCCCAGAGGAGCGAACGCACTGGCAAGATATCATCGCCAAAATATTGTTTTTCTATGACCCATCAACAGGACTAATCGAGCAGTGCGAGGGATTTTTCCAATTGGAAGATATCAACTTAGCAGATTATGAACCACGCGATCGCTCCATGCAACCGATCTTGGGTATTGATAAAACCAACAAATCTCAAGTACTCAAACAGCCAGACGTATTAATGCTCCTATATTTAATGCGGGAATCAGCAGATTTTCCCTACAACGAAAAAGCATTGCAGACAAACTGGGACTACTACGCACCCCGCACTGATATTACTTATGGTTCGTCCCTTGGGCCAGCAGTTCAAGCCATTTTAGCTTCCGATTTGGGCAAATCAACTGAAGCTTACGAACAATTTATGCGGGCGTTAATGGTGGATCTTGAAGATAACCGAGGTAATACCAACGATGGAATTCACGGCGCTAGTGCTGGTGGGATTTGGCAAGCTGTAGTTTTTGGATTCGGCGGCATCCAATTAAATGAAAATGGCCCTGTAGCCAACCCCCACCTACCCCCTGGCTGGACGCGCCTAAAGTTTAAACTGCACTGGCGTGGGAAATGGCATGACTTCGATTTGCATGAGGAACTGGGGACAAATGAGCCGGGGAGCAGGGGAGTAGGGGAGCAGGGGAGCGGGGGAGAAGTTGGAGTAAGTTTTTCCCCTCTGCCCCTCTGCTCCTCTGCACCTCTGCCTCTTGTGCCCGATGCCCCATCTCCCATGCCCAACATCCAAGGATTCATCTTCGATTTAGATGGTGTGCTAACAGATACAGCAGAACTTCACTATCTAGCTTGGCAGAAGCTAGCTGATGAAGAGGGTATACCATTTAATCGGGAAGCTAATGAAGCCTTGCGGGGTGTATCCCGTCGTGCTTCCCTGATGCTGATTGTTGGGGATAGACCGTATTCGGAAGCACAAATCGAGGAGATGATGGAGCGTAAGAATCGCTACTATGTCGAATTGATCCAAAACATGACACCCCAGGATTTGTTGCCAGGTGCGATCGCTCTATTGGATGAATTGCGGCAAGCTGATATTAAGATCGGTATTGGTTCAGCGAGTAAAAATGCCCGCCCAGTGTTAGAGCGATTGGGCATTGTGGACAAAGTAGATGCGATCGCTGATGGTTACAGCGTACAAGAACCCAAGCCAGCACCCGATTTATTTCTGTACGCAGCCAAGCAGCTAGGAATCGAACCAGCGCAATCTGTGGTTGTAGAAGATGCCGCAGCCGGTGTCGAAGCTGCTCTAGCTGCTGGGATGTGGGCAGTAGGACTCGGCCCTGTTGAGCGAGTTGGAGCCGCTCATATTGTTTTACCCAGCCTAGAAGATATTAAATGGGCTGACCTTAGAGAGCAATTGAATAACATTTCCAAACGAAAACATTAGACTTCTTGCAGAAGTTGGGTAAAGGGTAAGGGGAAAAGGGGAAAGGGATAGAATTAACATTACCCTTTAACCTTTCCCCCTTTCCCCAAAACCCGACAAGTATTGTATTAAGTCCTAATCACCCCAAAAAACTAAAACTACCTAAAACTACACTGAAATTGCTGATAACTGCTAAACTCCAAAAGCTAAGATCGTCTAAGTAGGGAATCTAAAACAAAACCCCACTTTAGAAATTAGGAGCAAGAGCGTGAATTTGGACGATTTAGCTTTGCAGATAGAGAACATGCGTAAGCGCGTCGCCCTCTTGCAACGCCAAAGTGAACAGCAAGAAGCACAAGCAGATATTCAACTCGTTACCCCAGTATTCCAAGAAGTTTACCTAGCTTTGGAAGAACTCCAACTAGTGAATGAAGATTTAAAGCAGCAGAATGAAGAATTATCCAAAACTCAACAGGCTTTGGTAGCAGAAGGTCAACGCTACCAAGAATTATTTGAGGAAGTACCAGACGCTTATTTTGTGACTGATACAAAAGGGATAATTCAGGAAGCTAACTCAGCCGCCACCACTCTGCTTAACATTTCCAAAAGTTTGTTGTTGGGTAAATCCATAGGGATTTTTGTGCTTGAGAAAGAAGTAATTGCTTTTCATTTGAAACTAACTCATCTGCGCGATCGCACCCAATTCCCAGACTGGAAAATGCAAGAGTGGGAAGTAACCCTGCGGCCGCATGACAAAACACCTATTATGGCTGCGGTTAAGGTTGCTGCTGTCCGTAATCAATCTAGTGAGTTAGTTAGTCTGCACTGGCTATTGCGGGATATTAGCGAAAGCAAGCGAACCCAAGCCAAGCTGCAATGGGCAGAAGAGGCGATGCGACAAGCACTTGCCAAAGAAAGGGAGTTTAGCGAACTTAAATCCCGCTTGCTCACCATCACTTCCCATGAGTTTCGCACCCCTTTGGCTACCATCCACTCTTCTGCGGAACTACTAGAACATTATCGCCACCTCTGGAGCGAGGAGCGACAACAGATCCACCTGCGTCGTATTCAAGCATCCGTGATGCATATAACCCAGTTGTTGAATGATTTATTAGTACTGAGTCAGGATGAAACAGGCAAGTTAGACTTTAATCCAACACCCATAAATTTAGTGGAATTTTGCCGCGATTTATTAGAAGAATTACAACAGAGCGATCGCTCACAACATGCGATCGTTTTTAGTAGTGAGTGCCCATGTACATCAGCTAATTTAGACGCCAAACTACTGCGCCAAATCTTAAGTAATTTATTCTCAAATTGTCTAAAATACTCTCCCATTGGCAGTACAGTTAGGTTTTCTGTAACCACTGCCAACGAGCAAGCTATATTCCAGACTCAAGACTCTGGTATTGGCATTCCCGCTGCTGACATTGAACACATCTTTGAACCCTTCCATCGCGCCAGTAATACAGCCAATATCCCAGGAATGGGATTGGGGA
The DNA here is from genome assembly GCF_034530635.1 of Nostoc sp. EspVER01. Classification (NCBI taxonomy): domain Bacteria; kingdom Bacillati; phylum Cyanobacteriota; class Cyanophyceae; order Nostocales; family Nostocaceae; genus Nostoc; species Nostoc sp. EspVER01. The sequence goes on from NZ_JAVRCS010000003.1 coordinate 221,289, forward strand.
TGTCCATCGTCAAGCAGGCTGTAGATTTACATGGCGGCGAGATGACAGTTGAAAGTGCGATCGGTACGGGAACTACCTTTACAGTCATTCTGCCATTTTCAATAAATTTCCATGTATAGCTAATCAATCACTTTTATTTATTGAATTTAGAAAAAAAAGTAATTGCTTGTATGCTGGAAGGTCTTTAAAGTAGAGTTAGCCGGTCAACAATGAGTTGATTGTAAAGTTTTTCTTTGCAGTAGCTTAGGGAAACGAATTCAAAGACTTTGTATCTTTAAATATGAGCTTAAAATATTACGCCTGTGGTAATCTCTAACAAATCAGAATACGCACTTCTAGCCCTGTTAGAGTTAGCAACCTGCTACCCTAACGGTGAAGCCCTACAAATTCGAGAAATAGCGGCCTTGCAAGATATCCCAAACCGCTATTTAGAACAACTCCTAGCGACATTAAGACGTGGAGGTTTAATTAAGAGTATACGCGGAGCCAAAGGTGGCTATGTTCTGGCACGAGATCCTGGAAAGATTACAGTGTTGGATGCTTTTAGCTGCATGGAAGGATCAGATATTGTTGTCTCTCCTTCTGAGCCGACTCCCAACACGGTAGAAGGTGAGCTAATTCAGGAAGTTTGGCAAGAAGCACGTCAAGCTGCTAACTCCGTTTTGGAAAAATATACACTCCAAGACCTTTGTGAAAGAAGATCGATCCGAGAACAGAAGGAGCTAATGTATTACATTTAACAAGGATGGCCAAATAATTACTAATTTGTAATTCGTAATTAAAAAGGGAAGATGAAAGTAATAACGAGCAATCTGTGACGCTGTTATATGCCTGAAGTCAATTTTCAACAGCCTATAAATAGTGCCGCTACTCTCGTGGAGAGTTATGCAGCAGGAAAACGGAACTTTAGTAAAGCAGAACTGGGTAATGCTGATTTGCAAGGTATTAACTTGAAAGGATCTGACCTGAGTTATGCTGACCTGAGTGAAGCTAACCTGAGTAGCGCTAATTTGAGGGGAACTGATTTGAGCTTTGCCGATCTTAGTCAAGCTAATCTGAAGGATGCCGATCTTAGGGGAGCATTATTGATGTCAGCGAATCTCCGCCAAGCCGCTCTCAAAGGAGCAAACCTGGAAAAAGCAGACTGCGATCGCAACACCCATTTTCCCCAAGATTTCGACCCGGTGAAAGCGGGTGTGCAGATTAAGTTTGAAGATTGATTAATTTAAGTTGAGCGATCGCACTGGCCTCAAGATAGAAGATATTTCTCTCAAAAGAGTTGTATTTTGGTAAAAAAGCCTATCTATGAGGTTGACAATGGAGGCGAAAAGTGAAAACCTCAACCGACGCGCACCACTAATTACTGCTGGAATTTTTCTTGGTGTGGGTCTTGGAGGGTTTATTGATGGAATTTTGCTGCATCAAATCCTCCAGTGGCATCACATGCTCAGTAACATTAGACCTCTGACAAACAGGGCGAATATAGATTTGAACATGGTATGGGATGGGTTCTTTCATACCTTGGATTGGGTATTCACCGCAACTGGACTTGTGTTACTATGGCGTGCTGGAAGACGTGATGATGTTCCTTGGTCATCACAGACCTTTATTGGATCGATACTGATTGGTGGTGGATTGTTCGACTTGGTTGAAGGTTTAATTGACCACCAAATTCTCGGTGTCCATCATGTTAAACCAGGCCCAAATGAGTTAGCTTGGGACTTAGGATTTCTGGCATTCGGTGCGCTACTTGTTCTCATCGGCTGGCTAATGATAAAAAAAGAGTCAAGAGTCATTAGTCATTAGTCATTGGTCATTGGGCATTGGGCATTGGGTATGCAGAAGAGACAAAGGTAGACAAGGAAGAGGGGGAAGACTTGGGAGAGACTTGTTCAATAATTCCTCCTTGTCCCCCTGCTCCAACTCATTACTCATTACTCATTACTCATTACTCATTACTCATTACTCATCCGCTCCCCACTCTCCTCTATGACAGATACTTTTGAAAAAACTAGCTGGAGTTGGCAGTTGTCTCAATTCCAACAACAAGCAGGTGAATGGTGGGAATACCAGTTTTACCGCTTTGAACGGGCTTTACCAGAATTGCCTACTGGATGGTCAATTAGTCCAAGGCTTAGTGAATTGCTGAAATTCCTGTTTTGGCTGGTACTGGGATTATTTATAGCGTGGGTGGGTTGGCGATTATGGCGAGAATTCAGTCCCTACATATATTCTTGGCTAAATAGAAGTAGCAATTTCACTGATTTTCGCGTCAAAAATCGCTCTAATGAGTCATCTATTGCCCTTTTATTGGAGCGATCGCAAGAATTTTATCGTCAAGGTAATTACCGTGAGGCTTGCCGTTGTGTTTATTTAGCGATGTTGCAGCAGTTGGATAAAAATGCGATCGCACCCCACAAACTTAGCCGTACCGATGGAGAATATCTGCAATTGCTGCGATCGTCTGTGACTCCCATACAGCCCTATGAAACTTTAATTACCACTCACGAGCAATTATGTTTTGGTAATGCCGAGATTTTACCAGACAATTATGAGCAGTGTCGGCAAGCTTATCGAGAAATTTCCCCGGAATGAAAAAGAGACGTTGCAATGCAACGTCTCTACATAAAAAACAATATTCTATTTGGTGAGAATTGCGATCGCCTTGTCCACAGCTTGCAAGGCGGTGTTGACTTCCGCCTCTGTAACAATTAACGGTGGCACAAACCGGATTACTTTTGGCCCGGCTGGTACTAGCAATACACCTTCCTTGATGGCAGCATTGACGACATCGGCTGCGGTTATCTCGATGTCGGCTCGTAACTCCAAACCGTTGATTAAACCCCAACCCCGAACTTCGCTAATGTGCTGAGGATATTTTGCCGCGATCGCCTTCAATCCAGATCGCAACTGTTCACCCCTATCTTGCACATTCTGCAAAATATTTTCTCGTTCCAATGTCTGACAAACACTGAGTGCTACACCACACACAAAAGGATTACCGCCAAAGGTGCTAGCGTGTTCTCCTGGTTGAAAAACATCGCAGAATTTTTTGCTCATCATTGCACCGATGGGGATACCGCCACCCAAGCCTTTAGCACTGGTGAAAATATCCGGTTCAACGCCAAGATGTTCGTAAGCCCATAATTTGCCGCTACGCCCCATACCAACTTGCACTTCGTCGAAAATCAACAAAATGCCAGTTTCATCACAAATCTGTCGGAGCTTTTTGAAATAGGCAACATCTCCTGGACGTACACCGCCTTCTCCCTGCAATGGCTCAATCAGAATCGCCGCTACCCGATAATCGCCTTCATCCAACTCGCTAATCGCCACTTCCACAGCGTTAATATCGTTGTAATTTACGTAGTGGAACCCAGGAACCAAAGGATCAAAATATTTTTGATACTTCGGTTGTGCAGTGGCGGTAATCGTTGCCAAAGTCCGTCCGTGGAAACTGGCATTGGCGGTTAAAATAATCGGTTTTTCAATGTCTAATACTGTGTGGGCATATTTCCGCGCCAGTTTAATTGCGGCTTCGTTAGCTTCAGCACCAGAGTTGCAGAAAAATACGCGATCGGCACAGGAACGATCGACAAGCCATTTTGCCAATTCACCTTGCTCAGGAATGTAATACAAATTAGAGACATGGTGCAGCTTTTGGATTTGGCGTGTTACCGCCTCTACCATCGCTGGGTGGGCATGTCCTAAAGTACAAGTAGCAATTCCCGCTACAAAGTCCAGATATTCCCGCCCCTGTGTATCCCAAACCCGACATCCAGCACCCCGTTCTAGGGCTAAGGGAAACCGAGCGTAGGTAGACATCACAGCTTCATTAAAGCTATCTGTATCAAAGGGACTAGATGCTGACCCTGAATCTGGGGGGATGGTGGCTTGGTCAACGAGAGTTTGTAGGCTCACTACCGCTCCTCCTGAAAGTTTTTCATTATATAGTTATTTACTAGTTTCCTAGAAATCCCTAAAAAATACTTTTTATTTAGCACAACTCGTACTTCTTCTTAGGCTAACGCTTATATAACCTCGAACGCACGGCGGTGGTGAAAAAAAACTTTTTACTCAACGCTTGAGCAAGAGTATGAGCGACAGGCAATTTGCATAGGCGCAGCCCAACTTAGGCACCGCAAGTCTTGCATAGAGTCCAGGGTTTTCTTACGGATGTACATACTTCACTCGTCAACTGCTGTTGAACCTGGGGTTTTAACGGTGCTAGGGTACATGAAGAAATTACCCTTGCTGTGTGTCGGAAAGCTGTAGCATCGCTCAAGTGAAATCACTCCATCATAGTTAATACCCTCTAGGAAAGCTCCCAAAAGGTATTAGTTTTTAAACTATTATTTTCAAAACTATTAATTACTTTTATGAAAGAAGTTGTGTACTATTGTGTACTATTTGGATCTGCTGCGTTATCAGAATTCTGGTTAAACAACTTCACTCTGCTCCCACCGCTCACGATAAGGTTGCCTACACTGAACATAAACCCCGTCCCCGCAAAATCGTTCTGTATTCCATCTCCTGCTCCTCCCATCACTGCCCTCATTACCTCCTCGGACAGTTCTTCCATCAGTGGGGCTTTTGCATCAATTTTGTGTAAATCAGCGATTTTGATATCAGCCATGAGTTTCTCTAAAAATATATAATTCTGTGTTCAGTACATCAGATTACTGCATATCAACAAGCTAGTAAAGTATTTATACAAAACTACGTGCTTTTCCTACTTAACCCACTTTTCTTAGCTTTCCTGCTTTGGAAGCGCTCTCATAGCTTTAAAGTCTCACATTTGAAACCCCTTTACATCAAGAAGGGTTCTGTTTAGTTTTTGGACTATTACTTGAACAACTTCAGACGTATAAGAGATAAGTACAAAAAACTCCCCTCTGCGATGAAGGGAGTTTAGCGATAAATTGAAAATGTTACTGGCTCAGTAGCCCAACAAACATTTCAAAGTGCATCTTAGCTTTGTACAAATTCAGCAGGTTCTCTTGGTCAAACCGATCAGAGTAAGCCATTCTCCTACCTTCCAATGTTATTTTGATAAGTGCTGCTTGCTCATCTGTGGGTGAATTCATTTCATCTATCACCCCTTCAAAAAGAAGAGGCGAAAGCACAAGAAGACCCTCCAGAATTCTGTAGACGCGCTATCCAAGAAGCACTAGATAAGAAAAAAGGTAAGTAGTCCTGAGTTATTGGACTATTAGTATAGATAACTTTAAAGTTAGTAGAAAACTAGAAAAAGTAGGCTAAAAGTACTATTTTTAACTCATTCTCAACACTTGAGCAAAAATATCAACGTATCCAAAAAGAGTTGATGGCTGGGGCGATCGCTCTTGGCGGTGTTTTCTTCATTGGCACTTTGTGGTATTGGCTAGTGGAGGGCTGGTCATGGGAAGATGCAGCTTACATGACAGTCATCACTTTAGCCACTGTGGGATATGGAGAGACGCACCCACTCGGTAGCCGAGGACGATTATTTACAATTGCCCTAATTTTGTTGGGTGTAGTCAATATCGGTTACATTGTCAACAGATTTACAGAAGCGATCATTCAAGGCTACTTTCAACAAGGAATTCGGCTACAGCAACAGAGGCGGTTAATGGAATCCCTGACAGAACATTACATCATCTGTGGATTTAGTCGGACTGGTCGCCAAATTGCCAAGGAATTTCGGGCAGAAGAGGCACCTTTTGTAGTGATTGATTCGGAGATTGAATCAGTACAAAGGGCGCAGTCTGAAGGTTACACAGCCTACCAAGGTGATGCTACATTAGATGACACACTTTTGAAAGTTGGTATTGAACGGGCGGTTTGCATCGTTGCAGCCCTTCCTTCTGATGCTGAAAATTTATACATTGTATTATCAGCTAAAACACTGAATTCGGGGATTCGGGTGATCGCACGGGCAAGCACAGAAGAAGCTTTGCAGAAGTTACGACGGGGGGGTGCAGATGAAGTGATATCCCCCTATATTACTGGCGGGAAGCGCATGGCTGCTGCGGCACTCAGACCCCAGGTTTTGGACTTTGTAGATGGGATTTTGACAGGTGCAGATCGCCAGTTGTATATGGAAGAATTTTTACTCGACCCGGCTTTTTGTCCTTTTGTGGGTCAAAGTTTGCAAAAGGCGAGATTGCGATCGCAATCTGGGGCATTGGTTCTCGCAATTCGCCGTGTTGATGGGACTTTAATCGGCGGTCCCACTGGCGATACGATTTTAATGCCAGGAGACCGGCTAATTGGTATGGGTACAGCAGAGCAATTGCGTAGCCTGAATCAAATTCTCGGCCCAATGAATTCCAAGAAACTGCGACGACCGAAAAATAGTTGAGCTTATTTAATTGCTTTTTTATACTAATTATGTATTGTTATATAGTCATAATTGCGTAAACAGATTTAGACTTTCCCAAATCGCCGCTCCCGTTGTTGGTAGGCACACAAGGCGCGGTGAAATTCGGCACGGTCAAAATCGGGCCAGAGAGCATCGGTAATATAAATTTCTCCATAAGCCATTTGCCAGAGAAGAAAATTTGAGAGACGCATTTCCCCACTGGTGCGAATTAACAAATCTGGGTCAGTAATTCCGGCTGTGTACAAGTGGCTCTCAAATACCTGTTCATTAATTTCATGGGGTTGGAGCATACCTTGCTGGACTTGCTTTGCGATCGCCTGACAAGCTTGTAAAATTTCCTGCCGTCCGCCATAATTAGTTGCTACCGAAAACCGGATACCGCGATTATTCTTAGTTTCTTCCATTGAACGGGAAATTTCTTGTTGGAGCGATCGCGGCAGGTCTTGCAAATTCCCTACAAACTTAATTTGAACATTCTCTTCGACCATTTCGCGCAGTTCTTGGCGCAAAACTCTTTGAAATAGAGTCATCAAAAAATCTACTTCTTCTTGCGGTCTTTTCCAGTTCTCCGTTGAAAAAGCATAAGCTGTCAACGCCTGAATTCCCCAATCCTGACAACAGCGAAGTAAATCCTTAAGAGCATCTACTCCTCGTTTATGACCCATAATTCGGGGTAGACCCTGACGTTTAGCCCATCGACCATTACCATCCATAATTACCGCCACGTGCTGCGGCAATAGTTCTCGTTTTAAATCAGTAGGTAAATCTTGCAGTTTAGTTTGTTGTGCTGTCATTTTTTATCTCGAGAAGCGGTCGATGGTAATCTGAGTAAACGTGAAACCAGTGCTAGTGTCTTGCCACTTATCCGACGAACAAAACTCAACAGACCAGGAGCAACAGCTTCCCTATCCACGTTTGGAGACAAAAGGGCATCTAATGACTCTTTCAGTTTCCGAATCGTCAGCGGTCTATTTAGGGTTCCCCGTTCCGCTAAGGAAATAGAACCCGTTTCTTCAGAGACAACGACACAAATGCAATTTTCGACCCGCTCAGTAATTCCCATTGCCGCCCGGTGGCGTGTTCCCAACTGGCGCGAGGCTGTGCGTCCCGAAAGTGGCAAAATTATACCCGATGACACTATTCGTGATCCACGAATCAGTGTTGCCCCATCGTGTAACAAGGTTTTCGGCTGGAAAATTGTCTGGATCAGTTCTTTAGAAACTTCCGCATTTAGCTTTACTCCTGGCACAGAAAAATCTCGCTCATCAATTGGCCCTGTGGTTTCCACAATTAGTAAAGCTCCAATGCGGTTTTTTGACAATTCTTTAACAGCCTCAACAATTTCATCAATTACACTATCAGATTTAGGGATTGCCAGCCGATCGGGTTGAAATAGCTGGCGGAATTCGCCACGTCCCAATTGCTCCAAAAATCGCCGAAACTCTGACTGTAGAGCAACTGCCATCGCCACAGCACAACCAATTACCAATTTTTCTAATACAAAACTTAGCAGAGGTAGTCCTAATCTGCCACTTAGTGCCGAGGCTAGCATTAAGATAATGAATCCCCGCACCATCCATAGTGTCCGGCGCTCACTAATGATAACTAGTATCATGTAAGTCAGCGCCAGCACCAACACAATATCCAGAGTCCCAAGTAGCAAGGACTGTGACCATCCTAGGTTTGTCAGCCATTGCTTCCACCAATCTCTCATGACATCTGGATTAAACTTTTGCCTCTAATTACGATTGGGAGTTAGGAGTTAGGAGTTAGGAGTTATGAGTTATGAGTTATGAAAAAACTTAAAGTTCACAACTACTAACTCATAACTTAAAATTCACAACTCCTAACTTCTAACTATTAACTCCTAACTCTTGATTTTTCAGTCTTTCTGGTAAGCGATCTTGTCGAATTAAGTCTTGATAAGTTTCACGTTGCAAAATTAAATTTGCTTCGCCATTCGCCACAACAACAGCTGCCGATCGGGGCAAGCGATTGTAGTTAGATGCCATACTGTAATTGTACGCACCAGTTCCCATAACTACGAGAATATCCCCTGGTTCAGTCTTTGGGAGTAGAGCGTTATGAATCAGAATATCTCCTGATTCACAATGTTTACCAGCAATTGTGACTGTTTGGGTTAAAGGAGAAGACATTTTATTAGCAACGACTGCCCGATAAACTGATTGGTAAGTAATCGGGCGGGGATTATCAGACATTCCCCCATCGATCGCTACGTAGGTACGAATTTCTGGGATAACTTTGGATGAACCAATAGTATAGGCAGTGACGCAAGCTGTAGCAATTAGCGATCGCCCTGGTTCACACAATAATTTTGGCAAAGGTAAATTTTCGGCTGCACAAGCTTCTTGGATCACTTCACAAATCGGCTTCACCCACTCTTCAATGCTAGGGGGATCGTCTGATTCTATATACTTAATCCCTAAACCACCACCGACATTTAACTCTGTAAAATTTAACCCATACTTCGCCGCTTCTCGTAACCACTGCACCATCAAAGCTGCTAAATCTCGATGCGGTTGGCGCTCAAAAATTTGGGAACCAATATGAGCATGTAACCCTACGCAGTTAAGGAAAGACTGTTTGCTGACAAAAGTAAATAATTCCTCTAACTCATTTGGATCAAAGCCAAATTTACTATCTAGTTGCCCCGTGCGGATATATTCATGTGTGTGACATTCAATACCTGGGGTCAGACGCAACAGGAATCGAGGCTGTACGGAGGGGGAATTTGCCCTCTCAACAATTTCTACCAAAGTGCGTAACTCGTGCCAGTTATCCACCACAATAGTGCAACCGACTTCAGTGGCAAAAATCAGTTCTTCACGAGATTTATTGTTGTTATGAAGATAGATTTTCTCAGGATTGACACCTGCTTGCAGCGCGGTGTAAAGTTCACCGCCTGATGCAACATCAATTCCTAAACCCTCTGATGCCGCGATCGCACAAACTGCTAGACAATTCCAAGCTTTTGAGGCGTACAATACTTGAGATTCGCCCTTGTAGTATTGCTTGAAAGCATCTCGGTATTGCTGACAACCCGAACGCAGGGTTTCTTCATCTAAAATATATAAAGGTGAACCAAACTGCTCAACTAGGGTTGTGACATCACACCCACCAATTTCCAGGGAGTCATGATTATGGACTCTGGCAGTTAAGGGTAAAAGTTCCTGATTAGGCGATGGATTTGCCTTGGTGTCGTGCCTTTGAGGTAAATATTGACTTCCAGAATGTTGAACCCCAGTGGGGTGAGTCGATACCATAACTATAAAAATTTTCCTTGTTCAAATTACGGGCTTTGAGTTTGTCTCCCGATTCCCAGTTTACAAAGGGTTTGTAATCTTATTCAACAAATGTGATCTCATTAGACTTAGAAATTAAATTACTGACATTAGAAAATCTCAGTGCTATTCTGGAACTCGATCAAGCTTGTTTTGGTGGACTTTGGACTCCAGACGGCTACAAACGAGAATTGGATAGTCCCAACAGCGATTTACTCGGTTTATTTTCCCCCTCCTCCAGCACAAGTTTGCTAGGAATGGGTTGCTTTTGGTCAATTTTAGATGAAGCTCACATTACAATTTTGGCGGTTCATCCTCAATATCACCGCCAAGGAATGGGTGCGGCTTTACTATATTCACTCATTAAGACAGCTTGCGATCGCAAAATGGAACGAGCTACCCTCGAAGTCCGAGCTTCCAACTTGGCGGCAATATCTTTATATCAAAAATTTGGCTTCAAAACAGCAGGGCGGCGGCGGCGTTACTACCAAGATAACGATGAGGATGCTTTAATCCTTTGGCTTCCAGATTTACAACACCGCAAATTTAAAGCAACTTTAGACCAATGGTATTCTATTGTCAGCGATCGCTTGGACAAATCCTCTTGGCATTTGCTTTTTAAGTAGTTGGGCATTATTAATTTTGATCTATTGGGGCTTGCGATCGGCTTCAGCAAAAAAATGCAACTTTGCCGCACTATTATTTATTTAAATATTTTATCTAAAAAAATATTTAAATAAATAAAACATATATAAACTATTTTTGCTTGATATTAATAAAAATATATGTTAAGTATAAGTGTTTGGGATTGAGTCAAGAAACCCTAATTTAAACAGTCAAGTATTTATAATAAATCCCAAAAAAGCTGGTGAACTAAAGCTCCTCAGTACACTAGCAAGATAAAAGTAGTCAATAGTTAACAATTAGCCCATCAACTCAAGTCATAGGTTCAGGATGTCTATAATCTGTTATACAGGCATCCAAAAGCTTTGCCTGTGCTAAAATCAGCATACCGGCACGACCGCAGATGATGGGATAAAGCCATGTTTGAGCGCTTCACAGAAAAAGCCATTAAGGTAATCATGCTGGCCCAAGAAGAGGCCCGCCGTTTAGGTCACAACTTTGTCGGAACCGAGCAGATCCTCCTGGGTCTGATTGGCGAAGGCACTGGAGTGGCTGCTAAGGTGCTGAAATCAATGGGCGTCAATCTCAAAGATGCCCGAATTGAAGTTGAAAAAATTATAGGACGGGGATCGGGCTTTGTTGCCGTGGAAATTCCGTTTACGCCACGGGCGAAGCGAGTTTTAGAACTTTCCTTGGAAGAAGCACGCCAACTGGGGCATAACTACATTGGCACCGAGCATCTGCTGTTGGGCCTAATCCGCGAAGGGGAAGGCGTCGCAGCCAGGGTGCTAGAAAACCTCGGTGTGGATCTATCTAAGGTAAGAACCCAAGTCATTCGGATGTTGGGAGAAACTGCCGAAGTTTCACCAGGCGGTTCATCTGGGCGCACAAAAACCCCGACTCTGGATGAATTTGGTTCAAACCTGACCCAGATGGCGATTGACAATAAGCTCGATCCAGTGGTGGGACGCGCCAAGGAAATTGAGCGAGTGATTCAGATATTGGGTCGCCGAACCAAAAATAACCCAGTGCTGATTGGGGAACCAGGGGTTGGTAAAACTGCGATCGCTGAAGGTTTAGCTTCACGCATTGCCACCAAAGATGTCCCTGACATCCTCGAAGATAAACGCGTCGTCACTTTAGATATTGGTTTGCTCGTAGCAGGAACCAAGTACCGGGGTGAATTTGAAGAACGCTTGAAAAAAATCATGGATGAAATCCGCTCGGCGGGTAATGTCATTCTCGTGATTGATGAGGTACACACCTTAATTGGTGCAGGTGCAGCCGAAGGTGCTATTGACGCAGCGAATATCCTCAAGCCAGCTTTGGCCAGAGGTGAGTTGCAGTGCATCGGTGCTACAACCCTAGATGAATACCGGAAGCACATCGAGCGAGATGCAGCGCTAGAGCGACGTTTCCAGCCAGTAATGGTTGGTGAACCTACAGTTGATGAAACAATTGAAATTTTATATGGTTTGCGCGAACGCTACGAGCAACACCACAAACTGAAAATCTCCGACGAAGCATTGGTAGCGGCGGCGAAATTGTCAGATCGTTACATTAGCGATCGCTTCCTCCCAGATAAAGCCATCGACTTAGTTGATGAAGCTGGTTCTAGAGTGCGCTTGATTAATTCCCAGCTGCCACCCGCAGCCAAAGAGTTAGATAAAGAACTGCGTCAGATATTAAAAGAAAAAGATGACGCGGTGCGCTCTCAAGACTTTGACAAAGCTGGAGAATTGCGCGATCGCGAAATGGAAATCAAAGCCGAAATCCGAGCGATCGCTCAAAGCAAGACCAATGCAACTGGCACAGAAGGTGAAGAACCTGTAGTTACAGAAGAAGACATTGCTCACATTGTCGCTTCCTGGACTGGAGTACCGGTGAACAAACTCACCGAATCTGAATCTGAAAAGCTGCTGCACATGGAAGACACCTTGCATCAGCGTTTAATTGGTCAAGATGAAGCTGTGAAAGCAGTTTCACGAGCAATTCGTCGCGCTCGTGTTGGTTTGAAAAATCCCAACCGACCCATAGCTAGCTTTGTCTTCTCTGGGCCTACTGGTGTAGGTAAAACCGAGTTGGCGAAATCCTTAGCTGCTTACTTCTTCGGTTCCGAAGAAGCGATGATCCGCTTAGATATGTCCGAATACATGGAGCGTCACACCGTCAGCAAGCTGATTGGTTCCCCTCCAGGTTATGTTGGCTATAACGAAGGTGGTCAGCTAACCGAAGCCGTGCGGCGGCGTCCTTACACCGTGGTGTTATTCGACGAAATCGAAAAAGCCCACCCCGATGTCTTCAACATGCTGCTGCAAATTTTGGAAGACGGTCGGTTAACTGATGCCAAAGGTCGCACGGTAGACTTCAAAAACACCTTGCTGATTTTAACTTCCAATATTGGTTCTAAGGTAATTGAAAAAGGCGGTAGCGGTATCGGCTTTGAATTCTCCGAAGATGCCAGCGAGTCAACTTACAACCGGATTCGCTCTTTGGTCAACGAAGAACTCAAACAGTACTTCCGTCCAGAGTTCCTCAACCGACTCGATGAAATTATCGTCTTCCGTCAGTTGAACAAGCCGGAAGTGACCCAAATCGCCGAAATTATGCTCAAGGAAGTATTTGGTCGTCTGACGGAAAAGGGTATCACCTTAGAAGTCACAGACCGCTTCAAGGATCGTTTGATCCAAGAAGGTTACAGTCCCAGCTACGGCGCAAGGCCATTACGTCGGGCAATTATGCGCCTGTTAGAAGATAGCCTAGCAGAAGAAATTCTGTCTGGTCGTATCAAAGATGGCGATACAGCCCTTGTTGATGTGGATGAAAATGGCGTTGTGCAAGTTAGTTCTCAACAGCGTCGGGAATTGTTACCCCAAGGTGTTGAGTAAGATTTAGGGTTTGAGATTTAAATCTCAAATAGAAAATTAGAAAACGGTAGAGTATTAATTGCTCTACCGTTTTTTTCGGTCTGCGTTAGTATATCGTTCACTAAACGTTCAAGGCAATACTTAGCCGTTCAAATTGGGCTTCAATGGCTGCCAAAAGTTGGTGTTGCTGCCAATCTTGGCTAAGATGGGCGGCTATGCAAGCGGCTCCAGCACCCATACCTTCTTTGACAAAGCCCTGCTCATAAGCTCTCAGTTGAGGATGACGAGAATCAGCAAAGCTCAGATGAGTTGCTAATAGAGAAGGGGTTCTTCCACTCTGAGTTAAGCTGCTTTTTCCTAAGTTGAGGACTAAATCAACTGTAGCGCCAGTAGGATCTTCAGCCACCCAGCGGGTTGTGCCTACAACGACTGCTTCTGGTTGCCATGATAAGGCGTAAGCTTGAGCGATCGCACTCATCAACGCATAAACCGCCAGCATTTGCGTCCCTCCAGCCAGCATTACGCCACAACTCCGGCTAGCAGCGATCGCCATTCCAGCTACCACCACTTGCATCGGATCGCCCACGGCGGCGACGAGTTGTAAGGGATCTACAGAATTTTGGATTTTAGATACTTCTCTACGAGAGGCTGCGCCAACGACTTCGCTCAGTGCAAGTTTTGGATTTTGGATTTGAGATTGGAAGTTTATCTCCCCCTGCCTCCCCTGCACCCTGCTCTCCCTCATCTTCTCCAGTCCAGCTTGCACTAGTGCCCACTTTTGCGCGTGGTTACAAACAGGGTGGCTACTGTTAACTTTTCCGGCAGCATCTATACCTAAACCTGTTAAGATTGCCAGGGCAGTTGTAGTACCTCCGACGACGCACTCACCGAGAATCAAATACCCCTGTTGAATATTTGCGGCTAGGCGTTCTCCCCAAAGTAGCCCTTGTTCAAACAAGTGGTGTACTGTTGTAATTTCCATAGCAGACCCTTGACTTAAACACTTAGCAGGAGCGCCACCCAAATCAATTACTGGCACAGCAGGAGCTTGAGGTAAACCAGCATTAAATAAATGAATTGGTATCTTTAGTGACTCAAATACAGCGCGAGAAATCAGCACAGGTGAAGCCCCAGCGGTCAATGGTGGTAGGGGATATTGGGCTTTATGTTCTGGGCCGTAATACAAAAACTCGGCATCGGCACAAGCTGTATATTTCCGATCCTCTGGAGTGCGACCAGCTGCTGAAATACCTGGAATTAAAGCAGTTTCAGTAAATCCTAAAACACAAGCAAATACTGGTAAACAACCACGATACCTTTGCAGCCATTGTTCACCTAGTTCTTTTTGAGTATAAATACTAATTTGGGAATTGGGCATGGAACATTGGTTATTAGTTAGGACTCATCATTTAACTAATGACAAATGACAAATACTTCGACTTCGCTCAGTACAAGTGACAAATGACTATCCTTCATAATCCATGAGGACTTGTACCCAGTGTGGTGGGCGGGGGATCGGGTTGCCCAGACGGTCAAAAAGCAACCATGCTGCCAGGTGCACCACAAAAAGGTAGATAAAGTTGTTGAGTAGAATTAAAGCGATCGCTCCCACTTGAATCAAAAATACACTGGGACTCGCCAACAAACTCAAGTTAAAAAATACCCACTCAATGAACTCAGTCACCTGGGTTATCACATAAATCCATAAGTCTTCACCCGACAAAACAGACAACAACCACAGCCGAAAAAAAACTCCCAAAGTACCCAACAGCGTACCCAGAGTGATAGAAACAATCCAGGGAAGACGACGACACCACGTAGCGCCCAAAAGAACGCCCATGAACCCGTAGGGCATGACAAACAGCAAACTGCGGGCTGGCCCCATCAATACCGTCAGCAGTAACCCAGAGGTGAGTGCTGCCATCCATGCCGCACGTTTACCCCAACGCAGATAGACTAGAGCGATCGGCACTGGAAAAAATATCCGCAACACTGGGCCCAAAGGAAAGTAAAAATTAATAAACCAAATTAAGCTAGCGGCACTGGCTAAAAATGCCGTTTCCACCATCCTCAAGGGCGCATCTGCCTTGATTTGAGGAGGCATTAACTGCTGTTCTTTATCTAGCCAATGGTTCTGAGGAGTTGGAGATTCAGGGGATGGATCTTCTTCCGGTTCATCTGGGAGAGAATCTAAAATACTCATATCTGACAAGTTTTTAAACGATCATTCTTTCTAAGGCTGACAAATCGGGAATACAAATAGTGTCTTGATCCCGTTTAATCAAGCCTTTTTTTTCTAGCCTTGTCAATACTCGTGTCACCGTTTCCCGCGCCAGTCCGCTCAAGCTACTCAATTCCCGATGAGGTAAATTGGGGATTTCGGTTCCGGTTTGTCCTTTTTTTCCCTGTCCTTCTGCCAAAAATAACAACGTATCTGCTACCCTTGACTGGCTATCAGATTCCCGCAACCGCAATCGGCGATTTACTTGCCGCAAACGTCGTGCCATGAGTTGCGCCAATCGAACTCCCGCCAAGGGTTCTATCTGAAGTAACTTGACAAAATCCTGAGCAGGCATACTACCAATTACCGTTGGGGCCAAGGTAATCACATCGGTGGATCGAGGTGCTTCATCTAGCGCCGCCATTTCACCAAACAATTCACCTTTGCCAATAATATTCAGCGTTACCTCTTTTCCTTCCAGATTGTAGGTGCGAATTTTTACCCATCCGTCCATAATAAAATACACAGAACCACCCCAGTCATTTTCCAGTAAAATCACCTGATTGGCTGGGTGAGTGCGGGTAACAAGATGGGTGAGGGCTGTTTCCACAGCAGTTTCTGGCAACCCTTGAAAAAAGGGAGCGGAGGCGATCATCCAGGAATTAGCCTGTGCTTGCAAGCTATATCGATCTTCCATTACGACATCTTTAATTCAAGCTGCTATGTACACATAAAAAACAGGAGCGCCATTTGTAGCCTAAGCTATCATTGCACAGCTCCCTTTCAAAGAAAAAACTAAACTATGCTACACAAGAAAGCGACAAGAAGTTTTTCTAAATAATCTTTACCTATAAGTTTAAACGGGGTAAAAGTTTTGCAAAAAGTAGTTTATAGCCTGCGGTTGTATTGCTTAGGGGCTAGCTGTACTGCAAACTTGATTAGTTATGAATATAGGCAAACAACATTAATGATACTAAAGGGAGTAAATTATTGCTCAGGTATTTTAGCGATTTTAAAAAATAGGCGACCAATGACCTGCAAAATTAAGCTTTTCGAGCAAAGGCTGTCTGAAGAGGACAAGGAGAGGGGGAGACAAGGGGATGGGGGAGGCAAAGAGAAACTTTTTTCCTTGTTTTCTTCGATGATTGAAGATTGCCACGACTCCCAGTAATCCATAACATAATGACAGTCACAAGTCCAAGCAGCGGCTCTTGCCACTCAAAACTTCTTCTATGGTGACACTACACGTACCAAAATCCCCATAGGGTTACGGTGATTGTAAAGTAATTGTTCACATGAGTTTACATAGATTTATATATAAGGTAGAAAAGTGACTTTTAGTACAGATGAAATTCAAAAGCTGATCGCAGACATTGACAACTTACTTGCCAGCGGTGGCAAGCGCCTGTCTAGATTTCTGTCTGGTCAGGCGCAAGAGCCTAAAGAAGTTTTAGAGCGAATTCGCGACTTCTTGGTGAGGTTACAAGAAAAAGAAGCATTAGAGAGCAGCATCCCAAATCAGTCTTCTGAAGATCCGCGATCGCCTTTGTTAACAAAATTTATTGATCGTAGTAACAACCAGTATCCACTACCGCAGCCCGAACTCAGTCAGGAAGCGAGTACTGTTGGCGCAGGACAATTAAATAATGAATTTTCGAGATTGATTCAGCCGTTGCGATCGGAATTAGAATTGCTTTTGCAAGAACGAGCCAGTCTCATACAAGAAATTCGGCAACTAGAACAAAAGCGATTGCAAAACTACTCCTTAGCGCAGCAGTTGACAAACCAGGAACAAATGATTACCGAGTTTTTACAGGTACTCATGAGTCGCCTTGTGCCGACTTTAACACCACTGATTGGACAGACCAGAGAAAATTCCGCCAGTTCTTCAGGAGGAACTAATTACGCAACCTCTGCTAATCAATCTTTATTAGAATCCTCTGACGATGTGGAGCGCTTAACCCAGCTAGCTAGGGAGTTGGATCAACGCCTATTATCACTAGATGGGACGGTGAATGTAGTCTTTGAAGCACTACAGCGTAACATTAATACTTATTACGAATCTCTGTCCCAAGCACTGGCAAGAATGCATAGCAAGGGAATGCAGGGCGAACAGCTGATGGTCAGCTTTGTCAACAATTTAACCCAGCATTTGCAACAAGAATCACCTAGTTCGCAGTCATCTTTCCTGGGAGGGGAATCTGAGACACTACCATCATTGACTGAACCAGCCGAGATTGCTGCTAGAGTTGCACCCCAATCCTTGGAGCTTATCCAGCCAGAAACTTTATCTCCACTCACAATTGAGCAACAGGAAACTAACCTCACGGAGGATCTAGATGCAGTGCTGTTGCAGCTTTGTGTAGACTCATCTGAATATTCTCAAACCCCGACCGAATTACCGGAAGATATTTCTGCGGCAATTGGTGATGAAGTAGACCAACTTTACGCCAGTTTGTTTGATGCTGGTGATGTTAATAATCCCAGCCTCGATGTTCCCACAAATGAATTATCTGCTTCCACAGCCTCTCCATCTCCGTTGAATATCGCCCAGACCCCGCCTGTCTCTCCAACCGTGGATTCTGCGATTTTGACAACGGATACGGGTCTTTCAGCCCAAGAGACTTTAGGCGAAACCAAAGATTCATCAGAGCCACAGGAAGAACTATTTTTTGAAGAAGATAATGACCTAAATTCACCTCTTAGCTTCTCTACTCCACAAATAGACAGTTTGCCACAAATCGGCACTCAACCAGATAGCGTTGATACAATTAATACCCTAACTGACTTATTGCCTGATGCCGATAGTGAACTGCAATTGCTGGAAGTCTCATCTTCTGTAGATAATGCCATAACTACAGCAAATGACCTATTGCCTGATACCGATAGTGAACTGCAACTGTTGGAAGTGTCATCTTTTGTGGATGATGCCATAACCACAGCACCAGTGACTCCAGAAGTAGCAGATATTGCGTTGGCAGAGCCTAGCGAAGATATCGCCACATCGGAAGTATTAATTAACAGCGATCGCTCCGAACTGTCTTCAGATAACTACATTGCTGCTTCACCCCAAGAAAACTTACTTTCTATTGAGTTAAACCAGTCTCCAACCGTACCAGATATTTCTTTAGATGAAGAACAGTTGCAGCAATTAGATCGGGATTTGGCTAATTTCGATCGGCAGCTAAATTCTGAGTCGCAGCCAGATCGCAACTTGGATGTTTTCTCGGAACTACTTGATAGCATTCAAGACACAATCCCCACAACTCCCCTTGAAAATCCCCAAATAGCAGAGAATACATCAGCTGCTTTCTCCAGTTTGGCAGTTCCCCAGGTAGAAACTGAAAAAAAAAAGGAAGTCACAACTCCTATTCCAGAAAGTTCTCTACCTCCAATTGCCAACTCCATAAATAATCCAGAAGTTTCGCCCAATATTCTAGAATCAGTCTGGTATTTAGGAATTGATTTAGGTACAACAGGAATTTCCGCCGCATTATTAAATCGCTCGACTTTTGTTGTACATCCTATCTACTGGTCAGCAGAAAATCCGCCGGGAACAAGTTCCTTTCAGCAATCGTTTCGTTTACCAACAGAGGTTTATCTGCCTACAGCTTCTGTACCTCACGGTGAAAACGAAACTATCGAAGCACATGAGCAGACAGCACCTGCGGCTGTTGCCCAAGATAAAGCACCCGATCGCTCGGCTACCACTTCTACAACACCAAAATCGACAGCAGATCCGACGAAAAATAATCTCTACTCGGCGCAGTTGAAGCCTTACTTACAAGTAGCCATTCCCTACAAGAGCGAACGACAGAAATGGGAACCTGTTTTGCAATTAAACGAATTTTCGGCAGGGCCTTTGATTTGGGTTGTGCGATCGCTCTCTAAATTACTATTGACCCTCAAATCCGAAAAAACAAGTACCACCCCTAGTTTAATGGCTGCCGCTGTTGGGATTGGCGAACAAGATTTTCCGCAGATTATCAATAATATTGCTGGTGTAATTTGTACCTGTCCATCTAGCGGGTCGGAACAATACCGCTTTAACGTGCGGGAAGCTTTACTCACTAGCAAACTTATTCAACATCCGCAGCAAGTCTTTTTTGTCGAAGAAGCGATCGCTAGTCTACTCCCAGAACTCGATGCTGTTAATGGTGAGCAAGTAAAACTAAGCGATGCTCAAGGTTCTCATCCAGCAAAAACTAGCGAACATCCCATTGTTGGCAACACCCTTGTGATTAACATTGGGACAACTGCCACAGAAATGTTGCTGGTAAATCTACCAGAAACCTTGCAGCAATTGACATACAATGATTTCATGCTCCACAGTTTTGCTTATGCTGGCAAAGGAATTGAACAAGATATAATTTGCCAGCTGCTATTGCCACCGAAATCTCGGCAATCACGCAGAGAAACACCAAGCGATAGCAAAACTTCCACGAGTAATCCTTGGCAATGGCAACCGTCAATTCCCGGTTTAGACCAAATGCGTTGGCAGACTTTAGGGTTGGAAGAATTAGAACTACCTAGAGTTGGAGAACCAGATATCACCGCTCGCATTCGCCTCCAACAGCGTCTAGAAAGTTCTCTGCTAGGACAGGCGGTATTAGATGCGGCGTTAGCCCTAAAGCTGATTTTGCAACACCAAGACTCTTTTACCCTAGAATTAGCCGATCAGCGGTGGGTTTTGCAGCGACGAGACTTAGAAAGCCAGGTATTTATCCCCTTTGTGCGCCGCCTGAACCGAGAACTCAACAAGTTATTGGTAGCTCGTGGCATCCCTACAGAAGCCATTAATCAAGCTATACTGACTGGCGGAGTGGCTTGTGTTGGGACAGTGAACCGCTGGTTACGGCAAAAACTTCCCAGCACTAAGATTATTCAAGATTTATATCTCGGCGAAAACGGCGCTCCCAATTGCAGTCGGGTTGCTTATGGTTTGGCGATGCTGCCTCTGCATCCCAAGATTTTAGATATACCCAGGCAACAATACACTGATTATTTCTTGTTTACAGAATTGTTGCGACTGCTACCAGAGCGTCCCTTATCTTTCGGTGAAGTTATCCAGTTATTTGAGGGTCGTGGGATCAATACTCGCATTTGTCAGCAAAGGCTGCTGGCTTTTTTGGAAGGTGAACTGCCTTCTGGTTTGATACCTTCAGTCACAGAATCAACCTGGCTTACCCAGAGTTCGCAAGAAAATCCTGACTATCAGGCGATCGCCACAGCACCACTTTTTGAAAAACAAGGGAGTCTCACTTATCGTCCCAATTCTCAACAATTGTTATCTTTGCTTCGTTATCTAGATGCAATTAAGGCTAGTAATCAGCAATCACTAGAGGAACCATATACGGTGAATTTTGCCTTAGAGGTCGATCGTTGAGACTAGTACCGCAAGGCGGAATTAAAAATTAAAAATTAAAAATTAAAAATGAATCCAGCATAAGGGTTTTGTTGATTTAGAATGATTGGTTTATTTCCGCCGTGTTGTACTAGTAGATTGCGCTAGAAATAAGAATACTACTCAAAATTCCAAATGCTCATGATCATAAGCATTTGGAATTTTGCGAATTACTACTAGTACTTCAGCACAGTAATTTTTGGGATATGTACGATAGTAGTATCTTTTTATTAGTTTTTATTAAGTGGATAAAATACCGTAAATTTACAATCTATCACTTGAATTGAAAGATTCTGTAAATTTTTGGTTTTTGGTTTTTACATCGGCTAAAATTTGTGTATATTAACACTCGGTAGTAACGACAACAGTAGTAAAAATCGCCCAACAATCATGTCTACACTACTAATGTAAAAATTCCTGTTATAAAACTAAGTTAGCCCTTGTGAATAATCTTTATCTTTATTCAGTTAATTGTTTGCAACAGCCTTCACACCCGTCAACTTTAAGCGTGAGAAAACGATTAATTGACATTGTTGGAGCAATTGTGGGGCTGATTGTTACATTTATGATAGCAATTCCCGTAGCAATTGCTACTTTTATTCATGAACCAAGTCCAATATTTTATTCCCAAATTCGCTGTGGTTTAAACGGAAAAACTTTCCGCATCTGGAAATTCCGCTCCATGATAGTCGATGCTGATAAACTCAAGCATTTGGTTGAGAACCAAGCCAAAGGTCACATTTTTAAATCTGTTGACGATCCTCGCATTACTCCTGTTGGTAAATTTTTGCGGCGTACTAGCTTGGATGAATTCCCTCAATTTTGGAATGTTTTATTAGGGGACATGAGTTTAGTTGGTACTCGTCCACCTACTCCTGATGAAGTCAGTAATTACGATCCACACCACTGGGATAGATTGCGAGTCAAACCAGGCATTACCGGAGAATGGCAAGCTAATGGGCGTTCCAGTATTACAGACTTTGAAACCATTGTGAAAATGGATATGGATTATCAACGTAAGTGGTCTATAACTTATGACCTGAGTCTGATTATTAAAACTATCTGGGTGGTATTTAAAAAGACTGGTGCTTATTAGACCTCTTGCACAAATGCAAAACTAGCCCTCATCCCCCAACCCCTTCTCCCAATTTTGTGAGAAGGGGAGACAATTTCAAAATCCCTCTCCCAAGCTTGGGAGAGGGATTTTGGGTGAAAGCTCATTGATTCATGCAAGAAGTCTATTGAATTGGGCCTTAACCCTTGACGCCGCTACCTGTTTCTGTAGGTACAATGTAACGTTGTAAAAATAAAAATAGTACTAATACTGGAGCGATCGCAATTACTGAGCCAGCAGCTACCAAGCGCCAGTCAAGGGAAAATGTACCTGCTAGCTTGGCGACTCCCAAAGGAAGAGTGTATAAATTTTCGTCTTGGATGACAATTAAAGGCCACAAAAAGTCACTCCAAGCACCAATGAATACGAAAATAGCTAAAGTTACCAGTGCTGGGCGAACTGCCGGTAACATAATATGCCACCATAATCCTAACTCTGAGCTGCCATCCATCCGGGCGGCTTCTTCTATTTCTTTGGGGACACTCATGAAAGCTTGGCGCAACAAAAAAATCCCAAAGGCAGAAGCTAAACTCGGAAAAATCATCCCTAAATAAGTATTTCTCAAACCCATCTGGACTGTCAGAATATAAAGGGGAATCATCACGATTTGGAAGGGAATCATAATCGTAGAGACGATCGCTATAAAAATCCAGTCTCGCCCCACAAACGACAATCTTGCCAACGGATAGGCCGCTAAAGCGCAAAACAGCAGATTTAAGCCTACAGTCAGTATTGATACCAAGGTACTGTTATACAGGTATTGTCCAAAAGGTAGGGAGTTCCACACACTAGAGAAGTTATTTAGTGTCGGTTGACTAGGTAGCAACTGTGGCGGCGACTGAAAAATATTTTCCGTAGGTGATTTCAAGGCTGTACTAATTAGCCATAGTAAAGGAAAGAGCATCAACAGGGCGATCGCTCCCAACACTGCATACATTAGTAGAATCTGCGATCGTGATTTTTTCCAGTTCAGCATTTGATTAATAAATTTCCCAGTTCTCTAAATATTTATTACAACTTGCTTTCAATATTTTGCACTTGCTCAAATATTTGGTGGATGCTCACCCATTTCCACCCACATTTTCCGCACACGAGTTAATTGCAGACGATTCATTTTTAAAGTATAAATTGTTGCTCTACCAATGGTTGTAAGTCCTACAATTTCTGTAGCATCTTCACTCCAAGTAAAATGGTCTGCCCACAGTTGTTGTTGTGGATTAAATAATTTAACCTCATTCTGAGTATTAGGGTCAATTGCTGTTTGGCGAGTTGCTTTATAACGATTACAAGATGGACAAGCCAAGCATAGATTTTCAAATACAGTTTTCCCTCCAGCAGACAAGGGAATGATATGCTCAAATTCAAAGGTAGTGACTGTTAAAGCTTCAGCAGTGCGACAGTAAGCACAACAATCAGCAAAATAATTACGAATTTCCTTTTTTAATTCAACAGGAATGTAAACACTCACGCTAGTTGCTGTTTATTTTGAAAAATATTTAAGGTATATCTAGCTCTGGTTTTAAGAATATTTAATTGATCAACCTGTGTCAATAATCTGTCTAAGGTTTCAGTTTCGTCATCTGACAAATCATTGTCAGAATTTTTAACTAATAATTCCTGTAACTGTATCTGAGCTTTGGGAGATAAATAACTTTCTGCCAAGGCTTGCAACTCATCTAGATTTAAACCAATCAATAATTCCGAATCTACAGATAAGTTAGTTAGCTGTTGATAAGTTTCTAAATCTAACAGTACTCCAACTTTTTTTCCCTCTGCGTTAGTGACATACTGAACAGAGTCAGACATGGCTTTACTTGAGAATTTGCTTAATTTTATTCTAACCTATCATTAAAAATCTGCTTAAACAAATTCACCTAATTCTGTTAGTGAATTTATTCACATATCAATATAATTTAAGTCTCTTCACTTTCTGAGCTACCTAATTTTTCCAAAATATCAAAGAAGTCATTGATTAGTTTTTCGTCATATTCTTTTACATCACTCCATGTTTGACTATTATGAATGATGTCTTGTGCTTCATAATAAGAAATACCCAAAGCCTTCTTTAAAATTTCAATTGATTTGCTTTTTGAATAATTACTCAATCTCAATAACTTAATGACAGATTCTTGATCTGCGGATTCAGTCAACATTTTGTTCAACTTTTCAGTTAGTTCATTATCTTTATTCATAGGTTTTCCCCAATTTATAAAAGGCTATATTGCACAAATTAAATATTTATCAGATTTTTGAGCCATTAGTCTCATAAAAACCATCTACAGCAGTTATACAATTATTTATTAAACCAAGATTGCCGACTTATTTTAAAAGTCGGTAATCTTGGTATTTCAATTTTTACTAATTAGATTTAATTGGTAGAAAGTCTGATGTTGTACACACAGCTTTCAAAGGTTTATCTTGCAGTTTTTAGCCAATTCACAGTAGTTAATCTTCAACCGCTATATAAGGTTGTGGTTCCCGCGATCGTTGGGCAATTTGTTCTCTTCGATACTTTGCAAGTTCGCTGTAAAGCCTCTTGCGAGAAAGATTTACACTTCCAACAGGCTCATGGTCTAGGAGTGTATGCCAAGGGGAAAACAATATACCCTCATCTAAGCGTTTGCGTTCTTCAAAGTCAAATTTCTGACTGGGAATGCGGACAGTTGCAACTTTAATAAATGGTGAATCTGCTTCTTGCCATTCTTGAACGTGGTCTTCAATCGGCGTTTTATCATCGTCTAAATAAAACTGAATTAAAAAGTCAAAAGACGCTTCTCGACCTTCTTCAGTCAAATATTTGACCAGCGTTTCTCGAAGGTAATTTTCTGATTCTGGAAGTGTTTCTGGTGCTTGTTCCGGTTGTTGAGATTTTACAGATAATTTTACAATGCGATCGCCAAATTTAAACGGAGCCATGCTCCAATATTGAATCAAAAGTGGATTTCCTACCTTTTTGCTACCAATTTTTTGCAAGATAGCAAAGGCATAACCAAGTTCTTCCAGCCGTTCTGGGGAAAGTTGTCCACTACCTGCTTGAGAAAGATCGGCGTAATCACGAACGTCTTTAGTCAAGAAAATAGGATAATTGTTAAGTATAAAATCTTGGGTTTTTTCTTCATCATCCAGGACTTTTTGCCCGTCCACATTCATCACCTTAATGGCAATACCGCGAACATCAGGCTGGCTATCGGAGTTGAATTTACCACGCTTTTGAGGCGAACCACCGCTAGATAAACGAATCCACGCAGGATAGGTTTGGGGCGTTTTGAATAAACCTACTCTCAGGTCTTCAGGAAGATTGGCTTCAATAATAAACTCTCCCCAAAGGAGTCCATGACTTTTGCTATGAATTTGACGGAGGTCTGGGCCGTTTTTTTGTTGAGCTTGGAGGCTCGTTGCGATAATCTCGTCAATTATTGTTTCCTGCTCAGTGGTAGATGACGTTGGATTAGTCATAAAACATTTTATGAGATGTCTTCATTATCCTGAATGCTTCAACCTTTTCGAGTCAATCCGGTTTCCGTACAAATAACTTGTAGTGGTTTATCCCAAGGTTCAATAAGTATTTGGGACAAATAGGCAAAATCAAAGACAATTCCGATAGTCGGCTTTGTCTGCCATTGCGGTAAACTGAGCAAGCGATCGTAATATCCCCCACCATAGCCCAAACGGTATCCTTGATAGTCGCAAGCTACACTGGGGACAAGAATCAAATCTACTTCGCCAGCATCTAAGATGGGAGCGTCGGGATGTGGTTCAGCAATGCCATAAGCACCGTTTTGGACAGAATCATTCGGTGTCCAAATATGCCAACATAAGGATTTATCAACGCAGCGAGGAAATCCCCAACGGTATTTGGTGTTGGCAAATAAAGGACTGAGGTCAGGTTCTTGGCGAAAGCTGAAATAAGCGAGTATTGTTTTTGCTTGGGTAAACAAAGTAGAGTTTTGTAAATGAGAGCAAATGCGATCGCTTTTTTCTCTCCATTCTCCAACGGACATTGATTTACGTCTTTTAAGTAGAGTGCGGCGCAGTTCTACTTTATTTAGCTGATGATTAACTTTGTCCATATAAATAAAAATATTCAAAAAAATAAGCTGGGCATCGCCCAGCTTGTATCACTCTACATTCAGCAGTACATTGTTATGCAGCGTGTTGACGATACCACTCAATGGTATTCTTTAGCCCTTGCTCAAAGCTTACCTGAGCCGTGAAATTAAAGGCTTGCTTGGCCCGTTCAGTATCTAAACAGCGGCGGGGTTGACCATTAGGCTTATCAGTTTGCCACACAATTTCCCCCTTAAACTCCATCAATTCGCAGATTAGAGTTACTAAATCAAGAATGGAGATTTCATAACCGGTTCCCAAGTTAACTGGTTCCGATTCGTTATAGAATTGAGTCCCCATCACAATCCCCCGTGCTGCATCTTCTGAATACAGAAACTCACGGGTGGGACTGCCATCACCCCAAACTGCAAGTTGCTTTTCTGCATTAATTTGGGCTTCGTGGACTTTGCGAACTAATGCTGGAATGACGTGGGAACTTCCAGGGTCAAAGTTATCTTCTGGGCCATATAAATTTACTGGCAGTAGGTAAATCCCATTAAAACCGTACTGCTGACGGTAAGATTGCAATTGAACTAAAAGTGCTTTTTTGGCAATTCCGTAAGGGGCGTTGGTTTCCTCTGGGTAGCCATTCCAAAGATCGTCTTCTTTGAATGGCACTGGAGTAAATTTGGGATATGCACAGATTGTGCCAACACAAACAAATTTTTCTACTCCAGCTTGGTAAGCAGCATGAATTAGCTGGGTTCCCATGATCAAGTTATCGTAGAATAACTCTGCTGGTTTTTCGCGGTTCAAACCGATGCCACCGACATGAGCTGCTAGATGTATGATTATGTCTTGCTGGTCAACTGCAAGTTGGCTATTTTCCCAGATACGCAAATCCTGATCGCGCGATCGCGGTATTGTAATTTTATCGCGATCGGCTCCTGCTTTACACAGTTGATCTATCACCTGACGGCCTAGAAACCCCGACCCACCAGTGACGAGAATGCGTTTATTTTTTAGTTCTAAGGCGGTCATATTTTATCCTCTGTGATGCGAATCAGAAGTGCAAAGCGCCCAGTGTTTGACGAATAGTCGCAATATCATCTGGAAATTGCGAACCTTTTCCATTGGGTGAAGTATGACCCAATGCTTGTAAGTCTGCTTCTACCATTAGGGAAACTAGTTCTTCAAAGGTTACTGATGGTGTCCAGCCCAAGTTCTGCCGTGCTTTGGTGGAATCGCCAATCAACAACTCTACCTCAGATGGACGGAGGTAACGCTCATCAAACTCTACATAATCTTGCCAATTAAGATTCACATAACTAAATGCTAGTTCCAAAAACTCCCGTACCGAGTGGGTTTCACCAGTAGAAATTACGTAATCGTCTGGCTGGTCTTTCTGCAACATCAACCACATTGCTTTAACGTAATCTTTCGCATAGCCCCAATCTCGCTTGGCATCTAGATTACCCATGTAAATCTTTTTCTGCTTATCAGCAACAATACTAGCCACGGCTCTAGTAATTTTGCGGGTTACAAAGGTTTCACCCCGCCGTGGTGACTCGTGATTAAAAAGTATACCGTTACAAGCAAATAAATTATAAGATTCACGATAATTTACAGTTTGCCAGTGAGCGTAAACTTTCGCACAGGCATAGGGACTGCGGGGATAAAAGGGCGTTGTCTCAGTTTGAGGTATTGCTTGTACTAAACCGTACATTTCTGAAGAACCCGCTTGGTAAAATCGCACCTGAATTCCGGTACGATGCTGGTAGTCTCGAATTGCTTCCAACAGACGCAATGTCCCCATTCCTACCGCATCTACTGTGTATTCTGGTGAATCAAAGCTTACTCTGACGTGGGATTGAGCGCCGAGGTTGTAAATTTCTACTGGCTTTACTTCTTCTAAAATACGCCGTAAGGTTGTACCATCTGTCAAGTCGCCGTAGTGAAGAAACAACCGTACTCCCTCTTTGTGGGGGTCTTCGTAAATGTGGTCGATACGGTCTGTGTTGAAGGTAGAAGTCCGGCGAATGATGCCATGAACTTCATAACCTTGTTCCAACAAAAACTCACTTAGATATGAACCATCTTGTCCAGTAATACCAGTAATCAACGCTCGCTTCTGTTGCGTCATACTCCAATTATCCCTTATTGTCTTTGATTAAAAATTTACAGCCAATCTGATACAACCTAGCAACTAATTGCTGAATTGCCTAATGGGAAACCTACGAGTTCTTGTGGTTATAAGACTTTTTCCGTAAATAAATATACTTAAAAAAAAGTAATCTAGCACGTAAGTTCAACATTTAGATAGCTCAAGATTATTTTTATGAAGACTTAATAAAATAGTCATTTCAAAATAGACTTCTGGCAAAAGTGCCAAATATCGACACTTACAGAAGTCTGAATATAAGTACAAAAGCACAAATTATAGAAACAAAAATGAGCAATCCTTTAGCTTGAGGGGAAATTGTATTTAGGGGCATTAACTGCCCCACAGAATCCACCCTAAGTAGTTACTCAGTATGCGCCGTTATTTTTGGGTAAAATTACCACATCAACAGTTTTCAAGATGATCCATAAATCAAGCCAGAAATTTCTAAATTTGACATAATGCAGGTCTATTTGCACTCTCCGAGGATAGGGAATGTCATTACGCCCAGATACCTGCCACAAACCAGTAATTCCTGGACGGATTGTTAAAATCTCGTCAATGTGACAACCGTATTTTGGCAGTTCTTCTGCTACTAGGGGTCGGGGACCGACTACACTCATGTCCCCTTTTAAAACGTTCCAGAACTGGGGAAATTCGTCTAAGCTAGTAATTCGCAAAAATCGACCAATTTTGGTAATCCGGGGGTCTTGTTTCAGCTTAAAACTGCTCTCAAATTCTTGCCGCAATTCGGGTGATGTTTCCATCATTTGCATGAGGATTTCGTCCGCATTGCTTACCATTGTTCGGAATTTAATACAACTAAACGCTTTGTAATTTTTCCCTACCCGTTCCTGGACATAAAAAATTGGTCCTTCTGAGCTAAAGGCAATCAGCAAGGTCAAAATTAAGTAGACGGGGAAGAACAAAATTAATACCGACAGCGAAAACACTATATCGAACAGTCGTTTGGCTAACTCTCCGTTTAAACCCTGAAAAGATAAACCTTTGGGCTTAACTTTTGGCGTCTTTGTTTTTTGACCGCGTTTTAAGAAACGCGTAGACGCTCTAGTGTCTTGCCTTACGCCTCGCTTGCCGGAGAGGAGTGAGCTCTGGGCAGTCATCATACTCCTTAATAATCCACACCACACATAGTCCCAATATTAAAGCCAAAATGAGATGCTTCTGGTGGAAATTGCCAAAAGCCTAAAAAAATTAGACGTTAATCAAGACCATCATTGGAAAAATGGTCTTTTTTCGTTGCACTTGTTTACAAAATCTAGATAACGATCTGCAAAGATTTGCGGTGAAAACTGCGCGGCGTGCGATCGCATATACTCGGAATTGAACGAACCCTCATACATTTCAAACTTTTCTACTGCCTCCACCAAAGCCGCCTCGGTTTGCGTATTGAAAAATATACCTGTCCCTGTATCCGCATCAGAGCGGATATCTCGCACTGTTTCTAAAGCACCCCCTGCACCATAAGCAATTACTGGCGTGCCGCAAGCTTGTGCTTCTACTAGGGCAATACCAAAATCTTCACAAGCTGCATACACAAACGCCTTAGCCTTAGACATATATTTTTTTACCACATTATCGGGTTGCCAACCGAGTATTTGGATATTTGAGTTTGCCATCTCGCGAATCTTGTTCATTTCATCTCCTGTACCAATGACTACTAATGGTCGTTTTAGTTGATTAAAAGCCTTGACAATCAACGATATTTGCTTGTAACTCACTAACCGGGAAACTGTCAGATAAAAGTCCTCTTTTTCAGACAGAAACGGAAATTCTGCAATATTCACTGGTGGGTAAATGACTGTTGCTTCTCGCCGATAGCAACGCCAAATCCGCCGAGCTGTATGCTGCGAGTTGGCAATGAAGTAATCAACACGATTGGCACTCAATACATCCCACTCGCGCAAGCGATGTAATAAATATCGCGTCACCCATCCAGGTAAACCATTACCCAGTTTGCTGTGGCGCAGATAATCAAAAGTCATGTCCCAGGCATAGCGCATAGGGCTGTGACAGTAGCAAATATGCGTCTGTTCGGGAGTGGTAAGGATTCCTTTGGCAACAGCATGGGATGAAGACAGAATTACATCATAATGCCGCAAATCAAGTTGTTCAATTGCCAAGGGCCACAAGGGCAAGTATTTTTGTATACCGTTGCGGGCATAGGGAAAGTTCTGAAGAAACGTCTTGCCAATTTGACGCTTGTATAAATAACTTTCTCTATTGCTGGATTCAAAATCTATGAGGGCATACAAATCAGCATCAATGTGATTCAAAATTTCTCGTACAACGAGTTCTGAACCACCGGTGGCTTTGGGGGTTAGCCACTCATGAACCAGAGCATATTTCAAGGGCACAGCTAACTTGAATAAGTGGAAAATACAAAGGCTAACTTGATGACGTTAACTGAAAAGTTTCCCCTTGTGATTAATTAATGGGAAGCGCCCCAGATTAGCACATAAGACGGAATCTTTCCCTCAGAGGTTCCAGATGGATGCAGCAACCTGATAATCTCAGATTGGGATTAGGGATTGGGGATTGGGCATGAGGTATGTATGAGGCATTGGGTATGGGTTATTCTCCTTGTCTCCCTAGTCCCTAGTCCCCAATTCCTTGATGAAAACTGATATAGAAAGGGTGAATTTATGCGAATTCTGATTATGGGTGGTACTCGATTCATTGGTGTCTATTTGACTCAACTACTAGTGGAAAAAGGACACGAGGTAGTGCTGTTCAATCGTGGGAATCGGCCAGCACCTTCTTTAGAGGGAGTAGGACAAATTATAGGCGATCGCACAGATGCTACTCAATTAAAAGCAAAGTTATCACAAGAAAACTTTGATGTCATTTTTGACAATAACGGACGCGAACTTACTGATACTCAACCACTAGCAGAAATTTTTCAAGACCGAGTGCAACATTTTGTGTATATGAGTTCTGCGGGGGTTTATCTCAAATCTGACCAACTGCCCCACATAGAAGGTGATGCTGTAGATCCAAAAAGTCGCCATAAGGGTAAACATGAAACTGAAGCTTATTTGACTCAATTGGGATTGCCCTTTACTTCTATTCGTCCTACTTATATTTACGGGCCTCGTAATTATAATGAGTTGGAAGGCTGGTTTTTTGACAGAATTGTGCGCGATCGCCCCATTCCTATCCCTGGAAATGGCTTGCATATCACGCAGCTAGGTCATGTAAAAGACTTGGCACAAGCAATGACTAAGGTTTTGGGCAATAAACAAGCCGTAGGGCAGATTTATAATATCTCTGGCGATCGCTTTGTCACTTTTGATGGTTTAGCCCGTGCTAGTGCTGTCGCGGCTGGCAAATCACCCGATGCTGTCAAAATCGTCCACTACGACCCGAAAAAGTTTGATTTCGGCAAACGCAAAGCTTTTCCTATGCGGGTGCAGCATTTCTTTGCTTCGGTGAATAAAGCGCAGACAGAATTAAACTGGCATCCTGAATATGATTTAATTTCTGGTTTACAAGACTCTCTGGAAAATGACTATTTGGCTAATGCAAAAGACAAAGCTGATGTTGATTTTTCTGTAGATGAGGAGATTTTACAAGCGTTGTGAGTAGCCAAGGGAATAGAATTCGCGGCTACACAGGCAAAGTCCGCCTCCGCGGACTAAGGTCAAATTAAGGGTTTGAAACCCACGGAGGCGGTCACTGAGCGGCTGGTGAGCGCAGTCTAACCATGTCGTACCCCTCCGGGGAAGCAAGCTACGCGCAGCGTCTCGTAGAGAAGTGTGGGTTTTGTATTTCGACTTCGGCTCCATCGAGCGAAGTCGAGATGCTCAACACAAGTTCGTGTAGACGGGGTTTCTAACCGCTCGTTTCGCTTCAGTTGACTGATGCGATCGCATTTTCATAACTCATCAGGGTTAACACCTAACTCTCGCAGTTGTGCATGATCAGAGTTTTGTTTTGGTCGCTTGGGCATGGCGGTAAACCAAACTTTTCATTACCTCGTTTAATAATTGAATTTACCTAAGAATTCAGTCCACTTTTGACAAAGTTATTCTCTCGTTACAATACTGTTTCATATCCTATTTTAATTTGTGAAAAACCTTAAAGATAATGATAATCAAGCAGATCCTCTCGAAACTCGTTCCCAGCCTCCAGGCTGGGAACGAGGATACAATAAGTCTTTGGGCTTTTCTTAGTGCCATTCGGCTCAATCCCTTAACGATGCAAAATTTTTCAGGTTACTGGCAGTACTTGATGTTTCTATCTAGTCTACGTATTAATTGATCAGGTTAATGTCAAGCTAATACAAGCAAAGGTTTGTAAGTGCAATTACTGATGTGATATAGCATGTTAACATAATTTATGCAAGTGAAAATAGCTGCGGAAATATACTGAATTATTTAACAAAATTTCTTATTTGCCTTGTCATGTCTCAGAAAATATACGGTCACAATTATTAACTTATTATAGATATCCTTTATTAGAGCTAATTGCCTCTCAAAGTTAAGAAACTTGGTATCAGTTACTAAAACTATGACGAGTAGTGAGACTGCTAGTCACCCTTATTTTTCAGAGATGGGAACGCGTGACAATCCTAACGGCACTAACGCAGCGATCGCGGGTGGAGCGTCTCATGAGCGCAGCCTCTCGTAAAAAGCTGGCTCACCGTTTTTACCACTTTAGTCAGCAGCTACTTTTTCAACTAGGAAGGTAAAAAATGGAATGGGCTATTTACAAAAAGAATACAGGCAGTTTTGTAATAGCAGTCGCAATTATGACTAGTGTTGGTATAATCTCATATCTTAGTTTGCTTCAGTATAGAGAAAACGCTCAAAGGGTAACACATACACGCGAAGTGCTTGAAAAAACAAAAGAAGTAATGTCACAGATCAAAGATGCAGAGACTGGACAACGAGGCTATCTTCTCACGGGCAAAGAACGGTATCTGGAACCGTATCGCACTGCAACTGGACAGATTGCTCAGAAACTTCAGGCTCTGCGCCAATTGACTGCGGATAATCCGAATCAACAGCGGCAGCTCGATCGCCTTGAACCCCTGATAAGCAAAAAACTGGTTTTGATTGAACAGACGATTAACGCTAGGAGCAAAAATTTAGAGTCAGCGCTGCAAATAATTCAGACAGATCGGGGTCAGCAGATTATGGAAGACATCCGAATGCTGACCAGAGATATGGAAAATGAAGAGAAAGAGTTGTTGAAACAGCGGTCAATGGAGGCGAACGCCAGCGCTCATCAAACAACTTTGCTAACTATTTTTGGCAGCATTATCGCTTCTGCGATCATCGGTTTAGCAGCCACGATTACCAATCAGGAACTCGTCAAACGCAAACTGATGGAAAATTATTTGCAAAATGCTCGTGATGAATTAGAAATAGAGATTAGCAAACGGACTGCTGAACTAAGAAACACTAACGAAGAATTACAAACTGAAATTAATGAGCGCAAAAAGGCGGAGTCAGAGATTCTGCGTCTGAACGTCCAGCTTGAGCAGCGAGTTGCAGAACGCACAGCACAACTCGAAGCCACTAACAAAGAGATGGAAGCATTTAGTTATTCTGTGTCTCACGACCTGCGCGCCCCCTTGCGGAGCATCGACGGCTTTAGCCAAGCACTTCTAGAAGATTATGCTGACAAGCTGGACGCATTAGGTCAAAACTACCTCCAGCGAGTGCGTGCAGCCACCCAGAGAATGGCACAACTCATTGATGATTTACTAAATCTGTCACGATTGACGCGTAGTGAGATGCGTTACGAAAAGGTCGATCTCAGCGCACTGGTGGAGGCGATCGCTACAGAGTTGCACAAAACCCAACCAGAACGCCAAGTAGAGTTTGTCATTGCGCCGGGATTGGTTGCTAATGGTGATGCTCATCTGTTGCGGATCGTGCTAGAAAACCTGCTAGGTAATGCCTGGAAGTTTACAGGAAAACATCAAAAAGCACGGATAGAATTTGGGCTTTTGCTGCAAGATAACACCGATGTATATTTTGTCCGTGATGATGGCACAGGCTTCGATATGGCCTATGTCGAGAAACTCTTCGGTGCTTTTCAGCGCCTACACGCCATGACTGAGTTTGAAGGTACTGGTATCGGACTAGCTACTGTGCAGCGCATTATTCACCGTCATGGCGGCCGTGTCTGGGCTGAAAGCGCAGTGGAGCAAGGCGCAACATTTTACTTCACCCTTTAACTAGAGGAATAAAACATGATTTTACTTGTAGAAGACAATCCTGATGATGAAGCGCTAACCCTACGCGCACTTAAGAAAAACAATATTTTGAACGAGGTGGTGGTGGCACGCGATGGGGTAGAAGCCCTAGATTATCTCTTTGGTAAAGGTGTCTACGCCGATCGCGACATGAACATTATGCCAAATCTCATCCTTCTAGATTTGAAGTTGCCTAAAATGGATGGTCTGGAAGTTTTGCGACAGCTGCGGGCCGATGACAGGACAAAAATCCTTCCCGTCGTCATTCTCACCTCCTCCAAAGAGGAGCAAGACTTAATCAATGGTTACAGCTTGGGAGCCAACAGCTATGTTCGGAAACCAGTAGACTTTTCCCAATTCAGTGAAGCAGTGCGACAACTAGGATTGTACTGGTTTGTCTTAAACGAATCACCACCAAGGATATAGCTTTTACCAATCCTCCAAAATCAGGTTATAGATGCAAGGCTGACTTTCTTAATTACGAATTACGAATTACATGGGTATACCACTGCGCGTATTAATTGTTGAAGATTCAGAAGACGACGCTTTGTTGCTGCTGCGTGAACTGCAACGTGGTGGCTACGAAGTAACCTTTGAACGGATTGATACACCCACAGCCATGAAAGCTGCGATCGCAGGGCAAACATGGGATATCGTGATCTGTGATTATTCTATGCCCACCTTTAGCGCCCCAGATGCATTGAAGCAGGTTAAGGAAAGTGGACTTGACTTACCATTCATTATCGTCTCAGGAACTATTGGCGAAGATACCGCAGTCGCCGCCATGAAAGCTGGTGCCCATGACTACATTATCAAAGGCAATCTAGCACGACTTACCCCTGCTGTTGCCCGCGAGTTGCGTGAGGCACTAGTGAGGCGAGAACGTAAACAAGCAGAGGAGCAGATTAAAGCATCGCTTCAAGAAAAAGAGGTGCTATTGAAAGAAATTCATCACCGGGTAAAAAATAATTTGCAGATTATTTCTAGTCTGCTTAACCTGCAAGCAGAGTATCTCAAGGACAATCAAGCCCTTGAGGTATTCAAAGATAGCCAGAACCGGATTGAATCAATGGCTCTGATCCACGAGAAACTATATCAATCTCAAGATTTGGCAAGGATTAATTTTGCCGACTATATTCAAGATTTAGTAACTAATTTATTTTATTCATACAACGTTAATTCCAGCAATATTACCTTGAAAATGAACGTTGAGGAGGTTTTTTTAGCCATTAATGCAGCTATTCCTTGTGGTTTGATTATCAATGAACTGATTTCAAATTCCCTAAAATATGCCTTTCCCCAAAGAGAACCAGGAGAAATTGGTATTGAATTTTGCTCTACAGAAGGAAATTTATTTACACTTACTATCAGTGATAATGGTGTCGGTTTTGCCCAAGATTTTGACTTTGAAGCTACAGAATCATTAGGTTTACGATTAGTCAAAGGTCTAATACATCAGCTACAAGGCAATATCGATTTTATCAGCGACAAGGGAGTAGAGTATAAAATTATATTTCCGAATAAAATTTTCTAATTTTAGAAGTTAAATAAAATTATGAACCCAGTAAATATATTAATTGTTGAAGATGAAATTATCGTGGCAATGGATATACAAAATCGGCTCAGAAAATTTGGATACAGTGTTATGGCGCTTGCCGATTCGGGAGAAGAAGCAATTAAGAAAGCAGCAGATGATTCTCTTGATTTAGTTCTAATGGATATTCACCTTAAAGGAAACATGGACGGTGTGGAGGCTGCTCAGATAATTCATAATCTTTTTGATATTCCAGTTATATATCTGACTGCTAATGCAGAT
Source organism: Nostoc sp. EspVER01 (assembly GCF_034530635.1). Taxonomy (NCBI): domain Bacteria; kingdom Bacillati; phylum Cyanobacteriota; class Cyanophyceae; order Nostocales; family Nostocaceae; genus Nostoc; species Nostoc sp. EspVER01. The sequence goes on from NZ_JAVRCS010000003.1 coordinate 257,438, forward strand.
GAATCAACGTTAAATCGGGCCAAGGCGACAGAACCGTTTGGCTACATTCTCAAGCCTTTCAAAGAAAAAGAATTAAAGTTCACAATTGAAATTACCCTTTCTAAACATCAAACTGAAAAAAAAATCAAACAGAATGAACAATGGCTAACTACTGTACTTAAAAGTATTGGAGATGCTGTGATTACTAGCGACGAAGCTGGAACTGTGAATTTCATGAATCCAATTGCGGAGGTACTGACGGGTTGGAATTATGCAGATGCATTTGGTAAAAAAGCAACAGAAGTATTTAATATTACTCAGAAAGCAACTCGTATAATAATTGAAAATCCTGTAGAGCAAGTCCTTCAGTCGGGCGTTAATGTCGGTCTACCAGAACAGACGATACTTATTACTAAAAACGGTACAGAAATACCAATTGATGATAGTACTGCACCGATTAAAGATGACAACGGTAACATCACCGGTGCAGTTTTGGTCTTTCAGGATATCACCGAACGCAACCAAATTCTGGAGGCACTAGCGCGTCGCCAGCAAGAATTCAAAGCACTAGTTGAAAATGCACCTGATATTATTTCTAGATTTAACACTCAATTGCGCTATGTTTACGTTAATCCAGCTATTGAAAAAGTTACAGGAATATCAGCCGAAACATTTATCGGCAAAACAAACGCAGAATTAAATCTGCCAGAAGAATTTTGTTGTATATGCGATCGCCAGCTCCAGCAAGTTTTCCAAACAAAGGAAGAAACGGAGTTTGAATGCAATTTAGCGATCGCCCAGCAAACAAGACATTACCATACCCGCCTTGTCCCTGAATTGGCTAGCGATGGTTCAGTATATTTTGTTTTAAGTATTTTTCACGACATTACTGCTCTCAAACTTGCGGAGGCGCAATTAATTCATGATGCCTTTCACGACATACTAACCGGTCTGCCAAACCGCGCCTTATTTATGGAACGGCTAGAACGGGCGCTCATGCTGACAAAGCGACGTGCAGATTATAGATTCGCTGTTCTCTTTCTAGACCTAGATCGCTTCAAAGTTATCAACGACAGTCTCGGCCACATGATTGGCGACCAACTACTAACTGCCCTTGCTCGCAGATTGGAGAATTGCCTGCGTTCTGGAGACACAGTTGCCCGTTTAGGGGGGGATGAGTTTACAATTCTGCTTGACGATCTCCAAAATGCTAATGAAGTAACAAACATAGTGGAAGGAATTCATGCAGCTCTGACATCTGCGTTCCAACTCAGCGGGTACGAGGTATTTACCACTGTCAGCATTGGCATCGCCCTGAGTCAAAGTAGTTATAACCATCCAGAAGAACTTTTGCGCGATGCTGACATTGCAATGTATCGCGCTAAAGCATTGGGTAAGGCACGCCATGAGATATTTGACTCAACCATGTACACCCAAGTAACGCAGCTATTAGAGTTAGAGATGGATCTACGACGGGCAGTTGAACGCCAGGAGTTTCAAGTTTACTACCAGCCAATTGTTTTATTAGAAACGTACCAAATTATTGGCTTCGAGGCTCTGGTTCGCTGGCAGCACCCGCAACACGGATTAATATCTCCAGACAGCTTTATTCCCCTGGCAGAAGAAACTGGGCTGATTATCCCTATTGGTTATTGGGTACTAGGCGAGGCTTGTCGGCAAATGCGTGCTTGGCAACTACAATTTTCTACTGACCCACCCTTGACAATTAGTGTAAATCTTTCCACTAAGCAGTTTTCACAACCTGGACTGATTGAGCAAATTAACCAAATTATGCAAGAGACTGGTTTGGAAAGTGGCAGTTTAAAGCTGGAGATTACCGAAAGTGTACTTATGGAAAATATTCAATTAGCAACTTTTATGCTTTTGCAACTGCGACAGATGAATATGCAAGTACACTTAGATGATTTTGGCATCGGCTATTCATCCTTGAGTTACCTGCACCGCTTTTCCAGTAATGCCTTGAAGATCGATCGTTCCTTTATTGCTAAGATTGGTGCTAATGGAGAAAACTTAGAGATTGTTCAAGCGATCGTGGCTCTAGCACAGAGTCTAAATATAGATGTAATAGCAGAGGGCGTAGAAACACTAAAGCAACTGGCGCAACTTAGAGTTATGAAATGCAAATATGCACAGGGGTATTTTTTCTCCAAACCCCTCGATCGCAAGTCTGTAGAAACATTAATTTTATCTGGCATTGAACCTAGTTAGCTTAGTGTAACTAACCCAACAAGAGCCAGATATTACAACCAATTCAGAACCGCTATAGTTAATTTGTGTTGTTAAGCAAATTCTTGGAGGCGCAGCTAAACTTACCCTCAAAAAGTATCAAGCTTTAAGAAAGCTGCGAAAACTAATGACTGATAACTTTTTCAATAACAAAAAGCTACTTTTTGATCTATGGGCATCAAGTTACGATTGGTTCTTTCCTTCAGTGTTTTATCGAGCCGTTCACCAACGGTTGCTGGAGTACGTCGATTTACCAGAGCCAGCAAATGTACTTGATATAGGCTGTGGTACTGGACGCTTACTTGAGCGCCTTGCTACTCAGTTTCCCGATTTGCGAGCTACCGGATTGGATTTATCTGCTAATATGTTGCGGGTAGCAAGACAGAGCAACCACCACCATCCACGCTTAATTTATATTGAGGGCAAAGCTGAATCTCTTCCCTTTGCTGATGGTCAATTTGATGCCGTTTTCAGTACTATCAGCTTCTTGCACTATTTGGAACCTAAACAGGTGGTTAGTGAGATAGCACGCGTACTTTCTCCTGGTGGACGCTTTTATTTGGTTGACATTAGTTCCAAAAAAGAGACAGAACCTCAATTATTGCCTATCTCTCCCCGTGGAATTAGACTCTACAGCCCTAAACAACGTCAACTTCTTGGCTCCTCTGCTGGGCTATTGTGTTTAAATCATCATTATTTACTAGGGCCTGTCTTACTAACGATTTTTGCTAAACCTCCAAGTTGAAATAGGGAAGAGTAAAAGATTGGAAACAGTTTGTATCCAGCCCTGTTCAGCATATCTTAATTACGAATTACGTTAGCATAGCGGTAGCAAGTATTCGTACTCTTACAGAGAAGCAAGCTACGCTTTTAGCGTCTCGTAGAGAGCGTCATTACGAATTACGAACTTGTACTGAGTTTCGACTGCGCTCAACTACCGCGTAGCCGTTGGCGTGGTAACAGAGCGTAGTCGTTCGCGGAGCGTCTCGTAGAGAAGTGCAGCCTCTCGTAGAGAAGTATTACAAACTTGTACTGAGCGTAGCCGAAGTATTACGAATTATTTCGATATTCCATAAACACCACAGGAACTTTGACCAGCTTTTTAGCTAACTGCGAGAATCTAAATTTCTCCTTGAGTGTAGATAAGCCTATGGTCTTGGGAAATTGTGGCAAGTCTTCAAAAGATATTGGTACAAAGTCAAAGCGACTGTAAAACTGCACCAGTCGTTGACCTAAGCATTCCAGATAAAGTGGTTGCGTTGCTGTATTGATCAAATGTTGCGTTAGCAAACTACCCAAACCGCGACCTCTCCAAGCTGATGCAACGACCAAGCTACCAAGTTCTTGTGCCCCTGAGAAATTACGCAGCTGTCCACAAGCTATAAGATTCTCATTGTATTCAATTACCCAAAATTGCTGCCAATTTAATTGGGTTGGGTCGAGTTTCGCTGAAAATACCAGCAATCGAATCGACCACTGATCCGCAGAGGTTGCTTCGCGAAGGACACATCCAGATGGTAACGATAGATTGCTCTGGTTCATTAATTAAATTTTGATAGTTTATATCACAATCATCACACCATGCTATTCATTCAGATCCGTATAGATGATTTTGTATTTTTTGTCAACTATCAATAAAGCAATTTTAAAAGCATCTTGGATATAAAACCCATTCCAAGTTCTCTCTTAATGACAGCAAGCGTTCTAAGGTTAACAAATTCTATATTTGTGGATTTTCATCAGCATACATGAATAGTACTAAACAATACTTACGATAGAGGGACGAATCACCCATAACTATATTCTGGATAGATACACTCACACCCCTAATTTTTTTAAGATAATCCCAAGAATAAATGATTAGGAATGCAGTCATGGCTGAACAACAAAAAGAAAAATCTAATAATCAAGAAGCTACACCTAACGCTTCTGGTGGCTACCAAACCCCTATTGAAGAAGGTATCCGCAAAACTGGCGATGCCGAAAAGAGTGATGCTAAAACAACTGCTACTCCAGAAGCACCAGGAGAAGATTCTGTAGCCGGTAGCCCCAATCAAGGAACTGAGTCACGTTAATTGATTTGAACCTTCCCAAGTTTTAATCATCTTGCCAGGTCTTTTGTAATCACCCTAATAAAGTAAGTATTGAGTGGATATGTAGTGTAACAGCTACAATTATTCACTTATTTTTTTGTGTCATGAGCTACATTGTCTCTACGTGCGTGCGTTAGACAGGAATTTGTGCTAGTTGACTGTAATATAACACTGAGTCTAGCTCTAGGTAATTTACATATAGCGATCGCTCAGGATAATGGTCTCAATATCTTGAGCGAATTTTTGAGGTTTTCCGCCGTCTTCATACTCGTCGAGAATAGTATGGTGGTCGCATCTAGGCTGAGTCAGAACTGGGCCAGGCGTAGGAACAGTATTTTATTTTACTCTCAACGCAAATTAAGGTATCTTTAAATATGTATCTAATAACTGCCTAGTAACCCTCTAATAAACGCATGATTTCTATCCCTATCCAAAAATAGGAAATCAGGTGATTATCTAACAAATTGATGTAGCCCTGTACTATGGAAAAGCTCACAATTCACATTCTATTAGTAGAAGATAGTGCAAGTGATGCTCATTTGCTACACCGGATATTTAGAAATGCAGATCAAGAACAATGGCAGATGTTACATGTTGAACGGTTATCTGAGGCAATAGAGGCTAGCAGGGAAAACTCTGCGTCCACCCTTGATAATTCTCAGATAGGGAATAGAAAGCAACGGAGATTCGACCTAGTTTTGTTAGACCTCAGCCTTCCAGACTCTATTGGGCTGGACACATTAAAAGAATTTAGGGCAGCAGTACCTGATATCCCAGTTGTGGTATTAACAGGTATTGATGATGAAGATTTAGCACTGCAAGCATTAGCAGAAGGAGCGCAAGACTATTTAGTTAAAGATAAAATAAATATACAACGGTTAGTGCGTGCCATTCGCTATGCCATTGAAAGAAGCGAAATTCTCAACCAACTACGCGAGAGTGAAGAACGCACCCGTCAAGCGCTGGCAAAAGAACAGGAACTCAACGAGTTAAAGTCAAACTTTGTAGCAATGGTTTCTCACGAGTTCCGCACCCCTATGACTACGATTCGGACGGCTGTAGATATCCTTGAATACAACAGCAATAAACTAACTGATGCCCGGAGAACTAAATATTTCGATCGAATACAAAATGCTATCAACCAGATGCTTAATCTCTTAGATGAGATATTATTCTTGAGTAAAACGGAAGCAGCTAAACTCGAATACAGACCTACACTTTTAAATTTAGAAAATTTCTGTAGCGAACTCACAGATATTCTTCAACTAAACGCAGGTAGTAAGCACAAGATTATCTTTACTTGTCAAGGTGAATCGACCCAAGCCCAAATAGATGAAGACTTACTAAATTGTATCTTAACCAATTTGATTTCCAATGCCATCAAATATTCCCCTGAAAATGACACTATTTGGTTTGATTTGATTTGCAAAGATCGTCTTGCCATTTTCCAAATCAAAGATCGGGGAATGGGGATTCCTCTCAAAGATCAAACTCATCTATTTCAAACCTTCTATCGCGCTAGCAATGTGGGTGTAATTCAAGGAACAGGACTAGGACTCACTATAGTTAAAAAATGTGTGGAGTTACATGGTGGTCATATTCAATTAGAAAGTGAGCAGGGTGTTGGCACAACAGTAATTGTTACTCTGCCACTACAATAGACCTCTTACACAAATACAAAATTTGCCCTCAACCCCCAACCCCTTCTCCCAAGAATGGGAGAAGGGGAGCCAATTTAAAAGTCCCTCTCCCAAGCTTGGGAGAGAGATTTAGGGTGAGGGCTTTTGATTCATGCAAGAAGTCTAATGATTAGGCAAGTAAATTATAATAGTTAGGGATTGGGCATTGATATGGGTTATTCTCCCTTGCTTATTTTGGTGCTTGGGAATTTGGTGTTGGGCAAGTTTTATTAGCAAAATCACACTGATAAATATAGGGTTCTTGCCAACTCAGGGGGATTTCTAACAAGTCTCGCGTTCCTGTCATACCTTGTCCAATAAATAGCAACAAAGCAATGCAATTTAAAATCGTATGGACGAGACGCCAGCGATTGGACTTATCTTGATAAATATCTTGAACAATTGCTAGTGAAAAAATCATTAGCAGTGCTGCGGTAATGCCTATATAATAATGTGACCAATACCACTCATTGGTGCGGCGATAGACTCCATCTTGACAGCCTAGAATTACTAAACCTGCACCAGTTAAAGTTGCAAAAACTGCCCGCCACACCCGCTGTTTTGCCCGATAAAGAAATACTAATGAGGCGATGGTGGCAGCAAATATTAGCAGGATAAAAATAACTTGAAAAGGTGTTTGATTCCATAATTGATTTTTGATAATATTTTTGCCAATAGGGTAGCTTAATCCGATTAAAGTTAATCCCACAACTGCACTTGCGAGTATTTCACCTAACTGCTTATGTTCTGCGCCCACCACTGGAGGAATTTTACTCTTACTCCCCGCTAAACTTTGCAATCTACGTTGGCGTGTTTGCCAAGCAAAATTAACTACTGTACCGATGAGTGGAAACACGAATATAATTGCGATCGCTGGATGTAAAAGACCAAGAAAATCTGTTATTTGCATAGAACACCTTTCAATGAATCATTGAATTCATCACAAAGGATAATTTAAAGTATCGTACCATTACTTAAATTAATTTCAGATGAGAATTTGTTTAATATTTGTTTTTGTTGTTTTTAGCTAATTTTAATTAAGAAACTATTTAAATATCTTATAAAAGATGATGAATTTAGCAAATATTTCCATATATCAAAAAATATATGGAAATATTTTTTAATATAAACTTATGCAAATAATAGTTGAAAAAATTAGGTTTCTTCTCTACTTGGCGCGAATTCATTTATTATATGAATTGCCCATAACTACAGCGTCTAGTTTGGGTTAAGTCCTAATTTTTTCAAAAAATACGTCGCTACGTGGATTTTCTATTTTCCAGAGCAAGTAATTCTTGTCACCATATACAACAAACGTTTTATAATTATAATTTGTTTCTATTTGCTTACGCCAGGTATCTGAAGGATTTAGTAAAAAAATATCAGTGAGCTCATCAGGAATATTGGGAATAGAACGGTCTTTTACTAATTGGAACTGCACTTTTGGCTGTAAAAGATAGCTCAGAGAAAAGACATTACCATAATTAATACCAGAATCATTACTAATCAAAAGTGGATGATTAGCCTGATTAATAATTCTTGCAACTTGTGGATTACCAGAGCTAATAACCTTACTCCACCAAGTTTCAGCCTGAGAACTCACTCCATAAGAAACTAGTCCACAAATAATCACTAGTCCCATGATTATTTGCCAGATTTTCCGGCGTGCAAAACTCTTATTGTTTAGCTGCGTAGCTAATAAGTAAGTAACAGCTATTTGAATTCCTAAATAAGAAATCAATAAATAACGTTCGGCAAGTGAGCGTATACCCCCAAAAAGTAAGTCTGGTAGCATTAAAGGTAATGCAGGAATCATAATCAGCGTGACGATAAACAACCAGATTTTATAGTTCGTTTTTCGACAAATAAAATAAATAGAATATCCAAAAAGAACTAAAAAAAATGGTGTAATTAGATAATTCAACGGATTTTCAAAGCCTAAGTCTAAATCAAGAAAAATCCGATTTAACTGTAAAAGCCAAGATTTAATTAAAGCATCTAAGGGTACATGTCTTTTTGTCCAAGCTGTTGAACTTTTTAATTGCAACAAGTTAACTATCACAACCAGTATCCAAGGTGTAAAGGCTAACAAACCTGCTAAAGATGCTAATATATAAGCTTTTACTGTTCTCGTAAACCTAAATTTCGCAGTGGCAATTACATAAATCACATGAGCGACTACAACAAATCCACTGAACAAAAATGTATATAGACTAAGCGCCAAAGTGACTGCATACATTCCCCAATTTAATATGCGTAGTACTCGATCTTTTGATTCCAAACGTAATGCTCGTAGCAATGAAGCGCTGCATAGTAATACAGTCACTATCCAGAGAATGTATTCTCGTGCTTCTTGGGCGTATACTAAGTGAATAGGGGAGATTGCCATGAGTGCGATCGCAACCTCCGATACCCATACCGATGCTTTAAATAATTCTCGACACAGCCAATAAATACTCGGAAAAATCAACAAGCTGATAAAGGCAGATAAACTTCTAATTACTGTCACCGAATTGCCAAAGATTCCCACCCAAAACCGAGCGAGTATATAATACAGTGGTGGATGCTGTGGGTCGTCTACTTCTAAAGATATAATGGTGTCACGTAAGCCTTTCTCCATATTGGGACTTTGGAATTTGGCAAAACTTTCCTTATTAATTATGCGACCATTAAATATTTGCTGCTTGACTTCATTTGCCGTATAACCAGAAATCCGTAATGAAGTGAAAGTCTCATCGTGCCAGTAAACTTTGCGATCGAGGTTAAAAAAACGAAAAAATATACCCACCATTAACAAAACTACAATGAGAAACCGCAACCTATTTGGAGCAAGTTGGAGATGCCGCATAACTAAATTTCACAATAACTTGTACAACAATTATCTACTTTAATGAAACAACTTTATGACTCTCAAAACTAGTTATTAAAAATGTCTAACCAAACAGTGGTGGGTTGTAATTGTAGAGAGTAAATTAGTCAAGTAGCGGAGGTAATAATTAGACTCAGTAGTTTTTTGTGCAAGATAAAAATTGTATATTTAGCTACAAAATTACTTGTTTAGTGAAGTGAGAAAAGTGGATTTATGTACTTAAAGCAGACTGATCTGTGCAACCATGAACTTTTCAAGAATTGTCAGCTATTGAAGAATTATTTGCCTAGTTGATAGCTCGGCAGATAATTGATTATTAGGTGAGATATTACGTCGCCGCAAATTACGAGTTTTAGCCAATTTCCAGATTGAATAATAGTTATCACTATAAACAATATCTGTCTTGAATTTATACTTTTTTTCTATGCTTTTACCCCAAGCCTCTGAAGGATTAAGTAAAAACACATCACTAAACCCATCAGGAATTTTAGGAATTTTTTGATTGTTCACCAACAGAAATCGCACTTTTGGTTCCAAAAGATAGCTTAAAGAAAAGACATGACCATAATTATTACTCAAAGCATCACTAATCAAAAGTGGACGATTACTCTGATTAATGATTTGGGCAACTTGGGGATTGCCATAATTCATACCCTTATTCCACCAAGTTTCTGCCTGTGAACTCACCTTAGAAGAAATCAAACCACAAATAATCACTAATGCCATGATTATGTGCCAAAAGCTCCGACGCGATCCCCTCCCATTATATAATTGCGTAGTTAGTAGATAGGCAACAGCTACTTGGATTCCTAAATAAGATGGGATTAAATATGCTTCGGTAGACGATTGTATACTCCCAGCAATTAAATCTGGCAGTATTAATGGTAATGCTGGTACTACAATTAACGTGATGATAAAAGACCAAATTTTATAGTTAGTTGATTGACAAAGAAAATAAATTGAATATCCTACCAAGCTTAAAAAAGCTAGTCCAATTAAATAGCCTAGAGAATTTTCTGAGCTAAGGTCTATATCAAAAAAAATCCGGCTTAACTGCATCAATAAAAATGGGAGAATAGGTATTAAATCTGACTGTGGTGTTGTTTTATCTGCTGAAATCAAAAATTGAAAAAAATCACCAATTACAACTGTTATCCAAGGCATGAAAGCTAAAAAACCTACTAGTGATGCTAGCAGATAACTTCTCACAGTTTCAGTAAACTGAAATTTGGCAGTTATCATCACATAAATTCCGTGAGCAACTGCTACAAATGCACTCCAAAGAAATGTATAAAGACTAATGGCTAAGGTGACTGCATAAATACTCCAAATAGCGAACAAGTCGGGTTTTTGTCGTTCTTTTGCTAGCTCATCTTCTAGCCGTATGGCTCGCAGCAGAGACGCACTGGATAGTAAAATGGTGACTAACCAAAGAATATATTCTTGTGCTTCTTGGGCGTATACTAGGTGAGTTGGAGAGATAGCCATGAGTGCGATGGCTACGCCCGCCGCAGGCATCGCAACACCAGAAACCGATAATGGCACATTAAATAATTCTCGGCATAGCCAATAAACACAAGGGAAAACCAGCAAACTAATACAGGCTGATAAACTTCTAATCGCTGTCACCGAATTACCAAAGATTTCCATCCACAATCTGGCTATGATGTAATACAACGGTGGATGCTGAGAATCTTGTTTTGCCAAAGACATAATTGTGTCATTTAAGCTTTTTTCTGGATTTGCACCTTGAAACTGAGCAAAACTTTCTTTGCCAATCACACGATTATTAAAAAGTTGCTGTTTCGCTTCATTAATCGTGTAACCAGAAATTCGCAATGAGGCATAAACTTCATTTTGCCAGAAAACTTTACCATCAAGATTAGAAAAACGAAACAATATACCCATCGTCAATAAGAAGATAGTTAAAAACCGCAACCAACTCGGAGCAAATTTGAGATGGTGCATAAGTGGGTTTCCTAAAAAGTTTTCTCAAATCATCTCGTGGGCTGGATGAGGTGCCGCAGCTACGCCCGTCGTCGACATCGCCAAGACTTCAAGCGGAGCCTATTTGTTAAACATCGCCAACCGGACTTTAATTTGATTGGGAAGATTGGCAATCAACACCTCTCCTTTATTAACTACAAAAAAACATGGGCAAGGTTGTATCAAATCCCGCAAAACTGGATTTGGTTGTGAAACCGAGATATAAATGGAGTGTAAAATACACCAAGTGTAGCCGCATCTGTGGTCAGGCAACTCCATAGCTACCGTGCATTGAGCGATCGCTTTGCGGGTTATAGTTCTCAATTCTCCTAACGGCGAATAAAGGATTGTTTTTTGCCTCCAGCACAGGACAGGGTATAGAACGAGCGATGCCTACGGTGATCACTGAGCCAAGTCGCTCGCGGAGCGTCTCGTAGAGAAGTGCGGGCTACGCCTACGCCACGCCACTTGGTATTGTTAACCGATCAGAATTCGAGGTAGCAGTTTAAAGTAGCTGTAGAGCAGATTGATAATACTCCCTTGGCAAGAAGATAAACTCTTGCTTTTAAGCTCTCGGAGGCTAAGATCGCACAGATGCGACAGCAGAATTTCTTGCGTTCGATTCCCAAAGGGTTCTTGAGAGTGCCACTCCGTGTAGCTCTTGTAGTACCTTTCGTTGTGCAAATTTCTGTTGCTGTAGGCTTAACAGCATTCTTATCTTTAAAAAATGGTCAGAAAGCTGTTAATGACGTTGCTACTCAGCTGCGGAATGAGGTTACAACTCGGATTCATCAACATGTTACCAATTACATAGAGATTCCCCAACTTGTCACTCAGATTAACGCCAATGCTGTCCATATTGGTCAGTTAAGTTTAAAAGATGCAAAAAGTTTAGAACGCCATTTATGGAATCAAATGCAGTTATTCAAGCCCTTAAAGCCGATCGCTTTTGCAAGTACACAAGGAGAAATTCATTCGGTTGATCGCCTTAACGATGGTTCACTAGTCATCCGAAAAAGAGACCAATCGACTGGTTACAATTACTATACTTACACCACTGATAATCAAGGCAACATTGTCAGGTTACTTCAAGTTAACCCAACTTTTGATCCTCGCACTCGCCCCTGGTATACAAATGCTGTGAAAGCAGGTAAAACTACTTGCACAGAAATTTATTCATATTTCTCTTCATCAGGGCTAGCGTTCAGTGCAACCCAACCTCTTTATAACCAGACGGGTACTTTGCTTGGAGTGACCAATGCAACGTTATCTCTTTCACAGCTGAGTGAGTTCTTGCACAGTTTAAAGATTGGTCGCTCAGGAAAGACATTTATTGTCGAGCATTCTGGAGAGTTGGTAGCAACTTCAACCGCGGAGCAACCTTTTATCCTGAGTCATGAGGGAGGAAAAAAGAAATCCAAACGGCTCAGAGCGATCGCCAGCAGCGATCGGATCACTCATCTGACAACACAGTATTTGCATTCAAAATTTGGTAATTTTAGAAACATTTCTTCTCGCCGACAGCTAGAATTTGAAATTGATCAGAAGCGGCAATTTGTACAGTTAATGCCCCTTACAGCCGACTGTGGGCTAAATTGGCTGATTATCGTAGTGGTTCCAGAAGCCGACTTTATGGAGCATATCGAAGCTAACACCCGAACCACTATGTTGCTGTGTTTAGGAGCGTTGATATTGGCTACAGCCATAGGAGTGATTACTTCTCATTGGATTACTCAACCAATTCTCTTTTTGAGCATTGCCTCTCAGGAAATCGCTAATGGGAAGTTAGACCAAACCGTTACAGTAGAGGGCATCAATGAAATAAGAGTTCTTGCTCAAGCTCATAATCAAATGGCTGCTCAATTACAAGATTCATTTGCTGGACTCTTAGAGGCTAACAGGCAATTAGAAGCTGAAATTAACGAGCGTAAGCAGGTAGAAGAACAGTTACGACATAATGCGTTTCACGATGCACTGACAGGTTTACCAAACCGAGCTTTCTTTATGGAGAGCTTAAAACACACACTCCAGCGAGCCAAGCGACAAAAGAGTTATTTATTTGCTGTACTATTTCTCGACCTGGATCGGTTTAAGGTGATCAATGACAGTCTCGGACACTTAAAAGGAGACCAATTTCTCATTGCTATTGCAAATAGATTAGAAGTATGCATACGCTCTACGGATATAGCCGCACGACTTGGGGGAGACGAATTTACAATCCTGCTTGACGAAATCCAGAATGTGTCAGAAGCCATCAAAGTAGCTGAACGAATTCAACAAGAACTGACATTACCCCTTGAGCTTGACGGGCAAGAAGTATTTACAACGGCAAGTATTGGCATTGCCCTGAGTTCGACAGTAGACTATGACCAACCAGAAAACTTGCTAAGAGACGCTGATACAGCTATGTACCGAGCCAAGGCGCTGGGCAAAGCTCGCTATGAACTATTCAACCAAGAGATGTATACTAATGCTCTGGTCAGATTGCAGTTAGAGAACGATCTACGCCGAGCGATCGAACGCCAAGAGTTTCAACTTTATTACCAACCGATTGTTTCCCTCACTAATGGCAGACTTATAGGCTTTGAGGCTCTGATCCGCTGGCAGCATCCAGAGCGTGGTTTTGTTTCTCCAACAGATTTTATCCCCCTAGTAGAAGAAACCGGAATGATTGTCGAGCTTGGTTACTGGACACTATATGAGGCGTGCCGCCAGATGCAAAGCTGGCAGGTGAGCCATCCAACAAACTCGTTAGAGAAAATCAGCGTCAATCTCTCAGTCAAGCAATTTTCTCAACGGGATTTAATTGAACAAATTGGAGAAATTTTGCACTCGACTGGTCTTGATGCTAGCAGTTTGATGTTAGAAATTACTGAAAGTGCAATTATGGAAAATGGCGATGAGGCAAATGCCGCACTCTCAGAATTTCGGAAGATGGGCATTAAGTTATCAATTGATGATTTCGGGACAGGCTACTCTTCATTAAGCCGTCTCCATAGCTTTCCGATTAGTTTGTTGAAAATTGACCGCTCCTTTGTCAGCCCGATAGATGGTAATGGCAAGAATTTAGAAATTATTGAGATAATTATCACACTGGCACACAAATTAGGTATGGATGTTACCGCCGAAGGAGTAGAGACAAAAGAGCAGCTAGCATTTCTGAAGAAGTTGAACTGTGAATATGGACAAGGATATTTTTTCTCGCGTCCCTTAGATAAGACGGCAGCATTAGCATTAATCGTGAAAAATCTTCAGTGGTAAGGGTTTTTTGAGATGATTTGGATAACGCCATCTGGCAAAGTCTGCAATATTAGATATAGTTAAAAAATCAATAGTTTTAAACTGCCGATCAATAGCAGGAAGGCTGCATATTTTAGCTCCAATATTCAAGTATGCCTGCAAAATTTTCGGAATTTCAACATTAGATGAATCTGGACAATCTTGAGTCAGTTCTAGACAAAATTGTGAATTTGGATAAACCAAAATACTTGGATGCATCAAGTTATTCTGCCGAAAATAATCATAAGCCCAAGTAGCTTGCCTAGGACATTGTGTTAGTAATGATGCACAACCAAAGAAATATTGATTTTTACTCCAGATGAGATAATTTGCCAGCCCTTCCCAGAGTAGTAAAAGTGTCTGACTATTGCGATATTCTTTAGCTATACATGCACGCCCAACTTCCACTGATACCTGAAGCACAGAATTGGGAATTCCATTAAGATTAAATATATCGGTAGCATCAAAGCCTAGTCTTTGAGAAGCCATTATATAGGTCTGCATCCGATAAGTTCCAATCGTTTTACCCGTATGTTTGGAGATTAGGATTAAATGATGGCAAACCGCATCAAACTTATCTATATCCATCTGGGTAAAGTTAGAAGTAGAAAATCCCAAGCCTAATTCAAGATTAAAAACTTCAAAGCGCAACCGAAAAATTGATTCTAATTCTTCTTCAGTTGAAGCCAGCCGTAGGGTATATTTTTCAGTTTGAAGGACGGGAAAATCTTCAAGAAGGGGAGGAGGATTTAGTGGGTAATTGATGCGTCCAGAAACTTCCATCTATCTTCCTACTTAGATTTGCGAAAATATTCTACTAGGATTTAGGCACTATACAAATAGCTCACATTATGCATTAATGTGTCGAAGTGTAATTGAGACAGGTTTCGATCAACAATCCTTTAGAGCAATATGTTTTGGTTAAGGATTTTTGGTACTGATTTTTGACTTGTAAAGACGCGTGAGCGCAGCAGGATGTTAGCATGGCGGGGCGATCGCGTCTCTACCAAGGATTTTAGGTTGAACTGAACGGTATTGTGGTCTAGAGAGCTTTTTTACTTTCTTAGATTAGGGTTAGAGTGCTTTTATTATGGGCATTAATTCCCAAAAAATCTGGCAATAAGATACAAAATTTTCTTTTGATATACGCTATAGATGTAAGTTATAGCATTTTACACAAACCCTGATATACACCAGAATACAGAATTCAGAATACAGAATTCAGAATTCAGGAGTAAAAGACGCTTTATATTTGGGCAACAGACTTAGCTTGTGTACCTCACCAACTTGAAATCTGCTGTATATTGTGACGACGGATAACCTAAGTGAGAGAGTTATGTCAATTTATCAACCGAGATAACTTGCTATGGTATTCAAAAGTTGAAGTCTCGCAACAAGCCTGATCAAAAAGATTTTTAGAATTTCCGGCTTCAAAAGCAGTTCTGAATTTGCTAACTGCACATCAAAGGGCTATTCCCGCTTGCTAGAGTGTGAGTAGTTCACGTAAAATATAATGCCATTGTTGCAGCAGTTCTCATGACCTCATCTGCGTCGTTTGACACATTAGAGTCTTTACAGGCGGATATCGCTGAATTGATCGTTAGTTTACCGACATTAAAAAATCGGCAATTTATTCAGCAAGCACTTACTACTATTGTTCGTCTAGCTGATACCGAAATCGAGCGTCTCGATTGGAAAATATTATCCGCTGCATTAGCAGATATGGAGCGCGGTTTCCAGCTTTTTTATGATTACCGACACGTTCGCAAAGTCACCATCTTTGGTTCTGCTCGTCTAGCGCCAGATAGACCAGAATATCAAATGGCCCTTGAGTTTGCTCGCGCTGTTTCTCAATTAGGATTCATGGTGATGACTGGTGGTGGTGGTGGAATTATGCAGGCGGGTCATGAAGGTGCTGGGCGAGAAAATTCCTTTGGATTAAACATTCAGTTACCCTTTGAACAGCAAGCAAACCCTTTTATCGAGGGCGATCCCAAGCTAATTAACTTCAAATATTTCTTCACCCGCAAGCTGTTTCTCCTCAAAGAAAGTGATGCTGTAGCCTTGTTTCCGGGAGGCTTTGGTACTCAAGATGAAGCTTTTGAATGTATGACATTAAGCCAAACTGGTAAATTTGGGCCAGTACCTTTAGTTTTAATCGATCGCCCTGGTGGTGATTACTGGCGCTCTTGGAGCGAATATATTGATAAGCAATTAGTGCAAAATGGTCTTGTCAATCCTGAAGACCCCAGCCTTTATACGGTGACAGATAACCTCGATGTGGCTTGTGATGCAATCACCCGTTTTTACCAGGTTTATCATTCCAGCCGCTATGTAAGTGAGAAGTTAGTCATCCGCCTGAAGACAGATATATCAGACGCTCTGTTAGAAAAACTCAATGCTGATTTTAGCGACATTATTATTCAAGGAAGAATTGAAAAAAGTCAGGCATTACCTCAAGAAGCACAAGATGAAACTGTTGGACTACCTCGCCTCATTTTGTACTTCAATCAACGCGACTTGGGACGCTTGTATCAGATGATTGCCACAATTAACCGGATGGGTACTCCTTCACCAGAGGATGTAGCGCATCCAGAAAGAAAGTAGGTAAGCTAAAACACATCTAATTTGCATATTACAATTTCCTCAATATCTTGTGGGGTGGACATCTTGTCATTGGTGTCAACTTAACGCAAAAACTATGTCCCGCAAGGAACTTCAGTTCCAAGATCATGGCGAAAGTCATCTGAAGATGACTAGATATCCCCAAAAATATTCAGTCTACTTCAGTAGACTTTAACTATGAGCCAGAGAATTTATTCTCTGGCGGGTTATGAAGCCCGCAGCGAAGCTATTTCTAGCTTAACTTGACACCAATGACATCTTTTCCGCCCCGGACGGGTGAGACACCCATCCCACAAGAGTTTTTCTAATGCACTATTTAAGGCTGCACACGCCACTGCTGGTCTGTCAAATTCATTTTGACGGTTAGAGAGAAGCGATAAATCGCCGTCTCTACAGGGATCTATCCATCAATTATTTATTGACAGACTACTACTTACAGATGAGAAAAACACTAGTTATTATGACTCAATACTGATTATTGTAAAAAAGCTTGTATATTAGCACAGTAAACAACGCTTGAGATCCTAACAGAGGAATAAAAAATGCTGGAATTATTGGGTTCAGGTTTGGTGTCGCTTTGGCTGGAAATGGCTGGGGTACAAATCAAGCCTCTAGATGCCTTAGATGCTTTGACTTGGCAAAGTAGTCCTGGCTTAGTTCTTGCCCCCGATCCAAATCCAGCTGGGGCGACTACGGTGCAGGAATATCTGAAAAAGCTCATAACATCAAAAGTAGTGGCGCAAAATCTGGCTGAGAATCAGGGGATTTGGATGCAGTCGGGGCCAATGCTGATGGCTAATCATCAAGGTACGACACCTCTACCGGCTGCTTCTTTAACCAAAATTGCCACTTCACTAGTTGCTTTGAAAACTTGGGGACCAGATTACCAATTTGATACTTTGGTGAGTGTCACTGGCTCAGTGGTAAATGGAGTTGTTCAGGGCGATTTGGTGGTTACAGGCCGTGGTGATCCTTTGTTTGTTTGGGAAGAAGCGATCGCTCTTGGTAATACTCTCAATAAAATGGGCATCAAGCAAGTAAAGGGGAATTTGATTATTACTGGCAGTTTTGCCATGAATTTTCAACGTCAGCCAATGCTAGCCGGTCTGATGCTGAAGCAAACGCTAAATCGTGCAACTTGGGGACGCCCTGCGATTTATACACACTCAATTATGCCCAAGGGAACACCCAAGCCTCAAGTTGTCATTGCGGGTGGGGTGAAAGTTGAGGCACAACCAAACCCTCAACAAACTTTGTTAGTGCGTCATCGCTCATTGCCCTTGAAGCAACTAATCAAGGAGATGAACGTTTACAGTAACAATGATATGGCAGAGATGCTGGCAGATTCAGTAGGGGGAGCAACTGTAGTCCAATCAACTGCTGCTAACCTGGCGAGGGTGCCACAAGTAGAAATTCAGTTAATCAATGGTTCTGGACTGGGCCCTGAAAATCGCATTTCCCCTAGAGCAGCTTGTGCCATGTTGATGGCTATTCAAGCTGAGGCATCTGCCCATCAACTGAATCTAGCTGACTTGTTCCCCATGTCTGGATTCGATCACCGGGGGACACTGCACGCCAGACACATTCCCCTGGCGACTGTGATCAAAACTGGTACTCTCCGAGATGTGAGTGCTTTAGCGGGAGTGATGCCAACACGCGATCGCGGTTTGGTTTGGTTTGCTATTATCAACCGTGGGACAAATGTCTGGGGTTTGCGGACTGGACAAGACCAACTCTTGCAAAGTGTTGTTAAACAATTACAACTACCTCCAACCGTTCCTGTTAACCTCACTCCTCATTCAGCCATCAACTCTTTACCCCAGCTAGGTGCAGCTAATCGGAATGAAATTTTATACAAAAGTTAGTTCATCCATCGTTTAGAGTTAGAACAGAGAGCGGGCTTGTCTCATTCGCAATCCAAAAGTTTTATTGATGGGTAAAAACCGAACTTGTAAAGGGTAAATGTCCATAATAGCTTTTGGGTTAAATTTTCTATTAAGTTGATTATAGGTATTTCGCAAAATGCCCTAACGCCAGTACTGGAAAGAGCAGGCGAAACCTGAAGTAAAAATAACTGTAAATAGATTTGTCACGACTAAGCAACAATTAGGCTTATAAATTAGGTTGTGATTATGCGATTTCCCAAATTATCTCGGTCTTTACGGCAACTAAGTACTCATGTCTTAGCGATCGCGCTAGGAGTTGTGCTAGCGGTTAGTACATTGCAAGTGTTACCCTCCCAAGCCGAACCAGCACCCACAATAGCTGCTCTTGATACTTCAAATCTAATTGCTCAACGGCAATCACCAGCTAGTGCTGCGATCGGTAGCACCAGCTTTGTCACAGCAGCAGTTAATCGTGTTGGTTCAGCAGTTGTGCGCATTGATACTGAGCGAACAATTACTCGCCGCGTCGATCCATTTATGGAAGACCCCTTTTTCCGTCGGTTTTTTGGTGAAGGTTTCTCCCAACAGATTCCTTCTGAGCAGTTACGTGGTTTAGGCTCAGGTTTTATTATTGACAAGAGCGGCTTAGTTTTGACTAATGCTCATGTGGTCGATAAGGCTGATAAAGTAACAGTCCGACTCAAAGATGGCCGCACCTTTGAAGGGAAAGTTCAGGGTATTGATGAAGTCACAGATTTGGCAGTAGTCAAGATTAACGCTGGTAATGATTTACCAGTTGCGCCCTTGGGTTCTTCCACCAATGTCCAAGTAGGAGACTGGGCGATCGCAGTTGGTAATCCTTTGGGATTTGATAATACCGTTACCTTGGGAATTGTCAGTACCCTCAAACGTTCCAGCGCTCAAGTTGGCATTAGTGACAAACGTTTGGACTTCATTCAGACAGACGCTGCCATTAACCCTGGTAACTCTGGCGGGCCACTATTAAATGGTCAAGGTGAAGTAATTGGTATTAACACAGCCATTCGCCCTGATGCGATGGGTATTGGATTTGCCATTCCTATTGATAAAGCTAAAGCGATCGCTGCGCAACTACAACGCGATGGCAAAGTTGCTCACCCTTATCTAGGTGTGCAAATGCTAACTTTGACACCCGATCTCGCCAAGCAAAATAACACCGATCCCAACTCTCCGATTCAGATACCAGAAATCAATGGGGTTTTTGTCATGCGAGTTGTCCCCAATTCTCCAGCGGCATCTGCGGGTATCCGGCGCGGGGATGTAATTCTGCAAATTGATGGTAAAGCAATTACCAGTGCTGAACAATTGCAGAATGTTGTGGAAGATAGTCGTCTTGGTCAAGTATTACAAGTAAAAGTGCAACGAGGTAATAAGACAGAGCAGCTTTCAGTCCGCACAGCTGAGTTGCAAAATGCGTCGTAGGGGCAATATAGGCGATTTTAATTGTGTGGAATAGTAGGCGCACAGAAAAAGCTGGGTGTCAACTTAAGCCAAAACCCTTTTAAAACCTTGTTGAGAGCAAGAGACTCTGGCTGGAAATGCTTATCATTGTGGCTCTTTTTCGAGTAAGGGAGGTAGAGCCTCAATGAAGGGCATGAAGAGTCAGAGACTTTTTTTCGAGGTAATGATCTCAAAGCATTCTCGCTTAGTAACTTTCACGTGAAGTTGACACCAGTGGCGAGACGCCCATCCCACAAGAAATAGTTGGATATCGACTTGATCTAGTATTTCTTAAGAAAAGTTATTTCTTTTCACTACTCTTAACAGAATAAAATCAGGCAAAAAGATTGAAGCGATGCCTTCTCTACGAGAGGCTTCTCTTTCAGAGAGGCTAACGCGAACGCCAACAGCGAGCAACGCTTATGCCAAAGCGATGACACAGCTTAAAATACCCATCACTACAATCACTATGCAAACCAACCTTGATTCAACAACTGCTGTTTGTGTGGGGATGGGTATTGCGATCGCTTTTTGGGCAAATTGTAGTTCTGCCCAAATTACCCCTGATAGCACTCTACTTAATAATTCTCGTGTCACATTGCAGGACAACATTAGAATCATTGAAGGTGGCACCCAAGCAGGAAGTAACTTATTCCATAGTTTTGAAGAGTTTTCTGTGCCCACCAAGAGTGTGGCTTACTTCAATAACGCTTCAAATATTCAGAATATTATTAGTCGAGTAACAGGTAAATCAGTATCGAATATTGATGGATTAATCAGCGCCAATGGTACAGCCAACTTGTTTCTGATGAACCCCAATGGGATAATTTTTGGGCCAAATGCCAGCCTAAATATCGGAGGTTCATTTGTAGCAACTACTGCAAATGCTATTGGGTTTGGTAATCAAGGTTTTTTTAGCGCTTCAAATCCGAATATTCCTTCATTGTTGACGGTCAAGCCTTCAGCTTTGCTATTTAATCAAATTGTTGCTGCGCCGATTCAAAACAATTCAATCGCACCAGCAGCAAACCCATCAGTTTTTGGCCTGAGTGTTCCCAATGGTCGAAGTTTATTACTCGTCGGTGGCAACATTCAAATCAATGGTGCAGGTTTGTATGCCTTTGGTGGGCGAGTAGAGTTAGGAGGATTAGCACGAGCAGGAACAATTGGGCTTCAGGTAGATGGCAATAATCTGAGTCTAAGCTTTCCAGAGCAAGCAACACGGGCAGATGTCTCACTGACTGGTGGTGGAGTTGCTGTTCCTGCTGACAAAGAGGGCAGCATTATAGTTAATGCGCGGAATATAGAAATTTTGGAGGGAAGTGCTCTCATATCTGGAATAAACGCAGGACTGGGAGAAGTTGATAACAAAGCAGGAGATATAACCCTCAATGCTACAGGAACAGTAACTGTTGCTGGTGGCAGTCTCATTCAGAATTTAGTCCAGACTGGAGCCACTGGCAACAGTGGCAACATTCGTATTACTGCTGAGTCACTTGCGATCGCTGATGAGGCTGCCTTGATTGTTGCATTAAACAATCGTGGGCGTGGAAATCTGGGTAACGTCGTAATTAATGTGCGCGATCAAGTTTCCCTCAATGGAGGTGCTGTATTCAGTTCTGTAAGTAAAGGAGGTGTAGGTAAAGCTGGAAATATCACAGTTACTACTGGCTTGCTTTCCTTGACCAACGGCGGTGTTCTAAATGTGAGTAACTATGGACAGGGAGACGCAGGCAGTGTATCGATTCAAGCTCGCGGTTCTGTCTTTGCGGATGGAGTGGGCAGAAGCGGTTCTTTGCTTAGTGGTTCTCCCAGTGGGGTGGGCAGCTTGATAGGACCTGGAGTTATTGGACAGGCAGGAGATATTACTATTGTTGCTGAGTCACTTTCCCTTACAAATGGTGCCGAATTAGCCGCTAGCATTTCCGGTCAGGGGAGAGCAGGCAACGTTATGATTCAAACCCGTGATCCTGTGTTGATAGAGGGGGTAGGTAGCAATAACTTTTCCAGTGGTGTCTTCAGTACAGTCAATCCTGGAGGAGTAGGTCAGGGCGGAAACGTCACGGTCATCGCTGAGTCACTTTCCCTTACAAATGGTGGTGAACTGGCAACTAGTATCTTTGGACAAGGGAGAGGAGGCAACGTTACGATTCAAACCCGTGGTTCTGTGTTTATAAAGGGGGTAGGTAGTAATGAATTACCCAGTGGTGCCTTCAGCACCTTAGTACAAGGCTCAGGACAAGGAGGAAACGTCACGGTCATCGCTGAGTCACTTTTCCTTACAAATGGTGGTGGAGTCTCAGCTAACACTCAGGGGCAGGGAAATGCAGGAAACGTGACAATTCAGGTTTCGGGGCTAATCTCATTCGATAGGTTTGGTAGTGCAATAACTAATGGAGTGGGACCAAGTGCAGTCGGTGATGGAGGTAATATAAACATCAGCACAGGATTGCTTTCGCTGACTCGTGGCGCTCAAATAAACACTTCTACTTCTGGACGTGGAAATGCCGGCAACTTAACAATTCAAGCCAGTAAAGCAGTCTTCTTAGATGGAGTAGATAGTATTAATAACTCTGCCAGCTTCATTGCTAGCTCAGTAGATGCAACAGGTATAGGTAAAGGGGGTAAGCTCGACATTACTACTGCTAGACTGTCTGTAACAAATGGTGCTGTAATAACCGCGGAAACCGAAGGAAACGGAGACGCAGGTAGTCTCACGGTGACAGCAGACAAACTTGAAGTAGTAAATAGGGGTCAATTACGTACATCTACTTCCAGTGACAGCCAAGCCGGGGACATTTCTTTAAGGGTACAAGATCATCTGATTTTAATAGGAAAGGACAGTGGGTTGTTTGCTAACACTGAACCTAGCTCTACAGGTAATGGCGGAAATATTTTCATTCAACCCAGAAATATCACTGCCTCCAAAACTGTCACTATTCAAGACGATGCAAGAATCGCTGTAAATAGCCAAGGTAGCGGAAAAGGTGGCAATATTCAAATTCAAGCAGAAAGTTTGACTTTAGATAACCAAGGGCTAATATCGGCACAAACAGCTAGCAATAAAGGTGGCAATATTAACCTCAGCCTGCAAGACTTGCTTTTACTCCGCCGTAATAGTCAAATATCTAGCACTGCTGGCACTGCTCAAGCAGGAGGGGATGGTGGTAACGTAACTATCAAGACCCCCTTCATTATTGCTGTTCCAAGCGAAGATAGCAATATCAGCGCCAATGCTTTCACTGGTAAGGGTGGTAATGTTGACATTACAGTCAAAAGTCTCTTTGGCATTGAATCTCGCTCACGTCCAACTTCCCTGAGTGATATCACTGCTAGTTCTGAACGTGGGGTGGCTGGGACTGTAGAACTAAACACACCCGATGTAGACCCTAGTCGTGGCTTAATTCAACTACCCTCTAACCTTGTCGATGCATCCCAACAGATGGCTCAAGGTTGCACTCCCAGAAGAGGACAAACCGTTAGTCGCTTTATCGCCACAGGACGCGGTGGATTACCCCTTAGTCCTAACGAGCCTCTGCGGGGACGAGCAGTGATTACAAATTGGGTAGATTTGCCCCCACAAGCAACAGAGAGAGTAACGGATAAATTATCTGTGGAAATTACAGATAAAAAATCTACTACATTTGTTACCAAATCTACTAATCAGATTGTGGAAGCCCAAAGCTGGGTAGTTGATCCTAATGGAGACATCCAGCTAGTGGCTCAAGCACCTAACGTCAGCCTATATAGCCCTTGGCAAACAAATATCTCCTGCACTACATCTAAGTATTAAAAAATCACTTACCAACAGATAATACTAGACCTTCATGGGCTAGTATGGCTTGAGGAAAAGCAGATTTAATATCGACTTGCACCCGATCGAGAAAATCATCATGGTCATCTGGGTGATGATGAGAAATAGCTAGCTGTTTGACGCCAGCATTTAAAGCCGCATTCACCGCAGCTTGCCAAAGCAAATCAGCAGAATCATGGTTGTGAGATGTAGGAGGAGTGTAAGTGGCATTGGCAATCAGCAAGTCAACGCCTTGAATAAACTCTAAAATCCGCTCTCGCTCCACTTGATCGGCATTTTGGTGCAAATCTGTGATGTAGGCAACACTATACTCTTGCCAAGTAACTCGGTAGCCAACTGACCGCTGAGTTTGATTAATTAATGCAGTTGTAATGGTGACATCATCTAACTTCACATCACTTTCTGGAGTCAGATTGTAAAACTGCAATTCAGACTGCATTACCTGTAAAGGGTAAGGAAAGTGTGGCTGGAGCATCTGATCGTACAGACATTGTTTGATTGAGGCTCCATTTGAGGCAGCTGTGCCGTAAATATGGAAGCAATTTTCCCCAATAAATGCAGGAGCAAAAAAGGGAAATCCTTGAATTCGGTTTGATTGGCAGTTGGTAAAAAATAAATGGGCTTCTAGTGGCTGTTGCAGTTCTTGCCAAGTTTTACCCAATATGCGTAAGCCAGTACCACCATCAAAAATCAAGCGTTTCCCAGCTACATATAGTTCTACACAAGCGGTATTACCACCATAACGACTGGTATTGCTACTAGGAGTGGGTATCAAACCTCTGACACCCCAGAATTGCACGATAAATTCACCTGCTGGGCTACTGGGCAGGGTAGATGACTTTTCTCTTATGTAGCTCTGGGAATCCGACAACTCAAAATTTGACATTTTCCTTGAAATTAGACCTTAGTGAGCAGGTCATCGTAGCGCCGCACTTCCAACAGCCTGTTTTTTTCGTCCACAATGACTACCGTAGGAGAGTAACTTTTTAACTCTTCTGGAGTGAACTGCCCGTAAGTCATTATAATCAAGCGATCGCCAATAATGCCTAGACGTGCCGCACCTCCATTTAGCTCAATTACTCCTGAATGGGCTGGAGCGGCGATCGCATAGGTAATAAAGCGCTGACCGTTGGCACTATTAACTACTTGCACCTGCTCATAAGGTAAGATACCAGCTTTTTCCAAAAGGATTTCATCAATGCTGATACTACCTACGTAGTTGATATTCGCCCCCGTAAGGGTGCAGTTATGAATTTTTGCCAAAAGGAGAGTACGCTGCATTCTGGTTTGGGGTTGGTGGCAGATTTTAAAAT
Source organism: Nostoc sp. EspVER01 (assembly GCF_034530635.1). Lineage (NCBI taxonomy): Bacteria > Bacillati > Cyanobacteriota > Cyanophyceae > Nostocales > Nostocaceae > Nostoc > Nostoc sp. EspVER01. Next base: position 282,687 of record NZ_JAVRCS010000003.1, read on the forward strand.
CCGTAACAAGGGAAAGTTAGCAAAGTGAAGTGAGGAGTTAGGAGTGAGGAGTTAGGAATAAAAATTCATAACTCTTAACTCTTAACTCCTAACTCTTAACTCTTAACTCCTCTATTATCCTCTATAAGCTTTGACGGATTTTTCTACTAAAGCTGCAACCTTGTCCACATCTTGCCAACCGAGAATTTCAGTCACCTTTTTTTCCAAATTTTTATAACTACGGAAAAATTCGGCAATTTCATCTAAACGGTGTGGTGCTAAGTCTTTCAGAGATTTTACTTGAGTGTAGCGCGGATCTTTGTCAGGAACACAAAGGATTTTTTCATCGCGATCGCCACCGTCAATCATCTCCAAAAAGCCAATTGGTCGCGCAGCAATAATACAGCCGGGAAAGGTCGGCTCATCAATTATGACCATACCATCTAGGGGATCGCCATCATCAGCCAAAGTATTGGGTACAAAGCCGTAGTCATAAGGATATTGTACCGAGGAATAAAGTACTCGGTCTAGAGCAAAAGCTTCTAGTTCCTTGTCGTATTCGTATTTATTTTTACTTCCGCCAGTAATTTCAATGAGAACGTTGATTAGACCCGGTTTCGGTTGGGCAGGAATACGAGATAAGTCCACAAAAAACTCCTCTGATAACGGTGAATCATGGGGGCACTCAGTCAGCTTCGCTCCCCGTGTAGAATTTTAGGGCAATATGGATCTCTTCCCAAGGTATTTGTTCTATGGCATAGCGCACTGGGGAAGAAACTTTCAGATGTAACCTATTCCCTTGAATTAGCCAAAAAATAGAAAAAGCGTTACGAGCAAACTTCGCAACGCTTTTTCCAAGAGGGTATTATGGATATACTCCGCCCTTAATTGCTATTAGAGGGATTTCTGTCGTAACTTTGTTAAGACAACTCAAATCTGGAGTCACAACAATCCAGATTTAGCTTATTCTTGACGAACTACACCCACATCTACAGAGATTGTCTACAAAATCAGTGTTCTGCTTTTTGTAGGTCTCCTTATGAGGAAATGCGACTGGGAAGCTCGATCAATTTTGATTTCCTTGTATGTTTTGGATCAGAGGTTGCTGGTTATTTTGAACATTAGTTGAAGAATAGTGGGCGATGACAAATACGGGTAGGGTAAGAGTCAACAGAGCGATCGCAGTTCCCACAATGTCTGCCAAACGTTGGGAATATGTATCGGCATTGGCAGACTGGCTATTTGAATTCATACAAAATTGAAGTTCTTCGTAACACTGTGTAGGTTGACTCTCTGAGTGAGAGTATTAATGGTATTTTAGCTATTTTTAAACTGTAAAATGTGTAGCATTCTACAATTTAAACCAGTTATACAACTGTCATAGTAGCCTTTTTATACATGGACTTCTTAATACAAAGTTACAACTAAACAAATCATGTTTTATTTTGTAATTAATATTTTCAGATGTTTCCCTGTATGGTGTAACGGGTTGCATACGCAAAGCCAACTTTGACAGCATCATAAGTTACATTTTTTCGCTGATTAAAGATTAATTAGCAAAACATATTTATCCGATACTTCATGATTATAACATCCTATAAAGCCTTTGATAAGGTCATTTTACTGGAATTGCTAATTTGTGATACAGGACACAAAACCGCAATTGCACTGAATATCTCTCCGTGCTTTTGGTTGTTATGTAGTAGTTATACTCAAAAATATTTGACGCCAGAGAAGAAATAGGTAGGAATGATTTTTGTAACCAATGATAACTATCGAATAAATACAGATACATCAACTGTATGAGGCAGAATGGATTCAGTGGTATCACTAAATAAATATTTAATAATTTAAATTTTAAAATCTGTGTAATATCACAACCATTTTGTCAATCTACATAAAGGTAGAGTAAACAAGTTTGAGAAGATGGACTAGAGGTGTAGTTAAGTTATTACCAAACTTTCCCCATATCTGAACAAAATACCCAATCCCAATTTCCAGATCCTAAATCCGTATAACTTTTTGAATAAATCAAAATCTAAGACGAAAAATTGTATAACAAATTAATCAGCTAAAAAAACCGCCCCTAAATATAATAGGGCGGTATGGTTAAGCAATCGGAGGGTAATTACAGATTACTCTGCTAATAAATGAAATTGCTGTAACGACGTTTGCACTAAATTGAGGATTGGCCACAAGAGGCAGAGGGGAAAGACTTACTGCTACCTCTCCTCGGTCACTGAGCGTAGCCGAAGTGCTGCTCCCCTGCTTCTTCCTCACTCCCTTCCATAAACACTGATTGGTTCCTTGATAAATCGGGTGTAAAGATGCTTAAACGTAGACTTAATGACGCGGGGCATACCAAAATCAATGGGCATTAACTTGTCTGGTAGCCGCCAATCTTCTATTTTTAATAAGTCAGGATTTAAATGCGGAAACTCAATGGCAGCAAGTTCTGGACAAACTCCTAGCCTTTGAGAAGCTGCAACTGTGGGCACTTGTTCAGGAGAAACATTGAGGATTTCCACCATTGCCCGATCTAAGGCAAATATATCTGATGCGGCTGCTAAAATGCCCAGTTGGCGAGGTTCCCCGTTACTGGGGCCATTACCTTCATGACCTATGATGCCATCTAATATGGTTAAGTCAGGGTTAATCGCTCTGGCAGTTTCTACTAACATTTCACCAAATCTATTTGCGTCTTGGTTGAGTCGATGGGGGATATTATTCCCCGCACCTCTCAGTTAAATCTGGGCG
>NZ_JAVRCS010000004.1:0-62073 GCF_034530635.1 Nostoc sp. EspVER01
ACAGTGCGAGATTCATTAATAAAGAAAGATATAGACTTGTGTGTACACCGTAGCCTGCTATACCTGGGAATTAGACGATTAGGCTTGTTGTATTTCTGGACGACCATCTTCAACCACAAATGAAGCCCGCTTACTAATCGTGCCATTTGGGGTTGTGACTTTTGACATAACCAAATAGTCTGTCTTCCAGGTTGTGGGAGTCAAGGCACAGCGAACATATCCCCGTTGAGCATTGTAGAACTTAATGTGTGGGTTATCGGGTAAGTAAGCTTCAACGTTGGGGTTGCTGTCTGCCCCATCGCCACCGGAGCTAATTGAGGTAGCGACAAATTCACTTCCAAGTGTGGCGGATTCTGGGTTATCAAAGTTAGCCTTCAGATTCATCGCCCAGTTAGAATGCACATCACCTGCCAAGGATATTGGATTAGAAGGCTGGCGCTGTCCGAGGAAAGCCATGAGGCGATCGCGCGAAGCCACATAACCATCCCATTTATCCATGCTGTAAGTTCCGCCTTCCCCTGGTGTTGTGTCTCTTTGAGCAATTGGTACTTGCTGCGCCAAAACATTCCACTTCGCTTTTGAGTTATTTAGACCATCGAATAACCAATCCTCCTGTGCCTTGCCGGTAATCGTTGCATTCGGATCTAAGTTTTCTGGGCAACGTTCTTTAGTGCCATCACCACAGGGCTGATCGGTGCGGTATTGGCGGGTATCTAAAACATGGAAGGTGGCTAAGTTACCAAAGGAGAGCAGACGGTAAAGTTGCATATCGGGGCCAACGGGACGCGAGAAGGGGCGGAGTGGCATGTGTTCGTAGTAAGCCTGATAAGCAATAGCTCGCCGTTGGAGAAAAATTGCCCGATCCTGATCTGGTTCAGTATCAACTTGTGAGATGTTGTTGGCGTAGTTGTTTTCTACCTCATGGTCATCCCAGGTAACAATCCAGGGAAACGCTGCATGAGCTGCTTGCAGATTGGTATCGGTTTTATAGAGGGCGTGACGGTTGCGGTAATCCTCTAAAGTAAAAATTTCTGAACCATTGTGTTGTCTAGGGCGATTTTCTGTGATTCCCCCTTCGTAGATGTAATCGCCCACATGCACTACTAAATCGAGGTCATCTTTAGCCAGATATTTGTAGGCAGTATAGTATCCCTGCTCATAGTGCTGACAGGAAACAAGGGCAAAGTTAAATTTATTTAAGTAGCTATTTGCTAAAGGCGCTGTACGAGTGCGACCAACGGGGCTAGCGTCTTGACCGACAAGAAACCGATACCAGTACCAAGTATCAGATTGCAGTCCTTCTACCACAACTCGAACGGAATGAGCTAGTTCTGGAGTTGCCAGTACCGTACCTCTAGAGACAATCCGCCTCATATTAGAATCAGTTGCAACTTCCCAGCGAATTGGCACATTCAGAGGTGGCATTCCACCTCCGTTTAGGGGTTCAGGAGCCAGACGAGTCCAAATCACTACGCTGGTAGGATAGGGTTCACCCGATGCAACACCCAAAGTGAAAGGATAATTGGAAAATCTGCTTCTAGCGATCGCTCTTTGAGAAGAAAATTGGTTAGCGATCGCCAAACCAGATAATGCTCCTGCTCCAATAATTAAGTTGCGTCGTTTGATTCGACTGTGCAAGAACTGCTCAAAATTCCGGTAATCTACCATTCTCTACTCCTGGCTAACAAGTTAAAGTGCAGCAACAGCTAACACAAAGAAGGTGGAGTAATCGGAGGAAAATTTCGTAATTATTTCCTTATACCAATTCTTTATTAAAACCCATATAAATAACCCCACCACCCTTGTTAAGGACAGGTTGGGAGGGGTCATAATGTGCAGCTTTATAAAAAATTGGTACGATCAAAATCAGATTTTAAGTTCCAATTTTTCCCTCTGCTATCAATGTGTCAGATGTTGTTTCCCCCCACATAAAAGCCTACTAATAAGAGATTAATCCTTGGCAAAGGAATTGTTAATATCAACTTAACCAAGGTTAGATTTTAATCTTTTTCATTGATGCTACCTTTCTCTTCATCATTATTGAGCCAAGGCTACAAGCAAAAAGAACACCAACTAAAGGTGTAGATTCAGGTACTTGTCTATAAGAAACTGTACCTGATATAAGTTCAGCATTGGGAGAAGTTTTAGAGTAAATTGTAAAATCCTCACCAATAATTTCATAACTGATAGAACTGGAAGGATTAGCTTTATCATTAAACTGATAATCTAATCCAAAATACGTTTGTCCTGTTAAGGATGTGGTTTTAAAAACAAGAGGAAAATCTGGGTAATTTGCATCATCTTGTTCAGTGTAAATGGTAGAGTCGCCATCAAAGTTGAAAGAAAGTGACTTAATGGGAGCTTCGGTATTATAGTCATTCCTGAAGGTTGAGTCATCAAAGCTAAAAAAACCATTGTCCTTTGTTAATGGAGTATCAACGGTGAAAGCGTAATTAACAATTGCAGCAGATGCAGATTTTACATCTATGGTAGAAAAACCTAAAGCAATAGTAGCAGCAACCAATAAATTTGGAACCAATTTCATCTCAATTTTCCTTACCATCAACTTCTGTAAATAATGCAATTACAAGCTACAAAAATAGCTTTTATCTAACTTACTTATTTTCCCAATTGAAATCCATAACTGTTCGATCCAGTTATGAAATCATTTTTCAATAAGAAGCAAACAACTGCCCAAATTGTTTTGAGACACCCCATTTTAAAATTAGGAGTTTAAGCAAACTTTAATCAAAGGTAAAATTGAAAAAGAATTCAGAATGGGCTTACGCCCCGCTGCGCTAACAGGAGTCCGAATCAAGACGCTCGTTAAAGAAGGGCGGGGTTAAATTATCAATTACATTACTAAATTCTCAATAAAACAGGTTTTTCCGTTGCGATGCCTATGCGTAGTGTACTAGAGGTAATCGCATTCCAAAATAGCCTATTCCTGTTTTTAGTTTTAACACTTAGTCTTAACTCAATTGTATTGCCTCTAATTCTTCCCTTACAGATAAAGGCTGATACCCCAATGCAAAAGCTTTGGAACTATCCAAGGAAACATCTGTTGGTCTAGGTGCTGCCATTTTCACATCTTGTTGTCGGCAAGATTTAAGTCCGGTAGCAGGAAGTTGAAATACTTCTACTAATATTTTTCCAAAATCATAACGCGAAATCCGCTCTTTGCCACCTAAGTGAATGATGCCGTTAACTTTTTCTAATGCTAATAAAAGTCCTTTAGCAGCAGTTGTTCCACTTACTGGTGTGCGAAATTCATCTATAAATAAACTTAGTTCTTCTTCGGCTTGTAAAGTTTGAATAAATGGCTGAATAAAGCTTTTCGCTGTGGGTGTTGCTGCACCAAACATCAACGGCATCCGACACACTGCGGTCATGGGATACCTTTCTAGCATATCTGCTTCTGCGATCGCCTTTTGCTCACCGTAAAGATTTACAGGGCACACGGCATCTGTTTCTTGATAGGGAGCATTTAAGCCATCAAAAACTAAGTCGGTTGAAGTAAAAGCACAAGGAATAGAATTATCCGCACAAAGCCCGGCAATATTGCAGGATGCGATAACATTAATTGCGTGGGATTCTTTGGGGTTGGTTTGACAAAAATTTGGTTGCGAATGTGCAGCAGTATGAATAACTGCTTCTGGTTTTACATCATTAAAGATACGTTTCAATTCCTGAAAATTTGTTAAGTTCGCTTTTAACATTTTCATGTCAGGAATTTCTAAGGGATGAGATAAATAAGTGCCATAAATCTCCCATTCTTGTTTTGCAAGCTGGCAAAGATGCCACCCTAAAAAACCACTTGCTCCGGTGATTAACAATTTTTTCATGTCTAATCGCAAACCGCTCAAGAAAAAATCCTTTCTACAGCAGGTTTATATTCTACACTGAGTGGTGGTGATAAAATACTATTGCAGTAATTCCTGAAACTGCTTTTTACTACGCACTTTGCTAAAGTCTGGGTCAGTTTTTGCTAACTTCTTGTATTTATCAGGAACAAGCTTGATTGCTTTGTCTAGATTCTCAATTGCTAATTCTAGATTGCTTTGTAAAGCATAAGAGCAAGCTTTGTTGTAATATGCTTGGTGCAAATCTTGCTTGATGGCGATCGCTCTATTATAAGATGCGATCGCATCTTGGTAGCGGTGTAGCTTTGTCAGAGCAATGCCTCGGTTAATTAAGGCCTCATATTTGTCGGGTTGGATAGCGATCGCTCTATTATAGGATGCAAAAGCATCTTGGTAGCGTTGCAACGATGTTAAGGCGATGCCTCGATTATACCAAGCTTCATATTTGTCGGGTTTGATGGCGATCGCTCGATCATAGGATGCAAGAGCGTCTTGGTAGCGTTGCAACGATGTTAAGGCGATGCCACGGTTAATCCAAGCTTCAGGACTCTCAACTTTGATGGCGATCGCTTTATCATAAGCTTTTATGGCATCTTCATAATTTTGTCTATCTAATAAATTATTGCCTTGATGAAAGTAATCTTCTGCTTTTTGCGTAGCCTTCGCTTCTATGAAAAGTTGGGTTACATTGCTTTCTTGAACAACCTGTGTAGTATTTTCTGCCGATGAGTTTGCCCCACCACTACAGCCAAATGCCAAGAAAGTTATCAAGCCAGATGCAACGAAGCAGTGCCGAAAAACCATGCTGTACCTACAAAAATTATTAGATGATGTTAAAATTTGTTAGTTTTTTGAGTATTATCAAAATACACTAGTTTTTACCCATTAATTTACTTATATTTATTTTCATAAAGAGTTTTGTTGACAATGCATAAAACTTTATTAAAATCAATAGTGTATAATATTATCATAATAAATACATATAAAGCAATCGCTTAGAACCTACTTTACTCAAAAAACAATTATTTGTGTTGCTATATATATTGCCTAGCTGGGACTCGTCCTAAACATCGTACTCGTGTAGTAATTTACCCTGATAAAAACCTTCTTTAATCCGCTAATACCGACGGTATAAATCAGCCAGGATCATAGGGATGAGCGTGGATGTAATATCAGAATCGCTAGTTTTTCCAACCTTTATCTCTATTAATTAGTTTTATTTTTCTTCAAAACAAAACACAAAGTCAACTCTATATTATTGATAAGTTGTAGACATAATTTCTATTAAATACATGGCAACTTATATGGTTGATATTACTTAAAAACGCAATAATAGGAAATGTTTCTCATATAAATTCCTAGTGTATTGCTAATGCCAGGAAATAATTTCTGGTATTAAATTTGGATATTTTGTATTCATTATTTTCTATTAAGGATATAAAGCTATGTCTATTTTCTCCCCTGATGGACGGACAAAAGTTAGCAACACCACAACTTTTCCGTTTAGTGCTATAGGAAAGATGAGAATACGCTGGAAAGGCCCAGATGGGGTTATTGATACTGCTGATGATATTATCATCAACGGCTCTGGTGCGATGATTTCTCCCTACCACTTTTTAACAGCAGGGCACTCTGTGTATGACACGAGATATGGGGGTTGGGCAGATAAAATTGAGGTGATGCTTGGTTCTAAAGGAAATATCATTGCTGGTACAAACCGAGCTGACTACGAGTACTATGGTGAAGCCAAATCTGTTCATACACGTTCTTTTGAAGGATGGATTCAAGGAGATCAGACGAAAAGCGAAACTTTTCAATACGATATAGGATTGGTGACTCTTGACCGCAATATTGGAAACTTCACTGGCTGGTTTAACTATGGATATGACGATAATCTCACCAGTGGAACTTTAATGAATGTTACTGGATACCCTTCTGATAAGTTTGATTCCAATATCGATGGGAAATTTGATAACTATGATATGTGGACTCAGAGTGGAAAAATCACAAGTACAACTGACTCGATCTTGCGTAGTAATGAGCTAGATATCTCACCTGGCAATAGTGGAGGCCCTCTCTGGCTGAATAATTCCAACACAAATAAACCGACTATTTATGGAGTAGCTTCAAATGAGACAACCAGCAACCAAACTCCGCTTTACAACGAGTTCGCCCGAATTACAAGCACTCGATATAATGAGATTCAAACCTGGATCAACGAAGACACTACTACACGCAAACCCACTGACAAAGCTGATTTAGTAGATTCTGATGTGTGGTTTAACACAACTCTTGGAAGTTTTAGTAATAACACTATTAAAAATGGGGAAAATTTTAGCATTACAGTCTATCCTCGCAACAATGGTACAGCCGCTACAGGTAATTTATCGGTTTCTTTTTACGCTTCTACTGATACCAATATCACTAATAGTATTGGCTCTCATTACTTAATTGGTAATACAACTATTTCTTCGATTAATCCATTCAATTCGGGAACAGCGACTTGGAACGGTGCGTTTCCTAATATCCCAATTGGAAATTACTATGTTATTTCATTTCTAGATCCAACTAATTCAATCCAAGAGTTTGATGAAAGTTTAACTAGCAACCAAAAGGTATTTAGAACTTTACTCACTGTTGCCAATAGTGCGATATCACCTCTGACCATTTCATCAACTCTTAGCTCTTCTTTAACAGCCCGTGAAGAAAATATCACCACAGGTACAGCCAATATTAATGAGACTGGTAATAATCAGCTAAATGGTGGAAATAGCAATGACATCCTTATAGGGGGAAGTGGTAACGATACTTTCGTTGGAGCTTTAGGTAACGATACCCTAACTGGAGGAACTGGATCTGATGTTTTTATTATTAATACCCCTGCTGAGGGAATTGATAACATTACAGATTTTTCGTCTTTAGATGACACAATTTATGTTTCTAAAATAGGGTTTGGAGGTGGACTTAGTGAGGGTATACTTCAAGCCACGCAATTTTTTATCGGTTCAGTAGCACAAAACAGCAGCGATCGCTTTATCTACGACAATAATACAGGGGGATTATTTTTTGATGCTGATGGTACAGGCTTATCCGGTCAAATCGAAGTTGCTCAACTAGGAATGGGTCTAGCCATGACTAATGCAAATATTTTCGTGATTGCCTAATAAATAAAGACGCGAGAAATCGCGTCTCTACATGAGGGTTTTGAGTTTATCTGTGCAAGGCTTAATTAATGCCAAACACTGATTCGACAGTGGACTTAATCGAATCCCGCGCATCCTTTAAAGTTTGGCTAATGGGATGTTTTGCCTGCAAAAATGCCCGCGCACAGTTGCGTCCCGGCATTCCCGAAATTGAGCCACCTGGATGAGTCCCTGCACCAGTCAAAAATAGATTATCAATTGGCGTTTTGTAGTTGGCTATTTCTGGCAAGGGACGGAAAAATATCATTTGATCTAAAGTCATGTCAACATGATAATAATTTCCTTTGTACGCACCTAGTCTTTCTCCTAGTTCTGCTGGACTTTCTACCCGACGGGCAATAGTTGCATTTTTGACATTGGGTGCATAGTCTGCCAACTTATCAATCACCCGATCTGCAACTTTGTTTTTCAATTCATCCGTCCAACCAGTTCCTTTTAAACCAGTACCTTCTGCACCAGCAATTTGATAAGGGGCAAAAAACTCAATCCATAGGGTGTGCTTGCCTGGTGGTGCTAATGTGGGATCTAAATAACTAGGCATGACCAAATACATTGATGGGTCAGCATCAGGAATTTCTCCCAAAGTGCATTTACTGTGGGCTTGTTCTACATGAGCCACGGAATCTGCAATTAAGATAGAACCAACGAGATATTCATCTTTGTGAGCGTGGTGTGGAAAGCGCAGTGGTTCATCTAAAGCCAAATCTATCTTGAGGATGGTTTCGTTATTGTTAACGATGCGGCGTTCTAATCTTTCCCATAAATCTGGGTCGGCTGCATTAACATCGCTTTTATCTGTCATTTGTAAGAACAACCGCTTGGCATCAATATTAGAAATAACCCCGTGTTTGGCACGATATTCTTTCCCACCACCAACCCGCACACCTACAGCTTTGCCATCATCAATTAAAACTTTTTCAACATGTTGGTCTGTGAGAATAACGCCACCTTTACTTGTGACTAAATTCACCAAAGCTTGTACAAGTGCGCCAGTTCCGCCGCGAGGTCTGGCCATTCCCGGATTATGACGCATTGCCATCATAATTGCACCAATGGCAAGGGTTTTTTGTGATGGCGGCGCACCAAGTTCTGATGCTAGTCTGGCTAGTGGCGCTTTCAGAAATTCTTCATCAAACCACTCGTTAAGTAAATCTTCAGCGCTGGTTAACATTGTGCGAATGAAGTCCAGCGTTTTGTTAGGGGAACCAATCACTGAGACTAAATCTTTCAGTTTGGTGATGTCGTAGTTACCAAGGATGTCTATAACTGACTTTGGCGGTGCGTTAAACATGGGAATCATTGCACCTAGCGATCGCTGCCAAAAATCTACAAATTCTGCATATTTTTTGGCATCACGTTCGTTGTAACGGGCGATTTCTGCACAGGTCTTTTCCACCGACTTATGTCCTAAGAAATACTTACCATCAGGATGAGGACAGAAAACAACTGGATCGCACTCCAAATAATGCAAGCCGTATTTTTCTAGTTCTAATTCTTCAACAACTGGCCCTAAGTGAATAAATTCATGGTCAATAGCACACAAATTGAATTTAAATCCAGGAGCTTCTTGCGGTAAACATTCTTCAGTTGTTGCTGCGCCACCTGGTACAGAACGCTTTTCTAGTAACAGAACGCTATAACCAGCTTTTAGCAAATAAGCTGCACAAACTAGCCCATTATGTCCAGCACCGATTAGGACAACATCATACTCTTGCATAGTTGGAATTTAGAAATAATTAGCTTTCTGAAATGTTAGAAAATTTTTATTACATTGACATCATCCCTCAGTAACAAAAATTATCTTTAAATAGTGTCAATCCTACTAAAGAGAGATTAAACTTGATGAGGGTATTTGTTTTACCTGAGCTTCTAACATCAGTATTAAAGTACCTTTTTGTACTTCTATATCTTTGATAGAAAAAGCTATATCCTCCCATTTAAAAGATGGTATGTTCATCAGTTCTTTAGCTTTCTGCATGAATGCTGTAATTAATTCTATGGAAATCCCTTCTCCTTCAGTACAGCTAAAACCCTCCAGCATCGCGGGTTGTGAATGAGTTCGTGGGCGAGCGATCGCAGTGTAAGCTAAAGGGCGAGTATTTCCCATTTCTTTTAACAACACCTTTCCCCTAAATTCTATTTTGCCATCACCAGGTAAAAATACCTGAATTTCTTCTGGCTCAAAACTGACAATTTCCCCATCTACATTCAACCCAAAGTTTTGCATCTGGCTACGAACAAAGTCTGAGGTCAAGGCACGGTTAATATCTACTTCTGTGAGTACAACGCGAATAATTGTATTTACTGGCTCATTAAGTTCTATTTGACCAAAAAGAGCGCTAAAGGGATTGATGGCAATACTATCTGTTTGCAGTTTTATTTCTTGTACGCGAATGTCTTCTTTAATGACTAATCCTTGCCCTGCAACCGCAACTCCATCTGCCTGTCCCTGAAGTATTTTTAACAGATCGGTTTTTACATCTATTTCTATTTGTTCTACTTCATCTAGCTGATTGGATATTTGTTTTTCAGCTTCTTGGGATAGAAATTGTTCTTCTAACCGATGCTCATCAGGCATGAATTATTAATTCTCCTAAATGTCCTCTTACTCATAACTGTAAAGGCTAATTCTGGAGAGTAAATCTATATTGGGGTATAGGTAATTTGTGATTTAGAAATAAGACTGCGATCGTTACAGCACTGACAGCTATTATGCAATACAGACCGCCAGGGAATAGAATTCCCTGTCTAATGGTGCAAGTCCTCTAGAAGAGGACTAGAAAAACTTGGGTTAAAGCACTGACAGCTATTATGCAATACAGTACAGTTTTTCTTTTTGCCCTTTTCTATCATAGCTTTCAGCTTTGAGGATGTACCTCATAGCTGCCGGAAGTGCTGTATGCAGCGATCGCAATTATTCTCTCCTCTATCTCCTTCCCAGTCGGAGACTGGGAACGAGGAAAAACGAGGAAAAAATTTGCTGAACGCAACCATCAAACCCCCTAGCATCAAACAGTGGTTGTCTGTAAAATGGGAGACTTCACCTGACGTTGACTCCTGACAACCATCTCAATGGGGCGATCTGGGCCTGTCACCAAACCACGACGTTTAGGTAGCACTTCACCTTTATTAACTAGTTCTAATTCCTTACTAGAAAGGATTTGAGCAAGTGCAAGCTTCATTTCCAACTGGGCAAATGCCAGCCCAATACAGCGCCTAGCACCACCGCCAAAGGGCAAATATTCATAAGCGGAAAATTGCCGTTCTAAAAAGCGTTCTGGCTTAAACTGCTTAGGTTCTGGATAAATATCTTCCCGTTGGTGGGTCAGATAAATAGAACCAAGTAGGATTGTACCCGATTCTAATTCATAACCACCTAGCGATATCGGGGTTCTGACTACCCTTGACAAAGTTAGTATAGCTACTGGGTAAATCCGCAATGTCTCGGAACAAACAGCGTTGAGATAAGGTAACTTGAAAACGGTGCTGGGATCTGGGTTGTCGCCCAAGCTATCTAATTCTTGCAGTAGCTTTTGGCGCACTGATGGTATTTTGTGAATCCAGTATAATGCCCATGCCAAGGCTGTCGCTGTGGTTTCGTGACCAGCGACTAACAGAGTCATCAATTCATCGCGCAACTCTTCATCGGTCATGGGTTGACCTGCTTCATCTCTAGCAGCCATGAGTAAGCTAAGAATATCCGTGCGTGATGAATCTGGTTGTTCTCGACGTTCTCGAATTTCCTGGTAGATGAGTTGGTCAGCTTCTTGCTGAAGGCGCTTCTGGTTTCCCCAGAAGTTAATTGGCCCAAAATCCCTTTGCAAAGCTGGAAAATAAAGCAAAGCTACACTTAAGCGAGAACTGGCTTTTTCTAAAAGATCGCCCAAAAAGTGCTGTAGTTTTTCGGCGCGAGGCCCTTCATATAGACCAAATACAGCTTGCATAATCACCCGTAGGGTAATAGCTTGAGTTGCAGACCGAATATTAAAGCGTTTACCTATTTGGTATTGGCTGATAACTTGCTTGGTGACATCGGTAATCACCTGGCTATAGTTCCGCATTCTTTCGCCATGAAATGGAGGCATTAGCAACTGACGTTGGCGCTGGTGTTCTGCGCCGCTGATAGTAATCACAGAATGCTTGCCCAATAAAGGTTCAAACAGCTGATTCAAATCGCCAGGTGCTTCCAATTCTTTGGTATCATTTGTCAAAATTTGCTGTTGCGCTTCGGGGTTGCTGACAATCACTATAGGAGGCAGATTTTTGTCTAATCGGAGAGTAAAAATCTCGCCATAGCTTTTGGCACAAGCCTCCATAAATGACATCGGATTAACAACCCAGCGCAGCATCTGTACAACTGCTGGAGTTTGCGGCCCATTTGGGAATTTCATAAATTTTTTTCCTACTTAATATTTTTTTGCTACTTCAACTAATTGAAATCTTGGTTGCGTAACTATTTAAAGTACTTATTCTAAACGTTGCAAAAAAGCAATAAACTGTTACAACCTCGAAGATGTAAAATTTTGGTTAAATTCAACGAGCATCTACAGTTTCACCTCATCGTCAAAAGGTACTCAGCATGACTGCAATCTCCGCAAAGGCATCTTCAGCGCTTCCTAATTTTTCGGAAGGGATTCAATATTTTGGTGAAGCTTTACCAAATTTTGAAACTTATGGTGCAACACCTGCTATTGAGTCGGGCAAAATCGCGATCGCATTTCCCACAGATAAAGCAGCTGTATATCAAACTTTACTTGCTGCCGATGCCTTACGCTACCTGACTTTGCAAGTTACCGGTAGTAAGGCTTCTGGGCATCCCGGCGGATTCGCCAGTCAAGCAGAAGCTTACGCATCTCTTGTCATGCTGGGATACAAGAACATTATTACCGAAGTCGGACACCACGCCCCCGGATTTTATAGTGCCATGTTCTTGGATCGTTCGCTAGAGGACATGGGAATTTTTACAGTCCAACAATTGCGCGATCGCTTCCGAGAAAAGCACGGACTTTTAGGACATCTTTCTGGTTACATCCCCGGTATTCTCGCACCTGCGGGGCCTTTAGGACAAGGGCAACACTTTGCAATGGCGGCTGCACTGTTACACAAAGATAAGTTATTCCCCTTTACAGTTGGGGATGGTGGATTGGGTGAGCCTTATATTGTAAGTGCGATCGCACACTTCCATACAGCTTATCCTGCTGTCACCAACTTCTTACCGGTGTTGGTGTGGAACGGTTACAGCCAAGAACATCACAGCATGGTTTCCCTGAAAACCAATGAACAGATGCAAGCATATTGGCAAGGTAACGGTTTTGATGAAGTCGTGTTAGTGGATGCCAAAGACTTTGACGATCAAAACCAACCAGGGGATTACGTTGATAGTACAGCTTTCTCCTTTGAGAAACGCCTAGAATTTACGCAAGCAGTACTTTCGGGTGTAGATAAAGCAGCGCGATCTGCCCTTGGTGGGAAACTTACCGTCTTCATTATTAAACAACTCAAAGGTGCAGGAGTTCACGCGCGGGGTGCAAAATCTCACAACTTGTATCCTAAAGATACGTTGGACGCGCCACATATTATCAGTGCATTGCAAACCCGTGCTTTATCTGCGGAAGCTTGGCAATTAGTCAGAACAAATGCCGAACGCGCCGGTGGTGGCCCAGCCGCAAAAACTGTGGTGACAGAATTTGAATTACCATTGCCAGAATTAGGCGAATTACCTTTAGAAGAATATGCAGTCGGTGGCGAACCAAAAGTTTCCACAACCGCGATGGGACGATTGGTAGGAATAGTTGGAAAAAAAGATCAGAATTTCCTTGTCACCAACGCCGACGGTAACGAAGCATCTGGAATTGCCAACATCAACCAAGCATTAAAGATTATCCACCCCACAACCGACGACTTATATAACCAAGCACCAAATGGACAAGTTTATGAACCATTGAGTGAAGATGCTTGTGCCGGTTTAGCTGCGGGTTTAGCGTTAATGGGTGCGAGAACTTTGTGGTGTTCTTACGAATCTTTTGCCATCAACGGATTACCAATATGGCAAACTGTAACCCAATCAATGGCAGAATTGCGCCGTCAAACTCCCTCGACTATTACTTTATTCACAGCAGGTGCATTAGAACAAGGACGTAACGGTTGGACTCACCAACGTCCCGAAATTGAAGCTTACTTTGCTTCGTTGATGCGAAATGGAAATGTTTTCCCATTATTTCCGCCTGATGCTAATAGTATTCAAGCCTGTTATGACTGGGCTTTGAAAACTAAGAATAAGGGAATTGTAATTACAGCAAGTAAATCGCCGTTACCAATTCGCACAACTTTAGAAGAAACTCGTCAAGGGTTACGCGATGGTGCAGTGTTATTACATGAAATTGCTGGTGATAAACAAGTTGTATTTGCTGTAATTGGCGATATGACATTAATGCCAGTATTTGAAGCTGCGGCTTTCTTAGAAACTGAAGGTATTGGCGTGAAAATAGTTTCTGTGATCAATCCTCGGCAATTGTACCGTAGTCATGATACCGCGTGGGATACCTGTTCTGAACCCGAAGGCGGTTTCTTAGATGATGCGAAATTTGCCGAATTATTTGATGGCGATGCGTTAATTGCTGTTACAGGTGGTGCTGCGGCGATGTTAGAACCGATTCTGTTGCGGAGTACGGCGAAGCGCGATACTTTTGCGTGGAAACGTGGCGAAACTACAGCCAGTGCTGGCGAGTTGATGGCGTTTAATGGATTGACTGCTGAAGCGTTAACGAAACGTGCGATCGCATTAGTGCATTAAAGCTGCGTAGGCGTAGCCAGCCGTAGGTATCGTTTTTTATTTTATCGCAAATGTACGTATGGAAATGCTGAAAAATTGCGTTTAATGCGTATATTTGCGTTTTTTTATGAGAATTTCTAAGGCATTAATTCTAAGGCATTAAGATTAATTTATAAATAAATGTGGTTAGATTTACTGAAATTCTTTAACATTAACAGGTTTTGAAGTCAGAAAAGCTGCTTTTGAAGTCAGAAAAGCTACTTTTCAAGTCGCAAAAGCTGCTTTTCAAGTCGCAAAAGCTACTTTTCAAGTCACAAAAGCTGCTTTTCAAGTCGCAAAAGCTGCTTTTCAAGTCGCAAAAGCTGCTTTTCAAGTCGCAAAAGCTAGTTTACGAGTTCAAAACTTGATTTACAAGCCAGGATGAAACCCGATATTTTTATAGAAAACATGGCGTTTAATGGATTCACTGTGGAAGCTTGACAAAAAGTGCGATCGCTTTAGTTCATTAAGGTTGGGTTTTGTAACTAGAAAAGTCTGAATTTCTAACCGCATATGCACGCAGATCAAACGCAAATAGATTAGCGGTTCAATACGTGTATATCCTGTTTTGATTGTAATTATTTTTTTGTATATTTTTAATGTGTAAATAATTCCCAAAATATTTTATGTATAAGATAGAGGTCAAGATTGATGGCCAATTTATCAATAACTTTTCTAATGATTCTATCTATGATTTGGTTTTTCTTGACTTAGAATTTTGGCCGGATTATTTACAGGTACAGGGAAAAGCAGTACAAAGAATATATGGATACACCATTACTCGGCTTCTCAAAAGAACTAATCAGCAATATATCAAAGTTAAATTTTTAGAGTTTGAAGTTGAGGAAGAGCAACTTGTTAAGGAAATCATGCAAGATATTTCTAGGCTGAAAAACAAAACTTTTATCGGCTTCGAGATAAAAAAGAGTGATCTAAAAACGTTGAGAAACAGATTTAAAGCTCTATCAATATATCCAAATGTTAATGAAATAAAACTATTTGATTTTAGAGATTACTGGCAAGAATATGGCTATAAAGGATTAAATGGTTTGTTTGAACAACTTGAAATCAAAGTAAATAAAAAAATTGACGGTAGGTATTTTCGTAAAAATCCCAACAAAGTATTTTTACGAAAAAGGGGCTGGATAGATATTTTATTAAATATGTTTGAGTATTGTTTAGAAGATGCCGCAGGTTACTTTGAAATTGTGTCAAATTGGAATAAAAAAAATCCTTTAATAACTAAAAATATGATTACAAGTGAATCCTTAAATTACTCTGAAATAGAAAAACAAACATCAGTTACACTAATAGATCAGGATGCAGAAATATTTTCTATGCAAAACTTCCAACCAACATCAGACCAGCTTCTAAGTAGTCTCACAGTATCAGACTTAGAAGCTTTAATCGTCAAAATTGTTCAGAAAACTCTTAAAGAAGAGATGCAAAAGCTAAAGCACGATCATTTACTAGATCAAACAAAACAGATGAATCATCCACTAAAAGTTTTTGTATAAGCATTTACAACAAAATAATATACACGTATCACACTCTAAAGATTGGGCAATACCTATCGCCTGATCGCGAACCGTAACCATCCATATAATCTTTATTAGTAGACAAATCACTCGCTGCTTCCACACAACCAACATATTGTTGAGCCAAACTCAAAGCTGAAACCCCAAAATTTTTATCTTGAGAAGATAACTCTTGCTTTTGTATTTTTGCAAGTAAAAATTCTACAAAATCTAACGCATCTTGTTGCTTATCAGGAGGTAATATTCTTACCTTGTCTATAATAATTTCTTCAATACTCATTTTATCTAGCGTCTCGTATAAACTAAATATATTTTAAATTTTCAAGTATTATTTGGCTGTATGCCTTTAGCCGCGACTTCAATCGTTAGGCTCAAGAGGATAAATTTACGAAGTATACATCGCACTGTTTACATTAATTTATCACGCGCGATCGCGCAATTTCTCTTTTACCAATAGGACGCACTTGTATACTGTGAAGTGAAACAATTGCCACAGTTTCGCCATCCAATGTGACAAATTCAACCTCATATCCCTTGCCACCCTGATGTACTAAAACAACTGTACCTATATCACCCTCTTCTAAACTATATTCTGGGATATTACTAGTCAGAATAACTCTATCAAGTTCTTGAATCATTCTTCTCTCCGTTTCAGTGGGTATGAAGTAACAAACTTAGGAATAGTTTCCTCTATTTCAATAAACCAAGCCGAACGAATCAAAGGGTTTCTACCATCCGGTGAAAGTAGTGTACCTTCTACAGCATATCGAGTTCCAAATGGTGAATCTTCAATCTTTGTAACATCGTTATCAGCAACATGATTTAGTAATGCTTTAGCAAGAGTTTCCCAATCCTCTACTGAAAAACCAAACGCAGTAAAAAATTTTTCCTTGCTGCTTCTATCGGGGTGAGTTGGCGACAACAGATACTCAGTAATTTTTCGCTGTGGCACAACTGCTAGTTCATAATTCGGCAGTTTCAACCCGCCTCTCCTACATTCTTATTTTCTCTAGCGTCTCGCATAAACTAAATATATTTTAAACTTTAAAGTATTATTTGGCTGTATGTCTTTAGCCACGACTTCAATCGTTCGGCACTAAAGAGGATAAATTTAGGATGTATACATCGCACTGTTCACATTAATTTATCAGGTGCGATCGCGCAATTTCTATTCTACCAATGTGACGTACTTGTATGCTGTGCAGTGAAACAATTGCCACAGTTCAATCCTAAATAACATCTTCTGTATAATGGCATAAAATGGCAAAAACTGCCATAATGTAGAAAAACAGATTCAAAAACTAACACTTGTGAAAAGTATCAATATTTCCTTACCTGACACCATGCGAACTTATATAGAAGAACAGGTAGCTCAAGGTGGTTACAGCAGTGTCAGTGAATATTTTCGTGAATTGGTGCGACAAGATCAAAAACAGAGAGCTAAAGAACGTCTAGAAACAATGCTTCTGGAAGGATTAAACTCTGGAAATGCAACAGAACTGACTATTCAAGATTGGGAAGATATCCGTCAAACAATCCGAGAAAGAATGAACAAACATCAAGATGCAATTTAGCCGTGATGTTTGAAATAAAAAAAAGACCCCAAGTTATCCGGGACTTAATAGACTTAGCAATTTATTCAAAACTTACCCACAAGATTAATTTATTATGAAATTTCAAGTAATTTTTACTTTTGATTCAGAATATGCAGGTTATGTTGCTGAGGTTCCTGAACTTCCAGGTTGTGTGAGTCAAGGCAAAACATTAGATGAAGCAATCGAAAATATTAAAGATGCCATTACTGGATATCTCCACGTCCAAGCTAAACATGGCAAACCTTATATTGTTAAGGAATCGCAAGTGTTTATCGGGGAAGTTGTAGTATAAATGGGACGTTTATCAAATATCTCCGGTAAGGAAGCTGTCAAGATTTTTGAAAAGTTTGGTTATGCATTAGATCACCAAACGGGAAGCCACATGATACTTTGGTGTGAATCAAAACCAACTTTATCAATTCCCAATCATCGGGAATTAGCACCTGGGTTACTTAGAAGTTTGATTCGACAGGCAGGAATTACAGTTGATGAATTCCTCGAACACAAATAAATTCAGACATTACCTACATCGGCAATAATAAATGCTGACTGCTGAGAAAGTTCAAACCTAATCTCTACTTTTTCGGTAATATAATCTAAGCATTTTACACTTTTGACTTAACTGCTTGCTGTGATGCTTGTAAAGTCTGAGGCAAACTCCAGTCGGGACGCAAGCTAGCGGCGTTGCGTAAATAAATATGATGAATTGAGGCGGAGGCTGGCAGATAGGCGTGGATTAAGAAGCGAATGCAGCGCTGTAAGCTGCCTTCGACGTGCATTTGCTGTACATCCAACATAGCCACATTATCCCAACCAGGACGCGCTCTTGCGATCGCAGCTGGAAAAACTGCATCCAAATCGCGTGTCACTGAAAAAGTCACACTAATGATGTCCGTTGGCTGGAATTGATTCCGGTTTTCCAGTTCATTGAGTAGTTCTGTAACTACCTCTTGAATTGTCTCAACAGTATTTTCTGAAGCGGTTGTTGCTCCGCGAATAGCCCGCATTTGCCAGTCCACGCCAAAATCCTCCTTAAAACGCAAAAGTGAGGAGTTAGGAGTTGAGAATGAGAAGTTAAGATTTTTAACTCATAACTCTTCACTCATAAACGCTAGTTGCTCCACTTGGGGAAACCCCAAGACCGCACTGGCTCCTCCTAACTCATATTAGGGTCGATATAACCACAGAGGTAAACCACTAGTAGACATTTCAAATTCGAGCCAATCAATACCAGCCCCAATTCCTGATGAAAATTGACGACTTCCTGGTATAAAGCGACTCAATAAGGGTTTACGTTCTTCTAGGGTATAGCAGAGAGTTTTTTCTGGATCGAGACCAACCAGTTCTGCTGTCCAACGACGGGCATCTTCTTCTGTGCCCAAGCGGTCTACAACACCCAAGGCTAGGGCTTGCTGTCCAGTAAAAATCCGACCATCGGCGAAACTTTTTACAGCTTCTACCGTTAAAGAACGGCCATCAGCTACCGTTTGGACAAACTGCTGATAACTTGTGTCAATCAATTCTTGCAGGATGTGTTCTTCTGGTTCGGTCAGTTGCCGATCGAAAGCCAAAATGTCTTTGTAAGGGCCAGACTTAATTACCTGGAAGGAGACACCAATTTTTTCTAGCAAGCGTTCCAAGTTATTCCCACGCAGAATCACACCAATGCTGCCCGTAATTGTACCTGGGTTGGCAACGATGTGTTCGGCTCCCATACCGATGTATACTCCTCCAGAAGCCGAAATATTGCCAAAGCTAGCGACGATTTTGATTTTCTCGCGCAAACGCTTCAGGGCACTGTAGATTTCTTGAGAATCTCCGACTGTACCGCCAGGGCTATCGATACGTAGCAATAATGCCGGAAACTTTTTTTCTTCTACAGTTTTCAGGGCTTCTAGGACGCGTTTGCGAGTAGCACCGGCGATCGCACCAGTAATTTCAATCCGCGCAATTTGTTTTCTAAACTTGGGCTTAAACGGCCAAACCATGAGCTGTCAACATACCTCGTAATAAATTCAATATAAGATCCCCAACGGTCAGACGACCTGCTTTCCTCTGTTAAGAAACATGAGTAGGCATTGCGATCGTCAGAATTTTAAGGAAATTTTTATATTTTTCAGTGAGTTTTATTTGATATTCTCGATTAATACTAATCAAATCCTCAAAGATTACAGCTAGCATAAAATGCCAAACTCTAGTTTAGCGTTAACCTGATGATTTAGAAAGGCTATTTTAGCTATTTTGCAAAATTAAAAGCTCTCAATGCCTTGTTATTCTGGCTTTTTAAATGTTTGAGGACTGGTTTGACTCAGGTCGCGCACGTTCACTAGTTGTCAGTAATTAATCACTAATAACTAATGAATATATAAATATTTAATCAATTACTTCGACACTCAATTTAATTAATACAAATTCATTCAGCAACACTCATCTCTATTTAGGTTAAGACTAGTAGTACTTTCACTCTGGGAAATATCACTTTTTCCTGTTTTCTACAGCCCATAATTAATCCCCAGACAAAGCTATTTTTACTACTTAAGAATTTAAACGTAAAATTTGATGCCGATAATATACAAACATATCAAACAGTGCGCCAACGAAACTAAAGGTCAAGCTAATTACAAATAATCCGCGTAGGGGAGTTCCACTGCCGAAGGTGGCGAGAAAATGCATAATCTCAGTAGCGATTGCCTCGGTTAACTCTTGTAAGCCAGGGATGTTACCGATGAGGGATATAAAAAGCAATCCGCCGCCAATGAGGAACATGGGAACGACAAAACTAAAAATGATTGTAAGTAGTAGCGAGCGGAGAAAGTTAGTAAAAATAGTCATTTAAGACAAACTCCGTGAGTAGAGGTGACAAAAGCAAGATAGCGGTTTGTCATTTTCTACAATACGAGCGATCGCCCCAGAGCAGCGAATCTGTCAAAAATCTTAAGTTTTCATTAAAATAAATGGGTAGTAGTTACAGCCTATGCTGGGGATATATAAAGAAACTTAAATCTAGAAAAGCCTTGCAGAATAAAGATTATAGCCCAGTGTACTACTTATTTATTGCTTTGCAGCACGTTTCAGAACAGCTTCATTTTCTGAGAACATCTTTAATCTAAGTTAATATTCAGTCTTATTCGGGAGTCGGGAGCAGGAGAGCAGAGAGACTGAGAATAATAATCAATGCCCACTTGCCCTGAGCGTAGCCGTACCCCTCCAGGGAAGCAAGCTACGCGTAGCGTCTCGCAGAGAAGGGATGCCCAATTTCCAATACCCATTCCCCATTCCCATGACTTCCGCTATTCTTAAGGCAGTTACCGAGTTAGCTACAGAACATTGAACCAGACTACATCCAAATCCAGTTTAGGGGAATGGAGTCAGCGTTTGCTGGCGGCGATTTTTCTGGGTGGGCAAGTACTAGTTCACCTATTGAGGGGCAAAATCCATCGGCGTAACACCTTAGAACAAATGGCAGCAGTTGGGCCAGATTCCTTATTTATTGCCCTATTGACGGCTATTTTCGTTGGTGCGGTGTTTACCATTCAAGTGGCGCGGGAATTTATCAACTTTGGCGCCGGAAACATTATCGGCGGAGTGCTTTCGATAGCGTTGACACGAGAACTCTCTCCTGTGTTGACAGCAGTGGTTTTGGCGGGACGAGTCGGTTCTGCCTTTGCAGCAGAAATCGGTACCATGCGAGTCTCAGAGCAAATCGATGCCATGTTGATGTTAAAAACAGATCCAATCGATTATCTAGTTATTCCCCGCGTTATTGCTTGCTGTTTAATGTTACCAATTTTAACCCTCCTGTCTTTGATAACGGGAATGTTTGGAGGATTCATCATTGCGACAAATATCTACAACCTGTCTGATACAGTATTTTTAGACTCAGCCCGTAACTTCCTTGGTATCTGGGATATTTTAAGCGCCATGATTAAGGCGTGTTGTTTTGGTATTTTAATCGCTGTAATTGGTTGCAGTTGGGGGTTGACGACAACAGGAGGTGCTAAAGGTGTAGGACAGTCAACTACAACTGCTGTTGTGACTGCCTTGCTGATTATATTTGTGAGCAACTTCTTTCTTTCTTGGTTAATGTTTCAGGGGACTGGCAGTGCATTCATAGGGCTATAGAAGTTAGAAGTGAGGAGTTAAGAGTTAAGAGTGAGGAGTTTTAACTCATAACTCCTAACTCTTAACTTCTAACTCCTGACTCCTAAAATAGGAGAGATGCCTACTAAACAAAGCAGGATTTAAAACTGTGACCAGCTCATTTACTTCTAACTCCATATCAACTGTGGAACTCAAGCCTAGTTACAATATACCGATAGTGTTGGTGATTGCCGCGATTCCACTACTGTTGGTACAACCTTGGGTAGGCTCTGTTTTCACGCTGTTTGGTTTGTTTCTCATGTTTCAGGCGTTAACGTTGCGTTTGCAATTTACCGCTACCGACTTAGATATTTACAGAGGCGAAAAATTGATTCGGCGCTTTCCCTACCAGGAATGGCAAAACTGGCGGATCTTTTGGAATAGAGTCCCCATTTTGTTTTACTTTAAAGAAATTAAAAGTATTCACTTTTTGCCGATTTTATTTGACCCCAACACCTTGAAAACTTGTTTAGAACAACGTTGTCCGCGTATTTAGTGCTGAGTGCCATCTGTGCTGAGTCGCTTTGATATAGACTCAGAACTCAGCACTCATGCTCAGGACTTTTATGGCAGGTCAATTGTAATATTTCTGAAAGCTATTTATTCGCATCATAGGAATTACACTATTGTTTATGAACCCAGAGGCATCTCAAACCCCAGAACCAATTGAT
The DNA here is from genome assembly GCF_034530635.1 of Nostoc sp. EspVER01. Classification (NCBI taxonomy): domain Bacteria; kingdom Bacillati; phylum Cyanobacteriota; class Cyanophyceae; order Nostocales; family Nostocaceae; genus Nostoc; species Nostoc sp. EspVER01. The sequence continues at coordinate 21,822 of NZ_JAVRCS010000004.1, forward strand.
GAGCGGTTGGCAGAGAAACTAGAAGAAAACAATGCAGTTGAACATCCAGTAAATCCATCAGTTGAGTCAGTGGTAGACACAGAAGCCATTAGCTCATCAGAGGACTACACAAATTTTGAACCACTCATTTCCAATGCAGAAGTGGTAGATTCTACAGTAGAGCTAACAGAAAATTTAAATGGCGAGTTTGTAACGCAGTTAGAAGCGGAAAATGTCGCGCTGGGGTCTGAAATAGAATCAGGAAATCATTCATTATATACAGAAGCAGAGCAGCGGATAGCAGAGTTGCAGAGTGCTGAAGTAGCTCTTAAGTCAGAAATAGCCAAGCTGCAAGCTTCTTACGAAAAGCTTCAGACACAGGTGAGTGAAACTCAAACCTCACTGGGGCGACTCGTGCAAGAGTCATTGGTGCAGTTAGAACAACGCAAACAAACTCTGCAAATTTCTGTAGAACAATTAGAACGCCGACAAGAACGTATCCGCAATGAGATGCGAACCACTTTTGCTGGTGCATCCCAAGACTTGGCAATTCGGGTGCAGGGTTTTAAAGACTATCTCACGGGTAGCTTACAGGATTTGGCCTCTGCCGCCGAGCAGTTGCAACTAACGCCAAGTGTAGTGGAACGAGAAAAACCAGCTGTAAAAGAGGCTAAACCAGCTGAACCCCAACCTGGAATACCCCAATTTGCCCAACAGCAGTTTCAAGATACTACAAAGCAAATTCGCCGCCTAATCGACCAATACCGCAATAAACCAGATTACTACGGGCCACCGTGGCAACTACGCCGTACCTTTGAACCAATCCACGCTGAACGAATCTCCAACTGGTTTTTTACCCAAGGAGGAAGGGGTGGTTTGCGGACAATGGGTAGCCGCTTACAAAATATTCTGATTGCCTCAGCTGCAATTTCGATATTACACAAGCTTTATGGCGATCGCGTCCGTACTTTAGTCTTAGCTAATACACCGGAGCGATTAGGCGAATGGCGGCGTGGCTTGCAAGATTGTCTAGGAATCGGTCGCCCAGATTTCGGCCCAGACCGGGGTGTGGTATTATTTGAGGCATCTGACGCTCTCGCTCAAAAAGCAGACCGATTGACGAAAGCCAATCAACTGCCCTTAATTATCATTGACGATTCAGAAGAACAAATCAGTTTGTCACTCTTGCAATTTCCCCTATGGTTAGCCTTTGCTCCTGACCCCAAAATGGTGAGAAACTATGATGACGACTTTTAAATGAGTCATTGGTCAAGAGTAATACCTCTTGACTTTTTTGAATTTTGAATTTTGAATTTTGAATTGTATTATGGCTATTTGGTTAACTCTGTGCGGAGCAATTGTGGTCATAGCCTACCTGCTGGGTTCTTTTCCCACTGGCTACATTGCTGTGAAGCAGTTAAAAGGTATTGATATTCGGGCAGTTGGTTCCGGTTCCACTGGCGCAACTAATGTACTAAGAACCTTGGGCAAAGGGCCAGGAGCATTGGTTTTAGTACTTGATTCCTTAAAGGGAGTATTAGCGATCGCTCTAGTTTATTGGTTATTTAACTTTGAACCAATCCAAAATTATATCCCTCAAACGGTAGATGTACAACTGTGGCAACCGTGGCTAGTAACCATATCTGGGTTAGCTGCCATTCTGGGACATAGTAAATCAATTTTTTTGGGTTTTACTGGTGGTAAATCTGTTGCTATCAGTTTGGGGATTTTGTTGGCAATGAGTTGGCAGGTAGGTTTAGCAACAGCGGGTGTGTTTGCCGTCGTTGTGGCGATATCGCGGATTGTCTCTTTGAGTTCAATAGCAGGTGCGATCGCAGTTCCCATTTTCATGGTAATTTTGCATCAACCCTTACCCTATATTCTGTTTGGGATTGCCGGTGGATTGTATGTGATTTTGCGCCATCGCACTAATATTGAACGACTGTTTGCGGGAACGGAGCCGAAAATTGGGCAACCTGTAGCGACAGAACCCGAACAAACTGTATGAATAGGTAATCGGGAGCCAAACTCACAACTCTTCTCTCAGAAGAGGAGAGCTTCTTCCAGTATTAATGTTTTAGGCTTAGGAACGAACATTGCCTTTAATTAAACGGTGGAAAAGGCGGCAAGGCCACAAAAAAGCTCCACAAATACTGACTGAGGCGATGGCGGCCACAACTCGCCAAGTTGAACTAGTCTCAGTGTCAGACTCTGAAGGATGAGCTTGTGTGTTTTTAGCTAATTCTGGCATTGAATGAGATAGCTGACTGGCTGCACTCACCCCTTCAATCGCTGCTCCAATTAGATAAGCTACTAGGGCAATTACTAGCCAGTTATTCATAATATTCCACTGTTTCAACTCTGAGCGTATGCTTGGCAGCGAGCAATCATTTGATTTTTACAGACTAATGATTGCTGCCTTGCCCTAAAGATAATCGACCCTCAGCCGTATCACGAATTAGGGGCAGTTTAGATTTTATATAAGTATTTAGAGTGCTATCTGCCTGGGCATCAAGCGCCTGCTTGGCTTTTAACTGCTGGAGAAGCAATTGTACTAAAGCAGCATCGTCAAACTGGAGCAGGGTGTTGACCTGGGTAGACTCGATTACAGCCCAAAGCTGTTGCATCATTTTCGCTGTCACCATGAGTCTGTAACCTCTTAAGCTTTTCTTTATATTTACACAATTTTGGAATTTGTGGTTAGTTTTTATCTGAAGATTTATAAAGATGTAAGCTAAAAATGCCTAAGTCAGTCAAATCTGTTAAGTTATAGCGTTTTTCAAGTGATTGAACTACAGGACTACCTCACACGTTATCTTAAGCGTGCTACGTAAAGAAATAAAACTGCCCAAAGACTTAAATCTCTCGTAACCTTTTTTATATGCAGAGAATTATAGCAGGGCTTTTGATCGGCCACAATGCAGACATACGTAGGAGTCAACGCTTTTTGTCGAGGGGAAACTTCTATGGCTATCGGGTAATTTTGCTATAACTTTATTGTAAAACTCTTGAACAAGCTCCTTCCTGTCCAGAAGGATCGGGAAAAATTGCTAAGGTGTGATATTCAGGATTATCTGTTTTATATATCACTCGAAAAGTATACAACTTGTTTTTCCCTTGCGCTTCGGTAACAACTGTTAAAAGTGTATTGGTAGTGGGAGGAAGTCCAGGAATGTCCAGTTTTTGAATTCGTCTGAGTTGAATTACATTTGCTGCGGAGTTTTTACAATCTCCTGAACTACTATTAGGTTCTTTGCCAAACTGCATACATACTGGCCCATCAAAATCCATAGTTACTTGTGATGGGTCATTTAACCAAACTTTTTTAATTATTTCTCCAGCCGGAATAAAACTTAAGTTTGTTCCTTGTTGATACCAAACGTCGACCGTAGGTACTAGTCCCCCTAAACCTTGTGCTTGGCAGGAAAATATGGAACGCAGAACGGCGTTATTAGCTACGGCGCGACCTACCAACCAGAACATAGCAACCGAGAAAATTAAGGAAGCTATAGGTAGGAAATAAGAACGTTTTGGATTATTTCCTGACAATTTAATATTCTTTTTCATGGTTGCAAATATCTAAAATTAGTATAAATATTACCCCTTAAAACTGAGTTGCTTGATTCACATATATTTCAATATTTGTGCCTGCTGGCAAAAACCAAACACCACCTTGTTGAGACATTTGGGCGATCGCCTGTTGATTACGTTGGGCAATTTGGGGTACTACAGAGTTCATACCACCTTCCAAAATTCCGGCTGCAAGGTCGCGTTTATTCTCAGTCTCACTAACAAGGCCAGTGGAAGTGTTGGTGTTGGTATTGTTTGGGTCGTTTTCGGTAGGGTTGGAAGATGTTGATGTTATAGAATATGGCACGAGTTTTGTATCAGGGCGATTTACTAACTCTGCTGCTTTAGCAATACCTCCCAAAACAAATAGTCCTGCATCCATCGAGGCTATAGACGAACTTTGACCGGGATATTTATTTGCGATTAAAGGTTTACCTTGGGTACCGCGAAGAATAACTGCATTGTTGGGTAAGCTTCGTTCTGTGGGGTTGCCATTATTTTGCGAGATAACTTTGACTACGTTCATCTGCAAAAGACCTTGTTCAGAAAGCGAACCAATTTCAGCGAGGAATTCGGTGTTTGCGGGTAGAGCGACTGTACCATCAGTAGATTTTAATGGTTCTTTCAATCGGATTACAAATACGTTTTTCGCTTCGTCTGCATCTCCACCACCGCCTGACTTATTACTAGTTTCTCCAAAGATTGCTGTCGCCAACACAGCTTTGGCACTACTCCCAACTGCTACAGATTTCTGTCCCTGCGGTTGGGCTTGACTGACCGCAGAATTTTCTGGTTGTGGGGTTTGTGACGTTTGTTCGGGATTAGAGTCGGGATTGGGGTTTGGCGTCTCTTGCTGCGGCTGCGCATTGGTTGGAGGTTCCAAAGTAGCTATATTACTAGTAGGTTGATTGCTAGCATTAACTTGACCATAGCTACCTAACTTTGCTAACCTTGCCCACTCTTCAAATGGGCTTGGTGGAGTTGGTGGAGTTAGATTAACTACTGGTTGAGTAGGGTTCACAACTGGTGGCTGGGGTGATAGCGAAGGTTGAGAAGCAGGTACTCTAATGACGCGCTCAACTGTCACTGTCCGAGGTACGTAAGCTGTTGGTGGGGGTGTTGGGATCACTTTCTGGCTAACTGAGGGTTGTCGTAAGGCTACTGTCGGCGTTGATTTGGCAATTCTCAGCTGTTGTTGGGCAGCTTTCACCATCTGTGCTTGTTCAGTCAGAGCTAATTTCGTTTTGAGAGTATCTATTTGGCCTTCCATCTGTTGAGATATGGATTCATCAGTGGGCTGCTCTTGCACTGGTGGAGAAACAATATTTTTTGGTTTTTGATTGCTGCTACTCATCAACTGAGATAAGAACACACCACCCACCAAAACTATCGCTAAGGTAGCAGCCCCTACCAAGCCTAACTTGGCAAAGGGATTAGATGAGAGTGCTTGCTTAGTCTGAACTTCTTGTGGTTGAGAAAGAGGCTCTGGCGGCGTTGCAGAGTCTTTTGAGCCTTCGGTGTCACTAGAAGAAGATTCTTCTTCAAAACCGACCAACCTTGACATCCGCGATTCCCAATCTACAGATTCTACTTCTGGTTGGCGATCGTCGGTAGTTAGAGTAAATCCATTTTGGGGAGGCGTTTGGGCAGGAGTTGAGTATCGGGTCATAGTAGAGCCTAGTTTGGATTTCCAGAACAATTATTATCTTTAATTTCACATATATTATAAATTTCTAATCTGGCTTCTCCAAGGCGGTAAGCTGCAAACTGCGACGGTAGTGCTGCATTTGCTAGTGAAGTTACAGGCTGATCTATTGCTCTTACTAAAATTTGTTTATTAAAAGAAACTGATTTACCTAATTTATCATAACTGTTAAAAATTAATTGATTGGCAAGTATCTCTACTTTCCATTTTCCATTACTTATTGCTTTCGGTTGAGAAACTTTTTGGATTACTAAGACATTTTCCGCTCCTCTATTAACATTTTCAAATTGGCTATCTGGATTTAAGTTAGTAATTTCTGATTTAAGTTTTTCTTTAAAATCATCAGCTACCAGTTGGGAGGTAATTTCCCAGACTTGTGTTGGTGGCTGTTGTTCTGACCAGGTAAGCATTAAACTCATAGTTTCACCCACAAAACGCCGAATAGTCTCTGGTTGCCGCTCTAAATTGGGTTGGGGGTCTACTGTTATAGAATGGCCATCAACAAGTTGCACTAAACTTTGAGGTGTAAGTTGTCGGCCTAACTGTTGTAACATAGACCCGTGAAATATTAGTAACAGCAAGGTAAATAGATGTAAACCAAACGTTCCTACTGCCAACAACGGTAAGGGGCTATTTTTCTTATTTTCTGGTTTGAGTAATTGCATTAATAATTTATCTTATAAATTGAACTATCTTTACGTAAAAAATCGATTATCTGATAAACCTATCAGATGTTTGTCCAGTTCCGCATGGTTTTGATTTATCTGCGTTCAAGTTGTAGTCATCTAGCAAACATAAGTTACGAATTTCATAAATTTCTAGTCTATCAGTGCGAACACTATAAATTGCTTTTTGCAAGTCGGTGCTATTGCCGGCTTGTGGATTAGCAAAATAATCTGCTGCACGTACAAGGAAATCTTTATTAAAAGGAGTTATAAGTCTTGCACCACCAACTCGATTTTTTTGAACTAAGTCGGCTACCATACCCACTTGCCACTTACCTGGTGCAATTTGTTTTGGCGGATAAACTCTCTTAATTACTAGTTGTGAAGTCATCGCTTGGTTGGGATTTTCAGAGAAAACTTCTGGCGGTGTCATTTCTGCAACTGTGCTTAAGAAACCTTTACGAAAGTCTTCTGATAAGGCAAAACTAGCTACCCAACTGCTGGTACTAATTTTTTGGCTACCACCTTGAGGTGTATTAATAAGTATTCCTAAATCTGGTTTGGGGCTTGCAACTTCTTCAATATTTTGTGGTGGTAAGGTTCCAGACCAGCTAAACATTGATATCATCGTTTTGCTGATAAATTGGCGAATTATTTCTGGTTCTCTTGCTAAATCATCAATATTAGCTACTGGTTTGCCATTGATTAATTGTACAAAGTTGGGAGGTTTTCTCAAACTAAGTTGGCGAATATTTAGCCCTTGTAATAAGAATAAAAATAAAACTAATATATGTAAACTGAAGGTAGCGATCGCAAAAAATGTCAAAACACTTCCCGTTCTTTGTCTTTTTTCTAGTAAACGCACCATTTCCTCACCTCTTCCCGCAAAAACTTCAGCTATTATATATGATGTTTTGCATATACTTACTAGTTACAAGTGTTGTAAGTAGTTTATTAATTTTGAATTTTGAATTTTGAATTTTCTATATCCTCTCCTTTACCAAAGAAGCCGTACTGCTGATAGCGCTGAAGACTGCGAAACCACCAGCAGCAGCCACAACTAAAGATAAAATTGGTGCTAAAATTCCCAGAAAAATTATGAACCACATTAAATCTGGATCGACATTAGCATTTTGACCTGGGCCATTGACAATCACTGCGGCAGTCAGCACAGCGATAATATTAAATGAAATTTTGGCGATTCCAATAGATAAAAAGCCGGTCAGCCATGCAAAAATTGGTTTACCAGCTACAGGTAGTAAAGATCCACCTACAGCAATTGGGCCTAAAGCTGCTATCAACAACATCGTAGCTTCTATCAAATTCTGGAAGGCATACTGTAAGGAAACTAAAAAGTTTTTGATGCTCGTTTGGACTGTAGAACCTAACAGAGAATTAAAAGAGGTTTCTGATACAATGCCAGTACCATATCTGATATTATCTACCTTAGTTTGTAGTCTATTTATCCAGCTTTTATTTCCATAAGTATTTCTATATTTCTGCCAGAGAACGTTAACTTTATCAGCAGCTTTAACAAAACATTGAGTTTGTTGTTCGCCAGTTAGTGATTGGCAAGGACGTAGTAAAGAACCAGCTACTTCCTCAGCAACACTCATATTCAGCGCTTGCTGGTACACTTTGTCTGCATCTGCTGATACCACTACTTGCTGATTTACAGTGTTTAAAAAATTCCGCACTCCCAGTGTCAGATTAGAAAGTATACTTCCATTGCCTGAATTACTTAAGAGTACTACCACAATAAAAGGCCAAATTAAAGCTGATATGGGACGGCTGTATTCGTAGGATATTAAGTCTTTGAGGAATTGTATCATAAAAAATAACAAGGTTCCTACAGCAAAAAAAATACCCAGATTAGTCAGCGCTCCATACAAATTATTACTAGTGTTATTTTGTAATAAATCCAGCCATTGTTTATCCCAACCTTCGGCAAGGCTTTGGGAAGTTGCAGCACCAGTATCAAGAATCTGATCGATGCCTACTTGGGCAAAAATTAGTTTAATAGCAAGTTGCATTTTGAGTTTATCGGCTGTTTTCTTAGATTTAGTAGGGTACGTTAGAAGGTAACGCACTCTACCAGACTTTTTTTAGATTTTTTGTTGGCTGTCATCAGTTAAAGGATTTTAAAAGCTCTTTGGAAAGTTAAAGTTTTTTTAGTTTCAAATCCTTATTATTAACGTTTCTGCCAAACAAATCTAGTTGAGAAGTTGCTCGTAAAAGTCGCGCTGCTTCTGTTGATGTTTCTACTCTTCGAGCGCGATTAGCTTCTTCCGCTTGCTGAGAAATATTTGCTAAATTTAAGTTGGAATATTGCAAAGCCTGATTTGTTTGTAATGTTTGACCAAATGTTTCAGCTACAATTTTTATTTGTTCCTGTTGAATTTTCATCATTTGCACTTGACTAACACCTAGCAATTCTGCTAATCCAGAAATAGCATTTACTGTTGGTTCAGAGGCTTTAAGTGCATCTTTAGTTACGTTAGCAATACCGGACTTAATTTTCTCGAGAAATATATTATTGCTACCCTCTGTTTCCTGGGCAAATCCCTCAATATCTTCCAGACTTTTCTCTGTATTTTCTAACTTTATTTTTGTCCTAGTTTGTCCATTTTTACCGAGAACACCTACTGCGACTCCACGGGTAATTATACGATTAAGTTCATTACTAACTAAATTTCCCCGCACTGCTGAATTATTCTCAAAGCGACTTGATTTAGCATCTGAATTATAAGAGTAGTTAATTACATCATCACGAATTTTTTGTCCCGCGATGACGGGGTTAGGTATCTTTAAATCTCCCTTGGCATTCTCAATAGCAATTCGACTCTGACCTTCTTCTAAAGGGTTTAAGGTATCCTTCAAATTATTATGCTGAAAGTAATCTTGCATATCTTTGGAATATGACTGAAAGTCAGTCCAAACCTGGCCTAATCCGCCTGTCTGAACTTGTGCGATCGCTGGTAGTATTGCGAGAGATGATAGTAAGGTAAAAGTAAAAATGGTAGTTTTTCGCATACATCTGTGCCTGAAAAAGGTAGACTACATTATATAGTGAGGTAAAAATTTAGCTTTTTAACCGTGCTAATTTTAGATTTTGGACAATAGAATTAGTTTTTCGGTTCAACTCCCGTTGCAATGCGCTGTAAATCTAAAATCCTTAAGCTACAACCTAATAGTGGGTGCAGTAAATCTAAAAGACGCTCGTAACTCGCTAATGCTAAACTATCAGAAATCTAAAATCCAAAATGGTTTGACTCACTGTTAACTGCCTCAATAACTCAATTAACTACTACGCAGAGTGGCCACTAATTGACGTGCGAACGCAGAAATTGCTTCATATTTATCACTGTGAAGTTGCATCATTTGGCTACGTGCAGTTTGTTCATAAGGATTATTAGCAACTGCTGCCAATTGTTCGTAACCTGGATAGTAACGGCAGAACGTATAAATACCGTTATCATCTAATAACCATTGGCTATAAACGCCTTCTTTGCGGGGAAAAAAGCTTTCTGAGGCATTACGAGAAATAACTTGGCGGGGATATTTCAAGATGTCTGCAAAACTATCCACTGCAACTGGCTGAATGCGTCCAATCAACCGTGTTGTCAGGTTTTGCAATATTTTCGATGCAGCTTTAGATTTAGCAATGGTGTCAGGATCTTGTCCTGATAAGATGACTCTGATACCGGCTTTAGCACCGTTCGCACAAATTCTACCAACTAAATCAGAAATTTGCTCGAACTCAAATAAAATTGGTGCTTCGTCAATAAAGAATATGGAAGCTGGACTACCTAATGCACGTCGGAGTGCGGCTGAATAAGCACTCAAGGATAGTACGGCTGCATCTTCACTATCCGATAGGTTTCTGAGAGCAAAAACTAACAGTTGTGCATTGGTTGGAAAGCTGGATGGTGCAGAAATAGCTTGTCCCACGCGGCTAGAAAGCCAAAATCGTAAGCGTAACTGAATTTGACTGAGGGCGTCTTCGACTCTGCCAGTTAAAGAACTTAACTGCAAGTGTTCTGGTGAGCAAAAGAAGAGAAAATCTTTTAAGGTAGGGGTTTTCTGCCAAGCAAGAGTGCCAAATCCTCCCTCCATTGCCTGTCGATATCGCTCTTTGATGCCCTCATCTCTAAAGAAGGCTTCTAAAGCGAGGTTGAGCAGCGATCGCACGGTTTGCGATAAAATTTGACTTTCAGTGGACGATCCTAAAACCATTGTCATTAACGCTGATTCCAGGAAGGCAGTATAATCGTTAAAGCGATCGCGCTGCTGTTCTGCTTCTAGCGATCGTAAATCTGGCTGTTCAAACAAGTTATTCGATTGTTTGGAAATATCAAAATAGGCTCCATTCCCCTCCATAAACTCTGTATAGTCAGTGAAAGTAGATGTCCCATCAGGTTTCGGGAAATCTAACGCCACAACCGGAATCCCATGCGCTAAAGCCTGAGTTAAAATTCCTGATACCAACACCGATTTACCAGCACGAGTTGTCGCAAACAAAGCTAAATTTTTGTGCTGATTAAATAAATCTAAATGTATGGGTGTTCCGCCTTCTTCAGCAATCAACTCAAAGCCTTGTTTGTCACCTTTTTTGGTTAAAACTAGAGGCATTAATCCCGGAACTTCACTTGTTAAGTATAGCTGGCGACGGTTGAAGGGTGTTGCTAATAAACCCTCCCAAACTATTGGTAGAGTTTGCAGCCAAATTTTCCAGGCATATTCAGTTTCCCTAATTACTCTGGCTGGACGTTGAAAACAGTTTTCAATATATCTTGTCGCCTCATCTAATTTTTCTAAAGTTGGGCGATGTACTAAAATAGCGACACTCGTATAAATCGGGACTGCACCTTCAAATAACTGCTCTTGCGCTGCTACCGACTTCTTCAACTTTAATTGAGCGTTGACATCAATAGTTTTACTTTTTTCTTGAGCCATGATTGTTGTCATGTTTGACTGCTTCAGCACTCGTTGCAGGGTAGTTTTTACCAATGCTGGATTGGCAGCAGTCAACTCACAAAAAATTTCTGTATCTACTACTGTTTCTCTGGCTAACAGTTCCCACAAATAGCGCAGCTGAGAGGATTTATTAACCCAACCGCCGGGTTTTTCCAGAAATGATAATGCGCCAATATAACGATTATTAACATTCACCCAGCGGCGATCGGCACAAGGTACACTAGATTCCATCAGCAAAGTTGTGCCGTGGATATTGTCTAGAAGTAATTTAGTACTAGCTAAATCTGAATTAACTTGTTCGTGTAACCCTTCTTCATCTAAAGTCATTAACTGGGGAATATCTATTGGCTGCGTATCATTAAACCTTTTCCAGATTTCCCCCCAAAGTTCATCAGCAGTCAAAGGTTTGACATCCAATCCCATTTTGTTAGATAAGATTTGTTCCCAACGGAGAAAACCCTGGTTGTAAGCATTTGTAATCAGGGTTTCAATACGTTGATTTTCTACTTCTAAAAGATCGCCTTTAAATTTCAACCACCAGGATTCAGCTTTGACTAAAAGCTTTTCTATCCAATCATCTGCGTGTTGTGAGTTAGATTCAATGGTGTAAGTTACATAAATCCGCAAAAATTTAGGTTTACGAATTCCAGATATAGTAAGTTCTTTAATTCTGGCTCTCTCCGCCATCAACAAATATTTGATGTCTCGCGATGGCGCATTTTTGATTAATGTTGCTAACTCTTTTTGGCGCTCTTTATCTGAACTAAAAGAACCCAAGTGCAGCGTCATCCTTTCACCGCTAGGAATGTCTTTTAATCCAGCTTCAATGTTATTAAAAAGTGTATCAATTTGTTCAGGTCTTAAGGTGGTATGAATTCCCTTACAATCAAAACCAAAAACAAAGCAGAACCGATCTTTTTGAGTACCTTTTGTCAACAGGTAAGCGCCAATATCACGTCCATTCATTGCAACACGCAGCATTGTCGCCAAGTGCAAGGCGTCTTCAAATGGCGTTAATCTACTTTCATTTCCGGCGATGCCGACGCTTTGTTTTCCGATTTTTTGCTTCATGGTTAACTTCCAGTAAGCTTTGATAACGAGCAAAGCCTCTTGTCCAAGCGGGAACGCCAATAAATTTACTTAAAAAACTCCAACTCCTACCACCAGTTAAAATCCACCAAGTTCCTATTCCCCAACCAGTCATTAGTACTGTCCACAACCATTTTTGAAACTCTTCTTCAAAAAGACCTCCAAAAATCCCATTGATAATAAAGTAGGAGGCTAAGGCTATTACCGTCCAAGGAAGAATTTGATCGGCAGGAATTGGCCCTAATGAAGGTTGACTTCCCAGAACCTGATTGACTGGACGAAATTCTTGTTCCCGCTCTTGAGACATTTGAAATATTTGAATTATCTACTGCTATCGCCGATTACAAAGCGTGTGAGTACATCAGCAATGGTAACAGCAACAACCACTAATAGGGGAGTTCTGGCGATGCTTTGCCAATCTTCATCTTTACGCACTGCATTAATCACACCAACTAGGGAGATTGCAATATAAAGTAAGTAAATTGCCCGTAACACATTAAATATCAGGCTTACTGGAGTTTCGCCAGCACCACCGTTGTTTGCTGTTAAGGTTTTTTTGAAAAACTTTTCAGCTTCCCCAAAAAACTGTGCTTGTGCGGGGGCTGCAAACCAGTCTAACCAATATAAACTCAGAACGATCGCTGCTGCTAAAATTTGTAATAATATTAGCGATCGCCTTGGTAAATTCACTTGCTGACCAATTTGCTGGGTGATGACTGCAATTAAACTACCTACAAGTAAACAAAAGACCAGAATAGGACTTTTGAGGCTGATAACGCTAACCAATACAGCACAAGCAATCAAAAAAGGTACAGATTCAAGCAAAATAGTCAGACAGGATTTAAATGCCCGTCTTAACTTGTGAGATTCTTTCGCCGCACTAACAGTTAAAGCTTTGAAAAAGTTTCTCTCGTGAGAACTTTGTCTAAACATTTGCTAATTTTCCTATGGTGTACTATAATTTGTCCTTGTTTGTATCAAATTTTACAACTACTACAATTAAACATATTTTAACATCATTCATTATTAATCAAATTATCAACCTGTAGTAAAGTTCTATATTTTACATTAGTATTCTGAAGTTAAGTTAACATGATATTAAGATTTATCTAAAACTAAATTTCTCTGATTTGAGAAGCTGGATTGCAAATATCGAGATTAAGTTTACATCGATTGTAGAAAAATGGTAGACGTTCAAATGTACGTTTTACCATTTTCTACACGCCGATTAAATTTGGAACTAGATTACAAACTTAAACACAGTTCCTAGATTAGAACTACCGCCAAAAGAGGCAGTACCGTAAAAGGCACCATTTGAGAGCTGAATTAGCGTCGACTCTGGCGTTGCCCCATTAGTACCATTAAAACTAATTAAGCCAGTGATGGTTGCCCCAGTCAGCTGATAGATAACTCCTTTGTTATTTGCCCCACCAGCAGAAGCTGTGCCATAGAAGTTACCATTGCTTGCTTTTATGAGTGCAGCCGTTGGGTTGGCCCCATTGGTACCATTAAAACTGGCAACTAAAACGGGTGTACCGCCACCGAGCGGAAACCTGAATACAGCTCCTTTATTGTTGGCTCCACCCAGTTTAGAAGTGCCGTAGAGGAATCCACCAGATTCAATTAATGCAGACTGCGAATTTGCCCCATTAGCACCACTAAAGCTATATGGAGTCAGTACTCCTGCGGGAGTTAACTTGTACACAACTCCGTTACCACTTGCTCCCCCGGTAGAGGTAGTGCCGTAGTAGTTTCCATCACTAGCCAGTTGCAATCTTGCTAATGGATTTGCTCCATTAGTACCGCTAAAGGTTGCGACAGTGGTGAGTGCCCCGGTAGTAGGCGAAACCTTGAATATAGTTCCTTTATTATTGGCACCACCTGTAGAGCTTGTCCCCCACAAATTACCATCAGTACCTGTAATCAGTCGGCCTGCTGGGTTAGCCCCATTAGCGCCTGTGAAATTTGCAAGAGTTGTCAGGGTTGTAAAAGCTGTTTTCGCCAACTTAAACACACTGCCGAGGTCACTTGTACCACCTGTAAAGGTTGCCCCATATAAATTGCCATCGGCTGCTTGAAATAATCTAGCGACTGGATTAGTCCCTTTGTTGGTTCCAGAGGTTCCAGTGAAGTTTATCAGTGTAGTCAGAGTCGTGTAAGCAGTAGGAGTTAACTTGAATGCGGTTCCTTTGCCAGAAGTGCCACCAGCAGAAGTAGTTCCATAAAGATTGTTGTCAGTACCGTTACCTTTAAGTACACCAGCTTCTGGCCTAGCTCCGTTAGTGCCGTTGAAATTTACAACAGTAGTCAATGTTGCCGCAAAGGCTTGTTGGAAGGGTAGTACTAATGAAGAAGCCAAAACAGTCAAAGAAGTAAAAATCAATACCCTATTTTTGGTCTGGTGTTGTTTGTACAGATTAATCTTGTTCATTGAATGCCTCAAAAAAGTTTGGTGGAGACGGAATAGTAGCTAGTTCTAACGGGTTTTGCGTAGGCGTAGCCCGCCTTCGGCATCGCTGTTACTCATGGCTAATACCAATCTGAAAAGTGATTGCTATGCATCTCGGCTTGAAAACCACAGATGTATAAGGGTTTTCCGGCTTTTCTGCGTTTAAGCAAGCTACGCCAAGCCTCTCCTTTGACTCCAAGGGAGAAGCAAGTGGCGTTTGAAGGACGCAATCCAAGATTCCAACATCTCATACGTGTTGGTTTTTACTCCTTAACCTACGAGATATTGCTACGCTTTAACCTATGTGTTGAGCGCAGTTTTATCTAAGACTGGTATAAGTTGTTAACTTAAACAACAGTGAGAAAATGCCAGAAATATTGGTTGGTATAGCCCTATTTGAAAAGGACTCAGAAAGCCTATTTTTACTACCTACACTACAAAAACCGTAGTAGCACTGAGTCAATAACGTGAATGGCACATTAATGATTTCGTTAAGTAGCATAAACCACTATTTATTTTTTTTGATGTCGTGAAAAACACAAAAAACGCTGAAAAATCCACAAGTTTGAGATAAATAGCCGCAAACTATAGATTCAGATTAAGTTTTAATAGTGTGCAGTTTGTCAAGTAATTAATAAAGTCTATTAAATACTGATTAAAACCTCTAAACAGTCTTAATAACCAAAACTAAATATTAAGTGAAAGTGTCAGATTTTTCTCTGGAAAAAATAAATTTGCCCTGAAAATCGTTTTTCAAACATCTCTAAATTCCCAAAATATATTTAAGCTTCTCCATAATTACGTTAATGTAGCGGTTCCCACTCAGTTTATAAGTAGATGAGTATAAATAAATATTTAGATAGTTTGCGATCGCGATCGCTTTTAGGCATTCACCGATGCTTTCAGGTGAAGCGATCGCAGGATTTGGCGTCAACTATGTTATGATTTGATTATGTTGAGAAATATTTTCGGTTATGTAACTGACTATATAGACCCCTCTCCGAATCTAAATCTCTACACCCTTTGATTCTGAAGGTGTTTGATGTCATAAGTATTTCAAAAATTAAAATTTTAGTTAGTCGAAATGTATTGTAATGTCTCGCGTGACACTGATACATCTAACCGTCAAAAAAATGTGCTAAGAAGAACGGACAAGTCTAGTGTGTCACACACGCAGACAGCATACCGATACTATTGGAACTTATGCCCACGGATATAATTACTCGTCCTGAATCCCTCACTGAAGATTGCTTTTTTACTTACGCCCTTGGGACTGATTTGCATGATACTAATTTAACAGCCAAATATTTACGCCGAATCAGAAAAGAAGATAAGCCATATATCGACATAGCTGTTTCTCCCAGACCTGGCTATCGATTTGAGGTTTGTCTTATCCCAGTTGAAGGGTTCGCTCAAGAAAGAATATTGACAAAAGACGGGTTCGCCAAAGCTTTAGCGATTATTTGTGCTGTATCTAATAAAGCTAGGAAACGATTTCCTTCAGGAAATGGACAAGAAATAGTCCGATGTCAATTTAGTAACTTAGCTGATGCAGTCGCTGTAGCGAATAGACTGTCTGCATTACCCTCTGATATGTATGAAACTCTCGTTAAGGTACCAAATGCTTTGTAATATATATTGCATCCGCTGAAATATTTATTATTAAAACTGACATCTGGACATTTTAATGGTAAGTAGCTAAATGGACTTGAGACAAAACTTCAATGGGTCATATTTTGTCTGTTGAGAAAAGACTTGTCATACAAGACTTTTAAGCTTAATGTACAATTTTGACGTTTTTGTACGCTAACCTATAAATTCAAAGTGAGTTTTTTTATGCCTATAAGTCCTCTGCGTGAAGAACCTCGTAACCAGCGAGCGCCTGTAATTCGTACAAGTAATGAGTTTATTCTCTTGGAATGGCTAAAGTCAACTGGTCGTCTCATCGAACGCGAACATCAAGAATCTGAGTATCTAACTGAAGTAGAAGAAATTTCCGAAATGATAGACCTTGACGATATCCCTTACGATCATGACGATGATGATGGTGACATGGATTTAGAAGCCTAGTACCGCAAGGCGGAATTCAAAATGACGCTCTCTACGAGACGCTGCGCGAACGCAGACTCGCTAACGCTGCGCTAACAAAATTCAAAATTCAAAATGAATACAGCGTAAGCATTCCATTGATTTGGAATGGGTGCTTCATTTTCAGCAAAAGCTAAGATTCCTGACTTTTTAGAGAAGTCAGGAATTTTAGTATTAAAATCGCAGTGTGTTTAATTTTTGGACTTGAGTAAGAGATAAAATAATTGTCCATTGCTGACTGTAACACCAGCGCGATCGCCTGCAATTTTCCCAGTACCTAAAAAATAATCCACTCTACCTGCACCTTTAATTGCACCTCCAGCGTCTTGGTCAAGAACATAGCGGCTAATAATCTGCTCCTGCATTTTTCCGGTAGGATTGACGAAGGGAATAGAAGCGCGAATTAACGCTAAAGCACCAGGAGGCATCAGAGATTTATCTGTAGCAATAGAACGCTCTGCTGTTAGTGGTACATTAATAGAGCCTTGGGCTGGCTGACCGTGATTTTCTTGAAAAAAAACAAAGCTGCGATCGCGCGGAATATAAATATTTAATTCTTGAGGATGCTTTTGGAAATAATCGAGAATAGTTGGCATAGTTACACCTTCTTGCGGTAACTTGCCATCATCTATTAATTCTCGCCCAATACTTTTGTAGTTATAAGCGGTGTTACCCGCATAGCCGATTGTGGTTTGAGTCCCATCGGGAAGCTGAAGTTTCGCTGAACCTTGAATTTGAGCTAGATATGGTTCGAGGCGAGAGCGAAACCAAAATAACTCTAATCCTCGCAATTTGCCTTTTGCACTTTGTAAAGCATCTGCTCCTTCTAACTCCTCGCGTGTCGGATGAGGCTTAGTCCAAGAGTTGAAATCAGGAGGTAAGCGATAAACAGGATAGCGATATTCTGTTGTCGGGACGCGGCTAGCTGCGTAAAGTGGCTCATAATAGGCGGTGAATAAAACGGAACCTTGGTTATCTTTACCGACTGACTGGTAAAGAACAAATTCCCGCTCGATGGCTTGGTGTAATTCGGTTGCAGAATTGGTTTTTAATAGGAGTTCGCGGAATCTTTGCAAGCTTTTGATGACGCGATCGCGCGTAATCCCAGCCACCGGATAATTTTGATAAGCAGCCGCCGCATTAGCTGTTTGCAGATATTGGAGACTGCGAGCGATCGCACTTATCAGTGCCTTTTTCTCTGGTATTTCTCCATAAATTACTTCATCCAAACAAGAGGTATCACTTTCACAACAAGTAATTGGTAGTCTTGGGATTAATGGTAATTTTTGTTTTTGTGGAAATGCATCTTGATTTTCACCAGTCAAGGACACTGGAATATTCCACTTTTTCACCTGACATTCTGGTGAAATGACTTCTCGATGAGTCAAAGATTGCATCCGCACCAGGAAAATCGACAAAACTACAGGTAAGCTGATGGCAATAATTTGATTAAACTTTCTTAATCCAGTAAGTGTCTTTTTCATTAAAATTCAAAATGTTTAAGATTCTCCCACCTCGCTCAAATTCTAAAATCAAACACCAAAAAATTTTCTAATCCCCAATCCCCTATTCATTCATATTACGGTAAGTCGCAACAGCAGAAGGCGAGATCCGGTTCAAATATCGGAAGATCCAATACTTAAAAATAGTATCTAAAATCACCGGAAATGTAGCAATAAATAAGAAGATAAAATCTCTATTTGCTGGTAATCCCCAATGACGTGATACTCCTTCTAGCAGTACTTCCCAGCCATGAGGAGAGTGGAATCCTACAAAGATATCAGTAAACAAAATAATGATAAACGCCTTTGCACTGTCACTAAGTCCATAAACAATATTATCAAAGAAATCTTTGACTACAGCAATAGAAGACTTACTGACTAACAAAAGCCAGATAAAAGCAACCACCGAGAACATATCTGCAAAAACATTTTTGATAGCACCAGAACTTTCTTGACGAAATTCTTCAGCAAGCTCTTTCGCCTTATTTTTCATTTCAGTCTCCATCTGCTCAGGTAACAGTGGAGGGGCTTTGATAATAAGATTTTCAAACTTGAGTTTTTCTTCAAATCTTTGTAATTCTACAAGAGCTTCCTCTTCCATTTCGGAATTGAGAAATATCTGCATTTCCTGAGTGCTTCTAAATTTATCAATAATTGGCCCAACTACAAAAGCTTTTGCTATTTGATGTGTTAAAAGTGGTACAATAATTAATAGTAAAATAAACCTGATAGAGATTATTGTTCTTTTCTGAGTTTGACGAAAACTCTGAATTACTTCTTGTTCCGAATTAGGGTCTAATTCAACTTGCAGACGACTGATAGTACTTAAAATAGAGCGAGGTAAAACACCCATTGTATCGGTTTTACTCTTGGCTTTTGGTTTATGATTTAAGTCTTGATTTGGTATTTTGGGTGGTAATGTTGGAGTATTGACGAGCAGCAATTTTTCGTCAGATGTGACAGAGTTAACTGGGAGATTTGGAGGTTGTACTACTAAAGCTTTGGAAGTTGTTTGATCGGAACTTGTTGTGTATTTAGATATAACTTGGTCGATATAGTTTAGCTTTTCTAAAACTAAAGAAGGACTTAGATACTCTATACCTGCTTTTTCGGCAGCTTTTTGATTCTCTTCATTTAGAAACCAACGGCTTCCTCTAAACTCCGTCAACCGCATCCTGGCAATTTTTAATAGCTTCTTAAGGTCTGACTCAAAATAATCCATCACACTGTTACTGTACATGGTTGAGTCATTGTCTATTTTATTACCATTGAAATGCTTATCTTCTATTTCCTGAATTTTTAATGCTGCATTGTAAGCTTCATCTAAAGAACGTTCAGGAGTCTGTAAGTACCATCGATAAGCAGCAAGTAAGAAAGAATAGATTTTTTGACTAAAAACAGAGTTTTTCATTGCAGACAATCATTCAGCATTGTTTGATGACTATTAACCTTAAGTTAACGCACGAGGTATACTAACAAATCTACAAGGAGAAAGTTTGTGGTTTCTCATTCGGTTTGGATTGTTGGCACTAGCCGCAGTGGTAAGACAGCTCGCTTGGTAGAGCAATTTTGTAATTGGGTAACATCAGAAAAACAATATACTGAATCATTTTATACGAAAAAAACAGGACGTAAAAAAACTGGTCATGTACCCGAATTTTTATATCTCAAGCAAACAGAGCCGGGTGTTTTAGTTTTAGCTGCCAATGATGATAATCGTCGAGAATTAGGAGATATAATTGTTACCTCCACCTTGGGTAAATATCCGGTTCGTGCCAAGACGCCACTAGGTTTTTTTCAGGATGAAGTCATTTTATTTTGGCCGTTGCTGATTAACTCATTGAACCTGAAAGCACAGTTTCCGGTAAGATTGCGACCAGAAACCGAACAAGAGTTAGCAACCAAACTTTGGCGTCCGCAATTAGACGAAGAAATTTTACGTCTGGCGGGAGTGAATGAATCTCGCTTGGTGCGTCGCATCTTGGACTTATTACAATTAGCAGCTTACAGTGGTATACCTTGTGAAGATATTGCCCAGATTTTAGCCAAGGGTCTAGGGGAAAATACCACAACTTTAGAGCCGGAATTTTTAGCATCTTTGCTGCTAGATTGGCGTAATTGGTGTTTAGAGAGGGGTTTACTGACTTATGGGATTATTACCGAACTTTATAGTCAGCATTTATTGAGCGATCGCAACTACCAACAGCACCTAACTAAACGCTATCAGGCAGTACTAGCGGATGATGTCGATGACTATCCTAGCGTAGCGCGTCTTTTGTTTGAGTTGCTATTAGATCGAGGTGCAGTTGGCGCGTTTAGCTATAATCCTGACGGTGCGGTGCGATTGGGATTGGGAGCAGACCCCAGCTATCTAGAAAGGTTATCAGAGCATTGTCGGGTAGAAATCTTGAATGGGCCGCCTCCAGAGTCTCTGAGCGAGCAACTGACTAAACAGATGGTGGAATTAGTCACAGAACCGATGGTAATGTTGAGTTTACCAAAAACGGTGTATTCAATTCAAACCACCTCCCGCGCCCAATTATTGCGGCAAACAGCAGAGGAAATTGCTAATGCCATCCAATCGCAGCAAGTGCAACCGGAAGAAGTGGCGATTATTGCACCAGGTTTAGATGCGATCGCTCGTTATACTCTAGTAGAAATCCTGATTAAACAAAATATCCCAGTAGAATCGCTCAATGACCAACGTCCCTTAATTAGTTCGCCCGTCATTCGCGCCTTACTCACCATGCTGGCACTAGTTTATCCCGGCTTGGGACGCCTCGTAGATCGGGATGCCGTCGCAGAAATGCTAGTCGTATTGAGTAGGAAACAACAACCACCAGAAAACCCCACACTCCTAACTCCTAACTCCTCACTCAGCACTCACATTGATCCGGTACGTGCTGGTTTAATTGCAGATTACTGCTTTGTACCCCATCCCGATCGCCCCAACTTGCTACCAGTATCAGTCTTCGAGCGTTGGGATCGAATCGGCTATGCAGCAACCACAGCCTATAATGAGATATTAGAGTGGTTAGAACAGCAGCGATCGCAACAAGAACTGCGATTAATTCCCAGTCCTATTTCTCTGTTAGATAGAGCAATTCAGCGCTTTTTATGGAATGGTAGTAATCTCCCCTACGAACAACTAGCAGCATTGCGGGAATTATTAGAAACCGCCCAACACTACTGGGAAATTGACACTAGATTACGACAAATTACCCCAACTGAGACAACGCCTCATACAACTATTATTGAATTCATTCAACTACTGCGGCGTGGTACGATTACCGCCAACGCTTACCCGGTGCGTCCCATTGGTGGAGCGAGAAAAGCTGTCACCTTAGCAACTATATTTCAATATCGATCTAGTAGGCGATCGCACCGATGGCATTTTTGGCTAGATGCTGGTTCACCCCTGTGGGCGAAAGGTGGTGCAGCAACTTTGTTCGGTGCGCCGTTTTTTCTGCGAGATAGATTAGGCGAACCTTGGACAGCAGAAGATGAGAAATTGGCAGAAGAACAACGACTGCAAAGAATTTTGACAGATTTACTCTCTCGTGTATCCGAGAGAGTTTATTTGTGTCACAGCGATTTAGCCGTGAATGGACAAGAACAATTAGGGCCGCTGTTACCCTTAGTGAATGCTTGTGTGACGGTTATTTCTGAGGCTAATGTTAATTGAGTTTATTTATATACCCTACTGTAACTGATAGCAAGGGACTTCCAAATAAAAAAATATACAACTATTTATTGTGGGGTGGGCGTCTCGCCATTGGTGTCAACTTAACGCGAAACCGCACGTCCGCCAGGGATTGTAAATCCCTGTCTCATAGCTAAAGTCCTCTGAAGAGGACTTTAGAGGATGTTTGAAAAGTCCTTTTTTCGGTATCAAATAGTTTTAGATCCCCCCTAACCCTCCTTAAAAAAGGGGGGAACCAGAATCAAAGTCCCCCTTTTTAAGGGGGATTTAGGGGGATCTAAAAGTGCCTAAAGTCACAGCGAAACACTTTTCAAACAACCTCTTAGAGCGCAAAAATTTTCAGTCTACTTCAGTAGACTTGAGCAATTAGTCAGGGATTTACAATCCCTGGCGGGTGAACAACACCCAATCAGTACGCTATTTTTGGCAAAAGTAGACACCAGTGGCGACACGATAGCCCAGTCCATAGGGCGCTCATGTTGCCCACTCCACAATATTGGATAATTTATTTCTTGGAGTTCCCCAATCAAAAAATTCAGGTTGCTAAACCGTTACTATCGTCAAAATAGCCTGTATTAATACTTCTAGCTCAATTGGTTTAGAAATATGATGTTGAAATCCGGCAGCTAGTGCTTGTTGTCGATCAATTTCTCCCGCATAGGCAGTCAGGGCGATCGCTGGAATTTCTCCGCCTTGATCGGGTGACTGCTTTCTAATTTGACGAATTAGGGTGTAGCCATCCATATCGGGCATACCAATATCACTAATTAACAAATCAAATTTTGCTTGCATCAAATTGCTCAGAGCATCATGTGCTGAGTCTGCTTCAGTCACTTGTGCCCCGTACTGTTCTAGCACAAAGGCAATAAACTCCCGCGAATCTCTATCATCGTCTACAACCAGCGTTTGCAATCCATTGAGATTTAAATCTGAGCGATCGCGATCGGCTGTATTAATTTGATTCAATGTTGAAGTAGCGATCAGTGGCAGTTTAACTTTAAATACTGCTCCTTGCCCTTCTCCAGGACTGTCTGCGTGAACAGTTCCGCCGTGCAATTCAACCAAATGACGCACGATCGCTAACCCTAACCCCAACCCGCCAAATTTTCGTGTCGTTGTCCCATCGGCTTGGCGGAAGTAGTCAAAGACGTAGGGCAGAAACTCAGCAGAGATGCCCCTACCATTGTCGCTGACAATAATTTGAGTATATTCCGCAGCAAGAGTATCTACTTCATCCTTGATTGTTTCTAACCGCACCTCTACTCGACCACCGGGTGAGGTAAATTTAATCGCGTTAGAAAGTAGATTCCAAACAACTTGTTGCAAACGACCAGAATCACCCAACACTGGCCCAACATTCGGTTCAAATATTGTTTGAATCTGAATAGATTTAGCTTCAGCAGCCAGCCGCACGGTTTCAAGGGCAGCTTTGATGGTAGAATTTAGACCGACTGGAACTGTGTTTAAATTCAACTTTCCTTGGAGAATACGCGACACATCGAGCAAATCTTCGATTAGTTGTGCTTGCAGTTTCGCGTTGCGCTCAATGGATTCGAGAGCGTACTGAGTTTTGGCTGCATCCTGATGACTCTTTTGGAGAATTCTTGCCCAACCCAGAATTGGATTTAGGGGCGATCGCAATTCATGAGACAGCACTGCTAGAAACTCATCTTTGATGCGGTTAGCTTGCTCCGCTTGTTCAGTCTGTTGCTGCAAAGAAATCATCAGTTGATTGAGGCGATCGTTTTGCTCTTTCAGCAATGCTTCTGCTCGCTTACGTTCGGTGATATCTGACAGAATAAAAACTGCGCCGGTGAGAGTCCCATCCCCATCAAGTACCGGGTCAATAGTTTTGGCAAACCAGCGTTCTTGGAACTGGAATTCGAGAATTTCCCGTTGGTGACTTTGTTTCGCACGGCGAAAACAAGTGCCATCGCCGATTCCCAATTTTGCGCCCATCAGTTCATTGTGGGCATAACCTAAGATTTCGTGGGAGGGCTTGTTAAAAAGCTGCATCATCGCTCGATTACAGCGTATAATTATCCCTTCTCGGTCTACCAGAGATACGCCGTCGTTCATGGAGTCAAAGGTGGTTTGCCACTCTCGCGCTGAGGACAAAGCAGCTTCCTCTGCTCGGCGAATTCGCAGCAGCGATCGCAAAGTGGCAAGCAGTTCAATTGGTTCAACAGGTTGCACCAGATAAGCATCGGCACCACTATCCAAGCCTTCTGCTTTATCCTGGCTTTGGACAAAACTTGCAGAAAGGTGTAGCACAGGGATAAAAGCCGTTTCCGGGTTTGCCTTTATTTGGCGACAGACTTCAAAGCCGCTGATATCTGGTAATTGGACATCTAAAATTACTAAGTCAGGCTGAAACTTTGCAACAGCTTCTAAGCCTGTTGCTCCATTTGCCGCTTCCACGACGCTAAAACCTGCATTTTGCAAAATACGGGTAACAACGTAACGATTGGCTTCGTTATCGTCAACATGCAGGATCGTAACCCGTGGCTCAGACATGACTTTTCCCTGAAACCTCTAGAACAAGTCCGGCTTTGACAAGCGCATCTTGAAGTTGGGCAATTGCCGTAGTTTGAGAGCCTATTTCTTTGGAAACAATGGCTATACTTTGCGCCGCTAACCTGCTCTGCGCTTCTGCATCCAGTTGAGCAGATGAGTGAATAATCACAGGAATCGACTGAGTGACGGAATTGTTTTTAAGTTGCTTGAGTACATCAAACCCGTCGATCTCTGGCATCTCCAAGTCCAGCACGATGGCGTTTGGCTGCTCCCGTTGTGCCAAATTTAATCCTTCTTTTCCATTCGTGGCTTCTAAAATGCTCAAAGGTGTATTTATTAACAACTGTTTCACAAGATATCGATAGGCGGGGTCATCGTCAATTAACAAGACTTTTTGAGGCTTGTTCTCAGTAATTAGCCTATTAAGTTTGTTCAACAGCGGCAATCTGTCTACCGGCTTAATTAGGAAACCGTTTGCTCCTAGCGCCAGTGCTTGCTTTTCGTTATCAACGATGGTAATAACCAGTACAGGGATAGTGCGGGTTGTTTCATCTCCTTTGATTTCTCGCAAGAACGTCCAGCCGTTTTGCCCCTCCAGCAGAATATCTAGTATAATAGCCGTCGGTCGAAGTTTTTGTAAGGCCAGCCTTGCCTGAGCTAAGGTGCGGGTAGCAATCAATTGATAGATTGATTCCTGAAGGTGCTTTTCGTAAATAAATAGGGTTTCTGGATGATCTTCAACCACCAGAATGGGCAGGCGAGTTAGCTCAACTGATGCGATTGGTTGCAGTACGGTAGTCAATTCGGTGGCATTTGGGTAGACGATGGGAATCAAGGCTGTAAAGGTAGAGCCTTCACCTAGCTGACTTTTCACCGAAATGCTGCCCCCAAGTAGTTCCGCTAGCTTGCGCGATAACGGCAATCCTAACCCGGTTCCCTTTACCTGCTTTTGCAGAGGGGAGTCAATTTGCATAAAATCTTCAAAAATCCGTTCTTCATCGCCGGGAGCAATGCCGATGCCCGTATCAGATACAGAGAAGGTGATGGTATGACCCGTTTGCACAGCGCTGACGCGCACCTCTCCCCGCTCGGTAAATTTCAGCGCATTTGAGACAAAATTTCTGAGAATTTGAGCAATTTTGCCCTCATCGCTATAGAGCGGTGGAATGCCTTCAGCTTCCTCGACAATTAGGGTGACAGAGGAACCTTGAACCAATAATGGGCGTAGCATCCCCCGCAGCGTGGCAAACAAATCACTCACTTCAAAGGAACTGGGACGCACTTCAATTTTTCCAGCTTCCACCTTTGCCAAATCCAGCAAATCATTGACCAATTCTGATAATCCGTTCGCCGCCTTTTGGATGAATGTCACCTGCTTTTCTTGCTCGATAGTTAAATCCCCATCCATCCGGGCTAGCAGCATCCGAGAGAGGGACAAAATCGAGTTGAGCGGCGTGCGAAACTCGTGACTCATATTCGAGAGAAAGCGGGTTTTTAGATCGTTTACCTGTTGCAGAGAACTGGCTTTCTCATCCAGTTCTGCATAGAGGGCAACTACACCACGATTAGTATCTTCCAACTCTTGATTGAGTTGGCTTAATTCTTCCTCGCGCTTCCGTAGCTCTGCCATAGCCCGGAGTAATTCTTGGTTTTGCTGCTGAATTTCTTGATAGGGATTTTCAGGCGATCGCCCCATTATGGTTTCTCGAATCTGCTGCAATTGCGAATCGGTGAAAGTAGGTGTGCGTTTCGACAACCTTTTGCCGATTGTTACCGTTGTTCCCTGTCCCGGCAGCGATTCAATCTCAAACAAATCCATCAACCGACGAGTGCCCATGATGCCTAGCCCCGCTCCCGTCTCAGAGGTGTAGCGTCCGGCCAAAACGTCCTCTAAATCAGGAATGCCCCCACCCCGATCTTGAATCTGAATCAGAAACGCTTGCGGCTCTCCTACCACAGAAAATTCAACTGTTCCACCTTCGGCATATTGAAAGGCATTACGGGCAATTTCGGAAACTGCCGTTGCCAATCGCGCCCGATCTTGCACATCAAAGCCCAACTGCTCGGCGATCTCACGAGTTCGTTGCCGAGCTTGCACAACATCCTGTTCGTACTGAATGGCGATCGCCAAAAGGATTGTCAAGTTGCTTCGCTCCAATTCAAAATTACACTTTCTTCAAGGTTTATACCTTTAATTACGAATTACGAATTACGAATTACGAATTATTTATCTACCCATTCCTTTCGCAACTAACACCGTAACATCGTCCCGCTCTCGGTAAAAGTCTCGGTATAGCACACCTGCAATCAGGCTGGGATGTTTTTGCATCAAGCCTGGATAGCGAGCAATCTGCCACTTAGCGCTTAATCCGTCAGAATGCATAATTAAAACTCCGTTGGCATACCAGGGATAGCTAAACTCTTGAATTTTGCTGATTTCATGTCCCACCGTGCCATTGTGAGATAGCAGATGGCGATGCTCAGTAAAGGAGAAAATGCTAGCAGCGATGTTGCCAATGCCAGCAAAGCGGACAGACTGTTGTTCAAAGTCGATTTCGGCAATGGCAAGTACTGCTCCTCGCGTACTTCGCAAGGCGGCGTGGGCAGCTTCGATGATCGCACCCGGAGAACGATGATGATGTTCTTGAAAGATTCTTACGGCTGCTTCTGCTGCTGACGCAGCCGCAGGCCCGTGCCCTAAACCATCAGCTACTAACAACAGACTACGGCAACAATCGACTTCCGATGCCCAGGTATCTCCTGAAACCTCTTCTCCTTGTTTGGGCAAACAGATTGCTCCAATTTCTAAAATCTTCTCAGGTTGATGGGGTGCTGAGTCTATCCAGATATGGGCAAGAAGGGCTGTACCTTGGCTGGGAACGGAGTAAATTTCCAATAAACTAGAAAGGCGACGAATTGCACCCATACCATTGCCCAAGGTTCCGGCTGTGGAAAAGCCATCTTGCAAACACTCATCCACATCGACCATTCCCCGTCCTTTATCTAGCGATAAGATTTCAATGCCAACTCTGGAATCTTCCTTGAGCGATCGCAGCAACACGACTCCGCCGTGGGCGTGCTGTACCAGATTGTTCGCAATTTCTGTCACCACAATCCCAACCTTGCCCCGTTCTGTTTCCTGAAAACCGAGCCGAGTTGCTAAAGCCATCGCTACCCGTCTAGCTTCCCCAGTTTGGCTAGATTCAGTAATTGTGACGGCGACAGATTCTCTCATTTTATTTCCATCGTACAATTATTATCCGTGTTCCTTCTCCCACCACAGACTGAATCTCAAACTCGTTGGCAAGTCGTTTGGCACCACCCAGCCCCATACCTAAGCCGTTGCCTGTGGTGAATCCATCCTTCAGCGCCAGTTCGATATCGGAAATTCCCGGCCCCCGATCTTCAAAGGTCAGTCGGAGTCCTCGTCGTCGCCCTTCCTGAAGCGTTTCTAGCTTGACTGTGCCGCCCCCTCCGTAGTCTAGGGTATTACGGGCTAACTCGCTGGCGGCGGTGATAATTTTAGTTTGGTCTACTAAGCTAAAGCCAATTTCCACGGCCAGCTGGCGCACAGACTGCCGAACTAAAACTACATCTATAGAAGATTGAATGTTAATCGTTTCAGTCTTCTCCATCATCATCTGCACCCCATTTAGTGGCAGTGATTTGATTTGTGGTTTCATTGAATGACGATCGCAACAATGCCATACCCTTTTCAACGTTTAGGGCAGTGCGAATACCCGTCAGCGATAGCCCCAATTCCACTAGAGTAATTGCCACAGCAGGCTGCATCCCGACGACAACAGTCTCAGTATCCAGCACCCTTGATATTCTGGCAATGTTGGCTAAAATCCTACCAATGAAAGAATCAACAATCTCTAATCCCGAAATATCGATCAGAACACCATGAGTGTGAGTTTGAGTGATCAGGTTTGTCAGGTCTTCTTGTAGCGTCATGGCGAGGTGATCGTGCATATCTACTTGGATTGTCACAAGTAGAAAATTGCCCATTTTAAGTATAGGAATGCGTTCCATTGCTTTCTTCCAGCTATTTGGATTGAGAGCGGGTAATGGTCGTTCCCAACCGTTTTAGCGCCGTCAGAAAGGCATCGGCTAAGGTTGCTTTTGTGACTATATTTGTCAAATCAATACCGAGATAGACGATTGTTTGGGCAATTTGAGGACGAATGCCACTGATCATACAATCGGCTCCCATGAGACGGGCGGCAGTAATAGTCTTGAGCAGATGTTGAGCAGTCAGGGTATCGACAGTGGGAACCCCAGTAATATCAATAATGGCAACTTCTGAACCAGTTTCGACAATCTTCTGCAATAACGACTCCATAATCATTTGAGTCCGGGTACTATCCAGAGTACCGATTATCGGCAATGCCAAAATTCCCTCCCAGAGTTTAACCACTGGGGTAGACAGTTCCATCAACTCTTCCTGCTGCCGCAAAATCAACTCTTCCCGCGCCTTTTGATAGACTTCAACGGTCAGCAATCCTAGCTGATCGAGTAAGTTTGTGGCTAGCCAGATATTTTCACCCAACTCAATGGGGTCTTTCAATTGCTGACGCATTCGGTTGAAGAGGGGTTGCTTGAACGAAAAGACGAATGTAGCCGTTTCTGAAGGTGTGAAACCATTTTGCGATCGCGATCGAGAAATGCTGTTGAGCATCTCCCGCATATCTTGCCATGTCGCTGTCTGAATATTGGTAAAGTTGCCCTGCCCAACGGCAATCCGAAACAAACTAAGGAATTCCCGGCACTCCTCCTTTAGCTGTGCTTCTTTAATCAAGCCTCTCCGAATATTCACAGTGGCTAGTTCTTGAGTCCACTCCGACAGCAAGTCTGCCTCGAAGGTTTCTAATATCTCTGATATCTTACTTTCGCTCATCGTTTCTTTGAGGGCAACCGCTTTCATTAGTTCAAAATCAGTGTATGACGATTCAGCCCCAAATTAGATGAGTAATGAGTAATGAGTAATGAGTAATGAGTAATGGGTATTTACTTATTACTCATTACTTAATAAATGCGAAGAATAACTTTTCCCACTGCAAATTTTACTCCTCTTAGATTGGAAAGGATTGTGCATGAATTTTTGACCCCTAAAAAGGTACAAAGTCAACACACTCCCCTTTCGGGAATGTGGTTGACTTGGAACCGGAGAACGAGAAGGTACTTTATCGCGCCATAGGAGCAAAGGAAGACAGAGAAGCCCCAAAATAATTACTACTCCAGTCATGATCCAAACCATTAACCTATTTGGTCTATAGTTCCCTCCTTCAATTTGCCAGAAAACTTGGTTGTATCGCCATGCAGCTAAGGCAATAGTCGAAATTCCACAAATTACCAAAGCAACACCCAAATTTTCCGAGTTGGATAATTGATGTAATGGAGGTTCTTGCTGGGTAATAGCAAGATTCAACTGGCGCAGAAATATGCCAAATCGGGCGATCGCAAAACCAAAGCCAATCAATGCAATAGAAGTGCGTAGCCAAGCCAGAAAGGTACGTTCATTCGCTTGATGCTCCCTTTGACGGTCAATTTTTGGTATTTTATCCATAATTATCTTCTGAGGCTAACAGGACTTACACAACTGGCACAATTGCCTTTGATGCGGCGAAAGCGCACCTTCAATATCAACAAAGTATTAATACTTACAGCCCAAGCGATCGCTAGAATCTTTAGAATAGTAAATAAGGTAAAGATATATATCAGAGTCAAAATCAATGGGACTATTCGGATTTGGCAAAAAGTCAGTTATGCCTACACCTGAAGAAGCTTTGTCAGGAAGGGCACAATCTATGTCAGTACCCGCTGCTCATTATGTCAACAAGAATCCTTTAAAACCTCCTTTTCCCGATGGATTAGAGAAGGCAATTTTTGGTTTGGGTTGTTTTTGGGGTGCAGAACGCAAATTCTGGCAACTTAAAGGAGTTTACACTACCGCAGTCGGTTATGCTGCTGGTTTAACACCCAACCCTACTTATGAAGAGGTATGTAGTGGGCGCACCGGTCACAATGAAGTGGTGTTGGTTGTGTTTGATCCCAAAGTGATTAGTTATGCCGAATTGCTGAAAGTCTTTTGGGAAAGCCACAATCCTACCCAAGGGATGCGCCAAGGTAATGATGCTGGCACTCAATACCGTTCGGGAATTTATGTATATTCCGAAAATCAAAAGCAGCTAGCAGAAGCATCGCGGGAAGCTTATCAGCAAGCCCTCAACAGTGCAGGTTATGGCAAGATTACTACAGAAATCTTGGATGCGCCGGAATTTTACTACGCTGAAGCTTACCATCAGCAATACCTGGCTAAAAATCCCAACGGGTATTGTGGTTTGGGAGGGACAAATGTTTCTTGTCCCGTAGGTGTAGTTGAATCGCAAGTTAGTAGTTAGAAGGAAGCGGGAGGGCAGAGGGGCAGGGGGCAGGGGGCAGGGGGCAGAGGGCAGAGGGGCAGGGGGCAGAGGGGCAGGGGAGAATAAACAATACCAATGCCCAATACCCAATGCCCTACTAAAATGCAGATTGGAGTAAAGCGATCGCTCGAATCCACAACATAATACTAATAGGCGCTCCCAGGAGAATCCCAGCGATCGCCCAACCTCGCTGATGGGCTTTGAATTGTTCAATACTGCGCCACTGCCTACTTTTCCAAGCCCATTCATTGCCTTTTGCACCGAGTGCGATCGCCATTATCCACCAAGCATTAGGTACAAAACAGAATAAACCATACCATACTTGATTCGGCCACATCCACAACCAAGGCATCAGAAAAGCGCCCCAATTCCAACCAATAATTTCTTCTGGGACTGTTTCATTGTGATTATTGATCCCGCATCCAGAATTGTTGATTATTTCTTTTAACGGCAAAAGCTGATTCTTATTTGCAGATTTGACAGTCAGTCCCGATTTGAGAGCATTCAATGCTTGACTGGCACTAGTAAATCTTTGTTCGGGAGCGGGTTCTATCAACTTTTGTAGCCAACTAACAAAACTGGGACTCAAGTTAACTCGGTCTGTAAATTGTAGTCGCAAATCTTGCTGGGGTAAATCAGAGGGGGAAGTTCCAGTGAGCAAATGAATCAAAGTCGCTCCCAGTGCATATAAGTCTGAAGCCGCAACAGCTCGACCACCAAATTGTTCCATCGGGGCATAACCATAAGTACCGACAACGGTAAAAGTAACGCCTTCTCTTGCCGCTTTGTCTTGAACTGCGCCAAAATCAACCAAATAAATCCGATTATCGTCGCCCCAGATTAAATTACTCGGTTTAATATCTCTATGCAACACTCCAGGATTCAATTCATGTAGATAGGTGAGAATATTTAAAACCTCAACAGCAATTTTTCTCGCTCGCTTTTCACTAAACCTTTGGCCAGCAGCAAGTTTTTCTTTAAGCGACTCACCAGGAATATATTCTTGGATTAAGGCAAACCAAAGTGTGCGATCGTCGATACAAAAATAATCTATATATCGAGGGATGCGGGGATGATTTAGCTGCTTAAGAATTTGTGCTTCCCTCTCAAAAAGTTTCAGGTCATCCCACTGTACAGTACCGCCAAAGGCCAAAAGTTTGACCACAACGATAGAATTTTCGCCATCAGAGGCTTGTAAATCCAATGCTTGCCAAGTTTGGCGAATTCCATTGTTGCCGAGTTGCCGTTGAATTTGATAACGGTCTTGTAATATCTGTTCTGGTTGCAGCATCTTACACCTGCTGGCAATTTACGTTGATTTAATTCCCTTATATTCAAGGATAGTCATTATCTACAGAAACTGTCAGAGCATTAGATGCAGAATGTGAGTTTGTAGGTTACAGATAATTTTTGCGATAGTAAGCTTGATATTCCGCAGACAGCAGAGGTTCCCACCAATCACGATGATTGAGATACCATTCAACTGTTAAACGTAAACCCTCAGTAATTGTTACTGAAGGCGTCCAACCAAGCTGAGTTTTAATTTTGTTTGCATTAATTGCATATCTGCGATCGTGTCCCTGTCTATCTTTAACAAAAGTAATCAATTGCTTTGCTGGATGTATAGGTAAATCAGGTGATAATTCATCCATCAACTGGCACAAAAGCTGTACTAGGTTAATATTTTCCACCTCATTGTTGCCACCTATATTGTATGTTTCTCCTGGTAGACCATGATTGATTACTACATCTAAAGCACGGCAATGATCGCCCACATAAAGCCAATCGCGTACATTTTTCCCATCACCATAAACAGGTAATGGTTTCCCGATCAAAGTGTTGATACACATCAGAGGAATTAGCTTTTCGGGAAACTGATAAGGGCCATAATTATTAGAGCAATTTGTGATAATGGTTGGAAGTTGATAAGTATGATAATAAGCACGCACTAAATGATCGCTACCCGCTTTTGAAGCTGAATAGGGACTATTGGGAGCGTAGGCTGTCGTTTCACAAAAAGCTGCGTCATCTGCGCCCAGGCTACCGTAGACTTCATCAGTAGAAACGTGCAGGAAACGATAATCAGATGGCTGTGCTTTCGCCTCCCAATGTTGCCGAAAAGCTTCCAGCAGCGTGAAAGTTCCTACCACATTAGTTTGCACAAAAGCAGCCGGCCCAAGAATCGAACGATCGACATGAGATTCAGCGGCAAAATGAGCGATGGTATCAATATTTTCCGTTGATAATAGGTTGTCTATGATGGTGCGATCGCAAATATCCCCCTGCACAAACCGAAAATTCTCTCTTCCCTCAACCAGCGCCAAGTTCAGACGATTTCCCGCGTATGTAAGAGCATCCAACACCACCACGCGATCATCTGGATAAACCTGACACCAATGATGGACAAAATTCGCCCCAATAAACCCGGCACCCCCAGTAACTAATAACCGCCGATTCATTCAATTTCCTCTCTTCTCTCTGTGATCTGTGCGCCTCTGTGGTTAGTTTCTATTACTTAAAATATTTCTTCTTCAGCTTCCCATATATCTTTTGAGCGAGTAATTTCGCCATCCGTATTTTCGTCAAACTCTTAATATTAGATGGTTGCTGAATTTTGTGATCAAAAAACTCATTTAACTCATCCAGAATAACTTGGAAACGCTTAATAATATTTTCAGTCCGATGCTCAACAAAACAATCTTCGGATAAGCTAAAAACTTCCGAAGATTCAATCACCTTGAGAATTCGTTGGACATCATATTCTTGAGAATATCCAGCAATTTTATAACAATTAAATCCAGGATCTAAGTAATCGGCTAGTCCACCGTTGACACTAGAAAATACTTGACAACCACAAGCAAGAGCTTCCATTGGTTGTAGACCAAATCCTTCACTAACGCGCTGTTGTGCCCAGTACTCAGCAGAATCATAGAGGTAAACCTTAGCTCGGTTGAATAGTCCGGGTAAATCCTCTACATAAGAATCAACAACCAATACTTTACAACGTTTTTGCAACGCCGGAATCAATTCTTTAATTAAATATTCAGAAGACTTCCGAGCTTGAACTAAAACATCAATATCCCGTTCCAATCCTAAATTTTGAAACTCATCAGAAATTTGATTTGGCAAATAATAAATCAGAGAATTGGGTGATTTTTCTCCCCAATATCCCATTGTATAGCGGCTAACAGTGATGATTGGAATACTTGCAGGTAGCCTAAATCGATAACCTGCACTATGTGCATGATAAACAACATTGTATTGCTTAAGTTTAGCCACGAGTTTAGCTATATCAAATCCCCAACTGATCACAAAAATTACATCATTTAAATTTTGCTCTTTTAGCAAATCATCAATAAAAAGCTTATCTTTTTCCCGTTGACGGTAAGTTATAACTTCAGCACTACAGAAATTCTGAGCTAGATTAAGTGCTTTTAACTCAGCCCAAAGACCACCACAGGCAAATTTGCTATCTGTACCGGGAAGTAAGAAATAAAGTTTTCTCATAATTTTTGTATGGGAGTAGGAAGTAGAGAGTGTGGAGAGATGGGGGAGAAAATTTTATTTTGTCCTCCTCATATCTTCTTGCTCTCTTTATTCTTGCCAGCCCACTTTAACAAAATGTGCCTCACGCCCCCAAACATCTCGTGTACGGGTAATATTTTCAATTGCTAGGTTAAAAGGAATGGCAGTTGTTAGGTAACGCTGTGCCATAGAACCTAAATCTGGTGCGAGTTCCGCGGCCGTCGTTGCTGCTAATCCCAAACCTATAAGTTGCTCGATTGGTCGAAATGGTAGCAACAGATGCACACCGATAGCTAGTCCAGCCGTTAAGACCATTGCTACTGATAAATTTGTCCCACAACGGGGATGTACAGCCAAATCCCATTCTCCACTGGTGATGCGATGTCGAGCAAGTGTAACTGCACGCCGCAAATCACTAATATTTACCTCACCATAGAGGTAGAATCCTTGCTCAGTAGATAAACCGCCTAATAGTTCATTATCTAGTTGAACGTTAGTGAATTCTGCTGGAGCAGAATAGGGGCTTTTTGATTCGCTAAGAACCCAAACAGTAGCATGTTCTAAAGCATGAACCTGCCGCAGCATCAAAATTTCTTTCAACCCTGGAATAAATGATAGCTGTCTGAGTAAGTCGGCATCTTGTGTGTTTTGCGGAAAGTCTGAAGATTGGTCTTCCAGACTGGGAACCTTTTCAGATAGAGGTATCGTAAAATCAAAGTTAAAAAATTCAAAGGGAGACGAGCTACCCTGAAAAGAAGCGGAAGTATTCATTGAAACACTACTCCCAAAGCCGATGGGACAACATAGATTTCTTTCAAATGTAACGCTTGCACCACTGAATTGTTGCTAATTTTTGTAGATGATTGTTTAGTTGCGGTATGTGGACATAAGAGGCAGAGGTGCAGCATTTCGGCTCCTTTCGACTTTGCTACCTCGGCTCCACTCGGCACAAGGCAAGCAAGTCGCTCAGTAACCTAGGGGCAGAGGAGAAAGACTTACTGCAACTGCTCCTCGGTCACTGAGCGTAGCCGAAGTGCTGCTCCCCTGCTCCCCTGCTTCTCCAGTCCCCAATCCCCAGTCAACTTGGAAAGGAATTCTGATCTTTTTAGTTTCCGAGTCCGAGGGTCAGCTGGCTCCACTAACATAAACTCCGGCTGAGTGATGGACTCGGAACTTTTG
Organism: Nostoc sp. EspVER01; assembly: GCF_034530635.1. Classification (NCBI taxonomy): domain Bacteria; kingdom Bacillati; phylum Cyanobacteriota; class Cyanophyceae; order Nostocales; family Nostocaceae; genus Nostoc; species Nostoc sp. EspVER01. The sequence continues at coordinate 57,195 of NZ_JAVRCS010000004.1, forward strand.
GTAGAGTGTTCACACTGAAAACTTAGGCGTAAAGAGGAGAACAATCAGTAAAACTCAAAATTGGCTTGTAATTTACTAGACCAAAGCAATTAAGCTTCTACTGGTAAATTGTTCATTCGATCTGGTTAGGTAGAGTACAGCAATTGACATCATTCAAACAGACTTTGCCCCACTGTAAAGCCCAGCGGACAAGGGCTACTCGATTATCTGTCTCAGTCTTCGTGAGAATATTACTGATATGGTTATCAACTGTACGCTTGCTAATCTCCAGTTTTCCTGCAATCTCTTGGTTAGTTAAGCCAGCGGCCACTAGGTCGATAATTTGCAGTTCTCTGTCTGACAGACTAACGGGGGTCTCAGACTTGCCACCAGCCATGACTATTTCTATCCTCCCTTGGTATATGTACTTAATCGCTCTTTCTAATTCTAGAAGATTCTTTTCTTGGTAGGGGTTTCAAGTGTTAGCAGTAATATGATTGTCAATATTTTCTTTGGATTTCAAGTTGCCAAAAATATAAACTACGCGAAACTTTATGTAATAAATATAGCTTATTTTAATAAATATATTGTCTAAGCACTTAGTTAAAATAAGCGAGTATGAGAAGCATATATATGCTATAGGAGTAGTAAAAATTGCTATTTCATTCTATGAAGGACTGGCGACAGATTATCAAAAACTATTGTAGATTTTATACTGTAAATTCCTAATCCCAAATCAAAATCTAAAATTGAAAATGAGATGAGCAATCCCCGTGTTTTGTGCCTTGGTGAAATTTTATTTGATTGTTTAGCCGATCAATTAGGGCTAAAGCTGGAAGAAGTGAAATCTTGGACTCCTTATCCAGGAGGGGCACCAGCTAATGTAGCCTGTGCTTTAGTCAAGCTAGGAATGTCAGCGGGATTTATCGGAGCTGTTGGCGAAGATGAACCAGGGAATGAATTGGTCAAGCTATTACAAGATGTAGGTGTAGAAACGACAGGAGTACAACGCCATCCCACAGCACCAACGCGGCAAGTTTATGTTACACGGGATCTGGCTGGCGATCGCACCTTTGCCGGATTTGGTCAGTACGATACCGCAGAATTTGCCGATACTCGCCTGCAAGCTAAACAATTGTCAGATTCGCTGTTTCAACAGGCAGATTTTCTAGTTTTGGGTACTTTGGAATTAGCCTATCCTGAAAGTGAAGAGGCAATCAATCGCGCTCTAGAGTTAGCAGAACATTACGACTTAAAAATTGTGCTGGATGTCAACTGGCGTCCTGTATTTTGGAAGGAGCCAAACATCGCCCATCAAAAAATTCCCGAATTATTTAATCGAGTTGATTTCCTCAAACTCTCCAAAGAAGAAGCTGAATGGTTATTTGAAACCGCAGATCCCGGAGCCATTACTTATCGTCTAGCTTCGATTGAGGGGGTACTGGTGACAGATGGGGAAAACGGCTGCACTTATTGTCTGGGTGAGAACGAAGGCAAATTACCCTCGTTTTCCATCCCTGTAGTTGATACAACTGGTGCAGGAGATAGCTTTTTGGCAGGATTCATCTATCAACTGAGTCAATATGGTATCCACAGCTTGCGGGATGCAGAAACAGCAAAACGCATTGTTACTTATGCCAGTGCTGTTGGGGCACTGACTACTATTAAAGCAGGTGCGATCGCTTCTCAACCTACTGCTGCTGAAGTCGAAGCTTTTTTAGCTACACATCAACTCTAGAAATTAGTATAAGCCACAGGGATATCAGCCACCAAAGGCTGATACTCCTGGCTAGAAAATGGGCGAAAATCTTCATGCCATTCTGCGGTCATATTCAACAATAAACGCAGTTGCAGAGGGGTCGGTACTGGGTTAACGCGCTCAACATGTACTTTTACAAGTTCTGAATTTTTGTTCTTGAGTTTAAAAACATCATCCACAATATACCGAGGGCAATAACCTACGATGTAATGATCCTCAGTGCATAAGAGCAATGCACGCGGGTCATGGGGATTTTGAAATTCGTTAGCTAAATATAAGAGTTCACCCGTTTGTAATTGATTAATCCGTTCAGTTGCACAAGCAGGAAGGTGTCGTAGTCCATGTGCAAAAAAATGGATGTGGTATAAACCATTTTCATGTGGTTCTGGGCATGGGAAAACTTCAAAATAATCTGTTACCTTGCGTCCACCACTACGAGAAAGAATGCTAACTGGATCGTCTTCACCTTCGGGAATATTTAGCGATTCAATATAATTTTTGTAGTCAGGGCGAGAGCGTCGCATTAATCGATTAGAAAACAAGGGAAACAGTTCAACTGATGTGTATTCTTTGTTTAAGTCTGGGAAGGAATACAATAGCTGAAAATTATGTTCAGTTTGAGCTTTTACAGCACCTTGCGTATATACAAATTGATATTTTTTTCCGTCAAATTTTAAGCGACCAATGGGAAGCCAAACACGACTATTAGGATCTTGCCAAGCTAAAAAAAGTGTTTTCATAGTAGGGTGTTCAGCAGCTTACTTTGATTTAATTCCAATATCTTCTGTGCAAATTCAATTGCTGTTTGCGATATGCGATTAGATGGAATACGCTCAAAAAGCTCTAACGTATCATTGCTTGACACCCTTGCTAAATTATTCAACCATACTCTCGCTGCATCTGGATACCGTTGTTGCGCTTCACAAAATGCATTAAAAGTCTTGAGAGTTTTTTGATCACCAACTATAGCATACAACGCAGAATTGCATTTTTCTACATACGCTTGGACAGAAAAGCCAGCGTCTTTTGTGGTTAGTCTGTTTTTTCTTTTAGAATCAGGCTCGTTCCTACCGAGACAGGAGGCATGGTCATAGGTTGGTGCTAGATAAATCTTGTCTTGTAAACTGATGAATGCCCAATTTTCATGGTGTCGATCGCTATTCCCGATCCAAGCGTCTAAAAGTAAATACCCAACAAAAGTTTCTGTCGCATGACTAATTCTCTCTGGTGGTGTCCAGTCGATAGGTAAATTAACTGAAGCATCTCCGATCGCATTGAATACATTATCAATTGTGTGTTGGGACAGGTCTTTAGAATCTTGTGGATAATTAGATACTAGCCGAGCCAGAATTTCATTACCAAGGATGAGAATTGCACCTTCTTGAGGCGGCAAAAATGAGGGTGAAACAATACCGTTTTCCCCATTGAATATTGCCAGTTCATAATCAGCATGGGGTAAACCTAGTAACTCGCACAACTCGGCTGCAATCTTTTCTGCCCAATCTTCTCCTGTGTTTGGTCTAGCTTTCTTGAATAGACAACGACCTAAATACTGATGGCGAAACCAGAACTTTTCTTTGGTTCCTAAATCTTCATCGGCCTCTGGGGCATCTAGGGGAACGTCAATAATCGAAAACTGCTCTGGCATCATTTATGGGAAAGCCTGATTTAAAACAAATTATTAACTTCACCTATTTTGGAAATGTGTAACAATCAATGGGTTGTCTTAGTTTGCTGCCATAGAGTATCAACAGTTACAAACTTATAACCTTGTTCTAGCAGTTGCGGAATAAGAATCTGAATTGTCGCAGCAACATCTTGTCCACCGCAAGCACCATCATGCAAAACAATTATTGACCCATTTTTCACTTGCTGCATAATTCGCTCTACCACTGTGGTGACACCTGGGCGCACCCAGTCTTCTGGTACAACGCTCCACATAACTGGCCGGTAATTCCACTGAGAAAACAAATTTAAAGTAACAGGTGTAAAGAAACCATTGGGGGGGCGAACATCTCGCACTTGTTCAGGTTGCAGATTGCAGGCTTTATAAATGGCAATTTGGGTTTTTTCTAAACTGTCCTTCAGGTCGTTTGGGGAAAGCATAGGAAAAGAGCGATGATCGTAGCCATGCAATCCAATCCAGTGTCCGCGATCGCTAACGGCTTTAGCAATGGCTGGTGAACGGTTGACGCAAACACCCAACCAAAAAAAACTCGCTGTAATCTTGTAACGATCTAACACTGCCAAGACTTCGGGTGTGTATTGAGGATGGGGACCATCATCGAATGTGAGTGCGATCGCTTTAGCATGAGAATTTCCAGTCCAAAGACAGTTGGGAAAACTCGGCTGGAGAATGCGGTAGAAAATTGGGAACAGGGGAGCAAGTTGCATCACATATTTTGGTTTTTTCTGTCTACTTAGGGACTGACAAGAACTAAATTATCCATCTTGTGGGGTGGGCGTTTCGCCCGCCCTAAATCTGGTACGAGCAAGATGTCCATCTCACAAGAAAATTTGGGATGTTTTTTTTATTTGGAAGTCCCTTACTCAATATATAGAACTCATATTTTATTTTTGCGAAGTTAAGTAAACATCTCATAGCGATCGCCATGAAATACATGTTGGTCGCTTTTTCCTGCCGCTAAAACAAAGCTAACACCCATTAGGTCGGTGTCAAAATTTGTAGTTTGAATCAAGCAAGTGCAAGAAGTAAAAGGGTTTTATCCTACTTTATATTTTTTTACATAGTTGTAGATTATAAAAACTTTTTTTTTGCGTAATCTTACAGAATGATGTTGATTACTTAAATATAGAAGCTGATAACGCGTGCGAACAACACAGCTTACTTAGTTAACATTCACAATTATTTTAATTAAGGATGATCTCTCATGGTATTCACTTACAACGGAACTTCTGGCAACGACTACTACAACCAACTGACTTCCGATGATGTAAAGGCTTTTGGTTATGAGGGCAATGATTTTATCTGGACGGGTTCTGGCAATGATAGTATCTACGGCGATAGTGGCGAAGATACCCTCAAAGGTTGGTCTGGTAACGATATAATCAGCGGTGGCAGTGATGATGATTACATGGATGGTGGTGCTGGTATAGACACCGTTGATTACACATACTGGA